>JBMOIG010000150.1:0-10148 GCA_049317445.1 Myxococcota bacterium | reverse complement strand
TGTGCTCTGCGGCTTGCGCGCGGCGCGCTTTGCCACCGTGGTCACCATCGACGAGATCGCAAAGCGCTTCAGCCCCGAGATCGCCCAGATCGTCGACGGCGTGACCAAGCTCGACCAGATCAAGTTTTCGAGCCAAGAGCACAAGCAGGCAGAAAACTTTAGAAAGATGCTCGTGGCCATGGCGCGCGACATTCGCGTGTTGCTCATCAAGCTGGCCGACCGCTTGCACAACATGACGACGCTCGAGCACATGAAGCCCGAGAGTCAGCGCCGCATCGCGCAAGAAACTACCGAGATCTATAGCCCTTTGGCCAATCGCTTGGGCATCGGCTGGATGAAGGCGCAGCTGGAAGACCTGTGCTTCCGCCACCTGTACGCCGACGAGTACCACAAGCTGGCGCGCATGGTCGGCCAGCGCCAGGCCACACGTCAGGCGTATGTGTCTGAGGTGGTCGAGACGCTCAAGAAGATCCTGACCGACGAGGGCATGAACGACGCGCTTGTTTACGGGCGCCCGAAGCACCTGTTCGGCATCTATCGCAAGATGACCGTGCAGAACCTGCCGTACGACCAGATCTACGATGCGCAGGGCTTCCGTGTGCTGGTGAACGACCTGCGCGAGTGCTACGCGGCGCTGGGGGCGGTCCACACCCACTTCAAGCCGATCCCGGGGCGCTTCAAGGACTACATCGCGCTCGCAAAGGCCAATCGTTATCAGTCGTTGCACACGTCTGTCATCGGTCCGCGCGCTGAGCGTATCGAGGTGCAGATCCGCACGCAGGACATGCACCGGGTGGCAGAGGAAGGTGTGGCGGCGCACTGGCGGTACAAGGAGCGTGGCGAGTCGATCAGCGTGCGCGACGAAGAGCGATTCAGCTGGCTCAAGCAGCTGCTGGAGTGGCACGCGGGCGTCAAGGACTCCGACGAGTTCCTGGACAGCATGAAGATCGACCTCTTCAGCGACGAGGTCTACACGTTCACGCCTGCAGGCGACGTCAAGGTCTTGCCGCGCGGGTCGACCCCGATTGACTTCGCCTTCACGATCCACTCGAAGATCGGTGAGCGGGCGGTCGGCGCGAAGGTCGACGGCGTGATGGTGCCGCTGAAGCACCACCTGCGAAACGGCAACATCGTCGAGATCATGACGCGGGCCGACGCGCGCCCGAGCCCCGACTGGCTCGAGTTCGTCGTCACGGCGCGCGCAAAGACCAAGATCCGCACGTACATCCACGCAGAGCAGCGGGCCAAGGCGCTCGAGATCGGCATGGATCTGCTCGAGAAGGCCTTCCGCCGCGTGAAGTGGTCGATGGTCCGGATGCAGCAGCACGAGCGCTTTCCCAAGCTGCTGGCACACTTCAAGGTCTCGACCCTGGACGATCTGGCCGTGCTGGTTGGTTACGGCAAGTTGACGCCGTCGGATGCCGTGCAAGAGCTGCTGCCCGAGTCGCGGCCGGTCGAGGAACCCAAGCCCGACGAGATCCGGCGACCCCGCAAGCCCGGCAAGAAGGGCGCGGCCATCACGGTCGACGGCATCGACGACGTGGTCGTGCGCATGGGCAAGTGCTGTTCGCCGGTGCCGGGCGATGCCATCGTCGGCGTCGTCACGCGCGGTCGCGGCATCACCGTGCACGCCCGGGGTTGCCACTTCGTGCTCGACGCCGACCCGATGCGGCGCTTGGACTGCGACTGGAACACCGAAGGCGGCTCTGGCGCCGTGGTGACCGTGCGCGTCTACACCGAGAACGAGACGGGGCTTCTGGCGGCGATGTCGCAGCGCTTCACGGAGGCCGGCGTCAGCATCCAGCAGGCCAACTGCCGCGTGATCGACGGTCGCCGGGCGATCAATGACTTCGAGGTCATGGTGACCGATGTCGTGCAGCTCAATGAGGTGATCGCCAACCTGTCGCGGCTGCGCGGGGTCACCCGGGTCGAGCGCGTCAAGGGTTGAGCGGCTCGCGTCCGGGCAGCTTCCGCACCACTTCGTCACCAAAGCGCTTGCGGATCAGGTCGTCCCGCCACTTCACCAGCGCGCCTTTCAGCAACCGCCCGCGGTAGGCCTGCCGCTCTTCCACTGCCGACAGTTCGCACAGGCGCAGGTGGACGGTCTTTCGCACGGCCGGGTCCTCCAGTCCGCCCTCCGCGGGAGGTTCCCGGGCGACGACCAGCGCCACCGACAGGCCCCAGACGGTCTCGATCGGACCCACCACGGAGCCCAACGCGGCGTCGCGGGCCATGCGCTCCAGCTGCGGGTCGGTGCGGCGGAAGCCCCTGCGGGGAAAGGCAGGATCCGCGGCGAACGCGGTATACCGGCGCAGCTGCAGTCGCGGTTCGTGGGCCGATGCGTTGGCCACCACCCCTTCGAAGGCCGGCACGTGGCGGTCCCGCACAGCGCTCTGGTCCAGCGCTACTTGCGTCACATCGACCGGCAGCGGGGGCAGAGCGGCGAGATCCTTGGCAGCGGCGGCGCGCAGGGCGTCCAGCATCGGCCGCAGGTCGTTTCGGCAGGCCTGCAGTGTGGCTTGCGGGCAGGCGTCCACGTCCTCGCAGCACTGCACCTGGGCGTCCCACAACGTGAAGCTGGGAGGGTGCTTGTAGCGCCCCATCTCGCTCAGGTAGGCCCACTTCAGGTCGGGCTCAGTGGCCGGGCAGGCGTTGCGACCGGTCCAGACCTGGGCAAGGAAGCGGTCAGACGCCTGGGAATACCTCTCGCCCGGCAAGGGCTTCTGGCCGATCACGGCCATCTCTCGCACCACCAGCACGTCGGACGCGGCCAGTTGCAGCGCTTGGGCAGCGGCGTCGGCCTTGCTGTCGGCGTAGATGGTCGTGTCCAGTCGGTCCTGCACCTGCGAGAGGCGCAGCTCAGACAGGTCGACTTGCGCGACGACGGGGTCGGCGGTCTCTTTGGCGAGAGGTGGTGGGCGGGGGGCCGGTGGCAGGCTGCGGCCGCAAGCGACCGCGAGCGACAGCGCCAAGGGCACGAGCGCCAGTAGCGACCGCGTCCCCGGCGTCATGCGCGGTCGGCTCAATGCGTGCCCATCAGCGAGACAAGGATCGCCTTCTGGATGTGCAGACGGTTCTCAGCCTCGTCGAAGATGATCGAGCGGGGACCGTCGCACACCTCGGCCGACACTTCCTCACCGCGGTGGGCGGGCAGGCAGTGCATGAACAGGCAGCCGGGGTTGGCGCGCTGCATCATGCCCTCGTCGACCTGGAACCCGGCGAAGTCCTTGACGCGCTTGGCCTGTTCGGCCTCCTGACCCATGGAGGCCCAGACGTCGGTGTAGATGCAGTCGGCGCCGCGCACGCCCTCGATGGGGTCGTTGCTGACGGCCAGCTTGGCACCCGTTTGCAACGCGATCTGGCGGCTGCGTGCGAGGATGACGGGGCTGGGCTCGTAGTCCTTGGGGGCCACGATGGTGACGTCCATCCCCAACACTGCGCCCGTGTCCAACAGCGAGTGCGCCATGTTGTTGCCATCACCCACGTACACCAGCTTGCGGCCCTTCAGGACGTTGACGTCGAAGGTGCCGACGGGCGACCACTTCTCGACCAGCGTCTGCGCGTCGCACAGGGTCTGGCATGGATGCTCGAGGTCCGACAGGGCGTTGACGACGGGGATCGAGGCGAACTCGGCCAGCTCGGTCAGGATCTCGTGGCCGAACACGCGCGCCATGATGCCGTTGCAATAGCGGCTGATGGTGCGGGCCGTGTCCGCGATCGTTTCGCCGCGGCCGATCTGGATGTCGGTCGCCGACAGAAACAAGGCGTGGCCGCCCAGCTGGTACATGCCCACCTCGAACGACACGCGCGTCCGGGTCGACTTCTTCTGAAAGATCATCGCGAGCGTCTGGCCTTCGAGTGCCTTGCGGTACTTGGCCGGCTCGCGCTTGATGCGGTCGGCAAGGACCAACATGTCGGCGGCCTGCGCGGGGGACAGATCGGACACGCTGAGGAAGTGCTTCAGGGCCATGGGGTCCTCGCTTGCGGGGCTGTGGGGGGGATGCAGCGCGGCGGCCGCGGCAGGCGCAGCGCGTGGGGGAGCGAGCATTGCGTTGGAGAAACTAGAACTTGTGCGTCAGCTCGCCGGTGGTGCGAGCGCCATCGACGGTGAACACGCCCGTGTTGCGCACCGGCTGCGACACCGGCATCGACGTCGGCGCGGCGGGCGGCAGCGGCTGGGCGGGGGCCAGCGGGCGTTGGGCCGAGCGGTGAGGCAGGGCGGGTGGCGCGGGGCGCTCTTGCGGCGAGGTCATCTGGCAGGCGCCGTCGAAGAACACGCCCTTGTCGATGTGCAGGGCAGGCGAGGTGATGTTGCCGCGCAGCGACGCGGGGGCGTGCAGCTCGACACCGTCGGTGGCGGTGATGTTGCCCGTGACCTCGCCGTAGACAGCGACCGTGGCGACGTTGATCTCGGCGGTGACGATCGCGCCCTCACCGATGATCAGAGTGCCGTCGCTGAAGATTTCGCCGCTGAAGCGACCGTCGATGCGGACGCTGCCTTCGAAGTTCAGCTTGCCGTTGAATTCGCTGCCCTTGCCGAGGAGTGCGTTCAGTTCGTTGCTCATGGGGTCCTGTCTCGCGTGGGGCACACGCCGGGGTCGTTCGCGTTGGGTTCCGTCAGGTTGGCCGATGCGGGGACAACCATCCCCCGGGCCTGCACTGCCCGTGGGTCGGAGAGGCGGGATACTGTACGGCACCACGCCCCGCGTGACCAGTGGCGGACGGTGTCACCTCGTCCAAGGCTTGTCCAGCGACAAGTGGCGACGGCGCCCCCGCGAGGCGTCCTAACAGATTGGGAATCAAGGCGTATCTTGCCGCTCTGACTTCAGCCGACCCTTGGCCAGCCGCAGCTTCAGCACGTTCTTCATCGCCTCGGTGAAGATGCTTCCGCTCATCTTGGACTCGCCGCGGGTGCGATCGGGGAACTGGATCGGCACCTCGCCGATGCGGAACCCCAGCAGCAGCGAGCGATACGTCAGCTCGACCTGGAACACGTAGCCATTACTGAGGATTTGGTCCAGCGGTAGCGTCTGCAGCACCTTGCGATGGAAGCACTTGAAGCCGCCGGTCAGGTCCTTGAAGGGAAGCCCAAGGATCGCCCGCGCATAGGTATTGCCACCCTTGGAGATGAAACGCCGCTTCCAGCCCCAGTCCTGCGTGCTGCCGCCGGGGATGTAGCGAGACCCCAGCACCACATCGCAAGTCTCTGCCATGACAAGGAATTCTGGCAGGTGCTCCGGTCGGTGCGAGAAGTCGCAGTCCATCTCGAAGACGAGCTCGTAGTCCCGCTGTAGCGCCCACTTGAACCCGGCGACGTACGCACGCCCAAGCCCCTGCTTCTTCTCGCGGTGCATCACGAACACCCGCGGGTCCTTGGCCGCAATCTCGTCCGCCAGCTGACCGGTGCCGTCCGGACTGTTGTCGTCGATGACGAGGATGTGCAGCTCCGGCACCACCGCGTGAACCGCCTGCACCATCAGGGGCAGGTTGTCGCGCTCGTTGTAGGTCGGCAAGCAGATGACAGCGGTGGGGTGGGGCATCAGTAGTGCTCGCTGTAGAACGAATCCAGCAGGTCCTGGTACTTCAGGGTGACCTCCTTGCGGCGCATCTTCAGCGACGGCGTCAGGTGGCCCTCCTCGACGGTCAGATCGTGGTCCAGAATCGCGAACTTCTTGATGGTTTCGTAGCTCGCCAGCTGCCGATTCTTGGCGGCGACGATACCCTCGACCAGCTTGTAGACCTCTGCGTTCTGGGTCAGCTCGGCAAACGAGGTGAAGGCAACTCCGCGGTCCTCTGCCCACTTTCGGATGGTCGCTTCGTCCAACGTCACCAGTGCCGACAGGAACTTGCGTCGATCGCCGTACACCAGCACCTGCGAGATGAAGGGAGACGACTTGACCAGGCTCTCGAGGTTTTGGGGCGCGACGTTTTTGCCGCCCGCGGTGACGATGATGTCCTTCTTGCGGTCGGTGATGCGCAGGAAGCCGTCCGCGTCCAGCTCGCCGATGTCGCCGGTGTGCAGCCAGCCATCGACCAGCACCTCGCGCGTCGCTTCCGGGTTGTTCCAGTAGCCTGTCATCACGTTGCGGCCGCGTACCAGCACCTCGCCGTCGGGCGCAATCGCGACATCAACGTTGGTCAGCGGCTTGCCGACCGAGCCGAACTTGTAGTGTTCCGCGCGGTTGACCGTCGCTGCAGCGGTGTTCTCGGTCAGGCCATAGCCTTCGAGGATCAGTAGCCCGCAGGCGTGGAAGAACTCGGCCAGGTCTTTCGACAGCGGAGCGCCGCCCGAGACAAACGCGCGGATCTTGCCACCGAACGTGGCGTGGATCTTCGAGAACACCAACTCGTGCGCCAGCTTGTGGCGGGCCACCAGGAAAGGCCCCGGGTTGCGGCCGCGCTGCCGTGCCAGACTCATCTCGCGTCCGGTCGCCAGCGCCAGGTCGAAGATGCGCTTCTTGACGCCGCCAGAGCGGTGCGCGTTGCTCAGGATCTTGGCGTGCGCTTTCTCGAAGATGCGCGGCACGCTGGGCATCAGTGTAGGCTGCACTGCGGCCACGTCGTCCAGCAGCGTCGCCATCGACCGCGGGAACGCCATCTCGGTCGCCTGTCGGATGCAGCCGAACGCGATGACGCGCGCAAAGATGTGAGCGAGCGGGAGGAACAGGAACAGCGTGTCGACGGACCGAATGTCCAGCGCCTCGACACCCGCTGCCGTCTCGAACACGAAGGCGTCGTGGGTCAGTACCACGCCCTTCGGAAAGCCAGTTGTTCCGCTGGTATACACGATGGTCGCGGCATCCTGGGGGCCCAGCGCCGCCCGCCGCTCGCGCAGCACCGCCTCGTCCACGCCGCGCGCCAGCTTGCCCAGCTCGTCGACCGACAGCACCGACGGGTCGGGTTGCTGCAAGACGGCGTCGAGCCGCAGCGTCGTCCGCCCAAGAGCGTCGGGCTTGTCGAGCTCGGCCAACGCCTTGAACCACACGATCTTTTCGAGGCTCGGCAGTCGGTCGCGGTGCGACAGCAGCTTCTCGAGCTGCACCGGGTCTTCGACAAAGGCGAAGCGCGCGCCCGAGTTCTCCGCGATGTAGTGCATCTCGTCGGGCATTGCCGACTGGTACACCGGCACCGTCACGCCGCCCGCCAGCAGCACCGCCACGTCGGCGATGACCCACTCAGGGCTCGTCTGGGCAGCGATCAACACGCGGTCGCCCTTCTTCAGACCCAGCGCGCACAGGGCGCGGGCCCAAGTCGCACTGGTGTGGCGAAACCGCGCGAAAGAGATCGCGCGCCACTCGTCGCCAATGCGCGACCTGAGCATCGCCCGGTCCGGGGACTCAGCCGCGGCGGTCTCGAACAGGTCGACAAGGGTGCGGAGGGCGTCCATGGGGGGGGCTCCAACGGGTTGGGAAGCGCGAGCGTTAGTGTCGACTCTCACCTCGGGCGGCGCAACCCCTACGGCGACTTGCCCTCTACGGCTCAGAACCCTACACTGCCGCGAGTTGTTCTCTCTGTTCGACAAGGGGAAGCGGATGGGACGGTTGGTGCTGATCGCGGCGGTACTCGCGACGCTTGCCGGCTGCTCGGGCCACAAGCAGACCGAGAAGCTGGAAGGCGTCACCGACGGCGACCGCCGTGAGGTTGATGTCGCCACCAATCGCCAGATTCAAATCGGCTTTCAAATCGCGTCGGTCGCTGCCCAAGAGAACGCGATGGACCTGTGCTTCGAGATGTGCGCTCATTCCGTCGAGAGTTGTGTCCTCGCGTCGAACGTCTGCAACGTCGCCAAGCGCTATCCCGACACCAAGCCGCTGAAGGCGCGGTGCGACGTGACCCGCGAACGCTGCCGCGTGCACCGCACCAAGGTGCCGCGCCAGTGCCCCTGCGACCCGGACTAGCCACTCATCTGGCCCCGGACCTCGCGATTCTCCCTGCTACTTCGCGATGAAGCACTGGTCGTGACCGGCGATCTGTGGCACTCTCCCGCGCCCTCTGCCCGACCGGCAGCACGAGACCACCATGGAACGCGTTCGTAACATCGGCATCATCGCTCACGTCGACCACGGCAAGACCACCCTCATCGACCAGATCCTGCAGCAATGCGGCGCGTTTGGCCGGGGTGGCATGCTGCGTGAGCGCGTCATGGACTCCAACGATCTGGAGCGTGAGCGGGGCATCACCATCCTGTCGAAGAACACGGCCGTTCACTACGACGGGCGCGTGGTCAACATCGTCGACACCCCGGGACACGCGGACTTCGGCGGTGAGGTCGAGCGCATCCTGCGGATGGTCGACTCCGTTCTGCTGCTGGTCGACGCTTGCGAAGGGCCGATGCCCCAGACGCGCTTCGTGCTGAAGAAGTCGCTGGCGCTCGGGCTGCGTCCCATCGTGGTCATCAACAAGGTCGATCGCCCGGACCGCCAGCTGGACCGAGTGCTCGACGCCGTGTTCGACCTGTTCGTGAACCTCGAGGCCAAGCCTGAGCAGCTCGACTTCCCCGTGATCTACGCAAGTGGCCGCGACGGCTGGGCTTCCATGGACCCCGACGTCAAAGGTACGGATCTGCGGCCGCTGCTGGACCTGATCCTGGCCCATGTGCCGCCGTGCAGCTTCGACATGGAAGGGCCGGCGCAGCTGCAGGTGGCCACGCTCGACCGCAACGACTTCCTGGGCCGCATCGCAATTGGCCGCATCTACCGGGGGCGCATCGCGCGAGGTGACCGACTGGTGCAAGTGCGTCTCGACGGCACCACCTCGCCCATTCGCATCGTCAAGCTGATGCTCTTCTCCGGCATCGAACGCATCGACGCCGAAGAGGCATTCGCGGGCGACGTGATCGCGTTGGCAGGCGTGGGCGACGTGACAGTGGGCGAGACCCTGTGCGCAGAGGACAAGATCGACCCGCTTCCCGCGATTCCGGTCGACGAGCCGACGCTGTCCATGGACTTCATCGTCAACAACTCACCGTTTGCCGGGCGCGAGGGCAAGTTCGTCACGTCGCGGCACGTGCGCGAGCGGCTGGCCAAAGAGCTTGAGCACAACGTGTCGCTGCGGGTTGAGGACACGGACCGCCCAGAGGTGCTGAAGGTCTCGGGGCGCGGCACGCTGTCGCTGTCGATCCTGATCGAAACCATGCGGCGTGAGGGCTTCGAGCTGCAGGTGTCGCAGCCCAAGGTGATCGTCAAGCACGACGAGCATGGCCACAGGCTGGAGCCCTACGAGGACGTCGTCGCCGAGTGCGCCGAGGCCTACAGCGGCATCGTGATCGACAAATTGTCCCAGCGCGGCGCGGACATGCGGCACATGCACGTGGGCGACGACGGCATGGTGCGTCTGGAGTTTCTGGTGCCCGCGCGCGGCCTGATCGGTTATCGCTCGCAGTTCCTGACCGACACCCGCGGCACCGGCGTGATCTATCACAATTTCGCCCAGTACGGCCCGTGGCGGGGCGACATCCGTCGGCGTCACAACGGCGTGCTGGTGGTGCTCGAGCAGACGACGACGACCGCCTACGGCATCTTCAATCTGCAGGATCGCGGTCAGTTCTTCGTCTCGCCGACGGTGGACGTCTACGAGGGCCAGATCTGCGGCATTCACAACCGCGACAACGACCTGACCGTCAACCCGGGGCGTGAGAAGAAGCTGACGAACATCCGCTCCGCCGGTGCAGACGAAAAGCTGCTGCTGACGCCTGCCAAGCGCCTGAGCCTGGAAGAGGCGCTCGAGTTCATCGACGGCGACGAGCTGGTCGAGGTCACGCCCAAGTCCCTACGGCTGCGCAAGAAGTACCTCAGCATCAACGAGCGCAAGCGCTTCGACCGCTCCGCTTCCTAGCCACCTTCCCAGCCACCCGACGTCAGGAATGGTTTGGCCGCCCAGGTGTTGGCCAAGCCGAAGGGACAGGTGCGCTTGGAGCGAGTCTTGCGGATTGGCTTGACCGCGACGCCCAGCGACCTACCCTTTGCGGGCACCGCTAGCCACGCGGCTGCCCCACAGCAACGACCGCCACGACAGGAGACCGACATGGCCTTCGAACCCGAACACGACCACTCCGCCGCATGGGGCAGCTCCCCCGCGACCGACATCGACCACGCCAATCGCACAGCCCTTGCCGCCAGCTTCATGAATCAGGTGTTCGGCTGGATGGC
>JBMOIG010000149.1:0-10223 GCA_049317445.1 Myxococcota bacterium | reverse complement strand
CCGGTGCAGTACTGGAAATGCATCGGGTCGCCGAAGTTGCCGCCCCAGTAGAAGCCGTGGCGCTCAAAGTAGGGCACCAGCACCTTCTGGCCGTCGGCCACCTTCATGTTCTTGGTGTTGGCCATCGGGTTCCACTCGGCGTTGACGTCGATCGCGATGCCCCAAGCGTGGGTCGACCACTCGGTGCCGCTGCGGCGCTTCTTGCGGTAGACGTAGCAGCCACCGTAGCTCTTGATGTGCGCGCTGGCGCCATCCTTGTGGATGTCGTCGAAGACCTTGGCGAGCTTGTCCGCGATCTTCTTGTGGCACTGCACCGTGACCATCTCTCCGCCGGGTCCCGCGCGCATCGCGGCGCCAACGATGTTGGTGCCCGCGTCACCGAACACCTTGCGAATCTGTGCGAGTCCGCTGGGCAGATCCAAACCGGAGCCGCCACCGGCGGCCGTGCTCGCTTCCTTGGCCTGTTGACCGGGCTTGGGCACCTGCACGCCAGCGCGAATGTCGCCACCGAACATCTTGGTCATCGTGTCGACGCCTGCAATGCCATCCGACGCAAGCGCATGTTGACGCTGCCACGCGGCAATCGAGGTCACGGTGTCGGAGTCGGGCAGGCCGTCGGCCGGGCGGCCAAGCTTGCCTTCGATGCGTGAGAACACCGGCGCCGGATACTGGCTGCGGTTGCGCCGATACCAATCGACCGCATTCAACACCGCGGCCGGCGACAGGATCTCGCCGCTGCGAGGGGGCTCGATCTTCGGCTTGGGGTCAAAGCGCACGTCGCGCCCGAACATCGCCGCGCACGTCGCCCTGCCCGCGATGCCATCGGCCGCCATGCCTCGGTCTGCCTGCCAAGCGGCCACGGCCTGAACCGTTTGCAGGCCCATGACGCCGTCAGGGGTTTCGCCCACAGCCGCCTGCAACCGCCGAATCACGTGCGGCAGGTACATCCCGGGGTTTGCGTCGTAAAAGCGCCGGGCCGCATTCAGGGCCTCTGGCGTCAACTCCTTGCTCTTCTTGGGCTTGCCACCCTCGGCGCCGGGTGCCGGTTCGCGCTGGCTGGGGGTGGGGCCGGGGCTTGCGGCGGGCAGGTCCTGGGCCGACCGCTCATCGCCCTGGGACGCGGTGTCTCCGGTCGGGATGTCGATGATGGAGCCGACGCGCAGGCGGTCCTTGGACGGAATCTTGTCGGCATTGGCGGCAAGGATCGTCTTCCACTGCAAGCCGCTGCCCAGATACTGCTCTGCCAGCGCCCACAACGTGTCGCCCGGCTTGATCTTGTGCTTGATCACGGGACCGGGGGCCGCCTGCTCGCCCTTGGCCTTGGGCTTGGTCTCGGCCGCGCTGGGGCCGTAGCCGCGCTGCGTCGCCGCGGGACTCGGACGAACCGCGCGCCCCTGATTGCCCTGTCCACCACCTTGCGGCGCAGCGGGCTGCTGCTGCTTCTGAGAGGTCTGCGGGTTCTGCTGTTGGTGAGGCATGATGGCACCTGTGACGTCGAGGACGCTGCTTGACGGGTACCGCAGGTCGCCGTCGGGCGCAAATGGCACGTGTGCAAGGCCGGTCTAACCGGGGGCGCTGCGACCCCGCCCAGCCCTCAGGCCCGGACGATACACGGACGGAAGTCGGTCCCCAAGACCCGGCCGTTGACCCGTCGGCGGCGCGGGAACCGGACAAACCGGGACAGATCGCGTGCTGCAACCGCAACGGCCATTGTTTTGACGCTCCTTGAAGAGTGTGGTCAGAATCGAACGTTGCGCCCTTCCCCCCGGGCGCCTGCGACGTGCTACGCCGCACGAGGCCCATGCCATGACGGATTCGGCAGAAAAGAAGTCCGGGATTTGGTCGATCTGGACGTTTGCTTTCGGGTATTTCGCCGCCTACGTACCGTACGCGGCGATGACCAAGGCGTTGTCCAGCGGCCTGCTGGCCCCGACGATCCCCAAGATGTCGGGCACTTCGATGCTGCCGATCACAATCGCGACGTCCACGCTGGGCATGATGGTGTTCTTGTGGGCGACCGGTCTGTGGAAGCACGCCCACCGGTTCAAGCTTGGGCCGTTCATGCTGCCGCGCCCGTCGCTTGCCACACTCCTGTCGGGCATCGGCACCGCAGCCATCATCGCCACCACCACCTTGGCCTACACCTTCGACATGTCGATTGTGTTCGCGCAGCTGCTGATGCGAGGCGGCGTGCTGATGGTGGCTCCGGTTGTCGACCTACTGGGGCGCCGCAAGGTCCGCTGGTTCTCGTGGGTTGGCTTTGGCTTCAGCGTGCTGGCCGTGATCATCCCGTTCATGAAGGACGCGCGGATCTCGATGCCGGTGATCGCCGCCATCAACTTCGCCGCCTACATCGCCGCGTACTTTGTGCGCCTGCGCCTGATGACGCGCTTCGGCAAGTCCGACGAGGAAGGTGCCCAAGTCCGCTACTTCGTGGAAGAACAGCTCGTCGCCACGCCCATGATTCTGCTGACGATTGCGGGTCTGTCGTTTATGCCCGGCGAGTTTGGCGGGCAGCTGCAGCACGGCTTCTCGATGCTGGGACAGTTTCTGGATATGTCCGCCGTGACGATGCCCACGCTGCTGCTGTTGATGGCGATTGGCCTGTGCTCGCAGGGAACCGGCATCTTTGGCGGTCTGGTGCTGCTCGACAAGAGCGAGAACACCTTTGCCGTACCCGTCAACCGCGCTTCGAGCGTGCTCGCGGGCGTCATCGCCGCCGGCCTGATCGCGTACTTCTTCGGCAAGTCGATGGATGCCTACGAGCTGGGCGGCGCCGCGTCGATCATGTGCGCGATCCTGGTGCTCAGCTTTGCCCCGATGCTCGAGAAGAAGCGCAACGCGTTTCTTGCGCGCAAGGCAGCCGCACACGCTGCCAGCGGCGTTTGAGCGAACCGCCCCCGCCCTGCCGCGCAGCTGCTTTCACCTAATCCATTGTAATTTCGTGGTTATTGTCGTTTGGCGCAACTTGCGCCCCGGCTGAGGCCGTCTTCACGATCAAGGTCTGATCTGGTGTTTCACCAGACCACAAGGTCTATTGAGTAACACATTAATTCCAAGCAGTTCGCGGACTTTTCCATACTCAGCACTCCAGGAGAGCGTGGTTGGATACCCCGCGCGCAGCGATCGCAGCGCGTCCACGCTTGACCCGTTTCGCTGCGGGTAGATATAGTGGACTTGCGATATGCGCAGGTCGCGATTCTCCCCCCGCTGCCCCCCCCCCCGCTTCCGCTCCTTCGCCCCAACCACTTCCGGAGTTGTCGTGTCCCACACGATCGCCTCAAACGGCCCCCTGAGTGCCCGCTCCATCGACGACGACCCGCCTCGCGCCGAGCACTTGGCCGAGTTGTTGAAGGCCGTCGCCCATCCGCTGCGGATCCGCATCGTCGCGCTGCTCTGCAGTGGCCCGCTGCACGTCAACGCCATGGCCGACCGGCTTGGGGTCGAGCAGGCTCTTGTCTCGCAACACTTGAGAATTCTTCGCATGCGCAGCCTGGTTCGGGCGGTGCGTCGCGACGGTTTTGCGTTCTACGAGCTGGCCGAGCCCCAGCTGCAGTCGCTCGTGTCCTGCTTGAACGGGTGCTCGATTCGCTGAGCCCCTCCAGACGACGTCTCCGACCGTACGAGGTGCAACGCCATGTCCGTGACACGCAGACGCTTCCTGCAGATCGGCGCCGCCGGCACGGGTGTCGCGGCCGCCTCCGGCCTGACCACCGACTGGTGGGGCTATGCCTCACCGCAAGTTCCCAATCCGCACACGCAAGGCGACCGGATCGTGTCCACGTTCTGCGAGCTGTGCTTCTGGAAGTGCGGCGTGCTGGCCCACGTCCGCGGCGACGAGGTCACCAAGCTCGAGGGCAACCCTGCGCACCCGCTGTCCCGCGGCCGACTGTGCCCGCGCGGCGTCGGCGGCACCGGCGCGCTGAACGACCCCGATCGGCTCAGGCAGCCGTTGGTCCGCATGAAGAGGCGCGGCGAGGACGTGTTCGCCCCCGTCTCGTGGGACGACGCGTTGGGTCGGATTGCGCAGGGCATGGAACAGGTCAAGGCCAAGTACGGGCCGGAGGCTGTTGCCCTGTTCTCGCATGGTTACGGTGGCTCGTGGTTCAGCCACCTGATGAAGGCGTTCGGCTCGCACCACATCGCGGCGCCGTCGTACGCGCAGTGCCGGGGTCCGCGTGAGGTCGGCTACAACCTGACGTACGGCACGATCCTCGGGTCGCCGGAGCCCGTCGACATCGCCAACGCCCGCTGCATCACCCTGATCGGCAGCCACTTGGGCGAGAACATGCACAACACGCAGGTGCAGGACTTCGCTGAAGCCTTGGACCGCGGTGCCCAGCTGGTCGTCGTCGACCCGCGCTTCTCGGTGGCGGCGGGCAAGGCCAAGTACTGGCTGCCGATCAAGCCGGGAACCGACATCGCGCTGCTGCTGGCATGGATGCACGTCATCGTCACCGAGAAGCTGTACGACGCCGACTACCTGACGAAGTACGCCATTGGCTTTGACGCGCTGGCGGCCCACGTCGCCGACAAGACCCCCGAGTGGGCCTATCCGCACACGGGAATCCGCCCGGAGCTGATCCGGGAGACCGCGCGCTTCATCGCCGGCTTCAAGCCCGCGTCGCTGGTGCACCCCGGTCGGCGCGCAACCTGGTACGGCGACGACACGCAGCGGGCCCGTGCGATGGCGATCCTGGCCGCGCTGCTGGGCAACTGGGGACGCCGCGGCGGTTTCCTCAGCCCCGGTCAAGTCGAGGTCGCCAAGTACCCGTACCCCAAGTACCCCGAGCACTCTGCACTGCGCGACAAGCCCGAGGGCAAGTATCCGTTGGCCGACGAAGTGCTGGCGTCGGGTGTGTGCAATGCCACGGTGGGTCCCGACAAGCTCGACGGCATCCACGCGTGGCTGGTCTACGGCACCAACCTGATCCAGGCCCTGCCCGACTGGCGCCAGACCGAGAAGAAGATCCAGGCGTTGGACTTCCTGGCCGTCATCGACGTGCTGCCGGCTGAGATCACAGGCTATGCCGACGTCGTCCTGCCGGAGTGCACGTATCTGGAGCGCGACGACGACCTGTGGGCGCCGGCCTGGAATCCACCGTTCGTTGCCCTGCGGCAGAAGGTGGTCGAGCCCAAGTACGACTCGAAGCCCGGATGGTGGATCGCCAAGGAGCTGGGCAGGAAGCTGAAGCTGGACGCGTACTTCCCGTGGCAGACGGGCGCCCAGGTCGTCGACACCCGGCTGACGGCGTCGGGCATGGACCCGGCGCTGGTCCGCAAGTCGGGCGTCGCGGTCGGCAAGCTGCGACCTTCGTGTGAGGAAGACGGTCTGCCGCTGACCTTCGACACCCCCAGCGGCAAGATCGAGCTGGCGAGCGAGACGTTGAAGTCCCACGGATTTCACGCCCTGCCCGAGTTCACGCCGCCTGATGAACCGCCGGCCGGCAGCTTTCGCCTCCTGACCGGTCGGTCGCCCGTGCACACGTTCGGCCGCACGACCAACAACCGCGAGCTGACGGAGATCCAAGCCGAAAACCAGGTCTGGTTGAACGCCGCGGTGGCCAAGACCTTGCCCGGCTTCGAGTCTGAGCCGCTGCAGCAGGGCGAGTACGTCGTGCTGATCAATCAGGACGGCATCAAGTCGTCGCCGGTGTCGGTGAAGATCACGGAGCGAATTCGCGGGGATGCGGTCTACCTGCAACACGGCTTCGGGCACACGGCCAAGGGACTGAAGTTCGCCCGCGGCAAGGGTGCCTCTGACAGCCACCTGACCACACGCGTCGCCATCGACCCGATCATGGGTGGTACGGGCATGAGCGTGAACTTCGTCCGCCTCGAGCGTCCGGGGGTCGCATGAACCAGATCCGCTACGCCATGGTCATCGACACGGTCCGCTGCGTGGGCTGCAACGCCTGCGTACTTGCGTGCAAGGCGGAAAACCGCGTGCCGCCGGGGGGCTTTCGCAACTGGATCGTCATCGAGACGCGCGGCACGTTCCCGCACCTCTCGCAGCAGATCCGGTCCGAGCGCTGCAACCACTGCACCGAAGCCCCCTGTGTCTCCAACTGCCCGACGGGGGCCAGCCACGTGCGCAAGGGCGGTCTGGTCGCCGTGGATCCCGCCAAGTGCACCGGCTGCAAGGCCTGCATCGCGGCATGCCCGTATGGTGCACGTTATGTGCACCCCGAGGGCTACGTCGACAAGTGCACCTTCTGCCACCACCGCCTCGAACGCGGACAGGACCCCGCGTGCAGCGAAGTTTGCCCGACCGGTGCCATCACCTTTGGCGACCTGGGCGACCGGGACAGCCCGGTCTCGCAGTTGCTTCGCCGTCGCAAGCACCACGTGGTCAAGCCTGAGTTGGGCCTTGACCCCCACATCTACTACCTGACCTAGGAGGTGCGCCGTGCAAGCCGCAACCCCTGAAGCTCCCTTCTGGAATCCCTATGTCGCCGGGTTCGCCTTGGGCCTCGTGCTGTTGTCCACCTTTCTGATCATGGGCAACGGTCTGGGCGCATCGGGCGCGGTGCACCGCATGGGTGTCACGGGTGTCGCTGCGGTGGCCCCGGAAGTGGCGGCCAGCGTGCCGATGATGGCCGAACTGACGGAGAAGGGCGCGAATCCGCTGGACGACTGGCTGGTCTTCGAGGTGCTGGGCGCGCTGCTGGGCGGCTTGGTCGCCTCCTACAGTGCCGGGCGGCTGAAGCTGGGCGTCATCCGCGGACCGCACATCTCGATCGCGTCGCGGCTGCTGCTGGCGCTGGCGGGCGGCGTGTTGATGGGCGTCGCCGCCAGATTCGCCCGCGGGTGCACGTCGGGGCAGGCGTTGAGCGGCGGCTCGCTGCTGTCCGCAGGGTCCTGGATCTTCATGATGGCCGTGTTCGGCGGAGGCTACGCGGTCGCGTGGTTCGTCCGTCGGCAGTGGCGGTAGGAGGCACGGCCATGATGTTCCCCCTCACTTCTCTGGTCGCGGAGCACCGCGAGCTCGGACTGGTCATCGCCGTGCTGCTGGGCTTCGGCTTCGGCTTCGTGCTGGAGCGCGCGGGCTTCGGCCGCTCCACCAAGCTGGCCGCCCAGTTCTATTTCTACGACATGACCGTGTTCAAGGTGATGTTCGGCGCGATCGTGACCACGACGGTCGGTCTCGCCGTCTTCTCCGGGCTGGGGCTGGCCGATCTGAAGGCCATTCAAGAGAGCGGCGCCAGCGAGACCTTCGTGTGGCCGATGCTCGTCGGCGGCCTGCTGCTGGGCGCAGGCTTCATCGTATCGGGCTACTGCCCCGGCACTTCGCTGGTCGCCGCCTCGTCAGGCAACATCGACGGCATGGTCGCCTTTGGCGGCGTGATGGTCGGCACGCTGGTGTTCGACGGCATCTTCCCGTGGGTCCACGACTTCCACATGAGTGGCGCGTTGGGTCAGGTCTTCCTGCACGACCTGCTGGGCATTCCGCAAGCGGTGCTGGCGGCCGGTGTCACGGTCATGGCGTTGTCGCTGTTCCTCGGAGCCGACAAGGTCGAGGCCATGCTCGCCCGCAAGCGACCGGCCGCAGTCGATGCAGAAGCGACGGCCGCCGCCCCGACCGGCCACGACGCATTGCGCCCGCGTCGGGTGGTCTTCGCCATCCTGCTTGGCTTTGCGGTGCTGGGTCTGGGTACGCTGGCCCTGCCGCGGACGCCGCCAGCCTCGCCATCGCGTGCCCGCGTCGCGTGGATCGCCGCTCCGACTCTGGCGCAACGCCTGCTGGACCAACCCTGGCAAGTGCGGGTCCTCGACCTCCGCGAGGCCAAGGCGTGTGAGGAGCAGCGGGTGCCCGGCAGCGAGTGCACCCCGCTTGCCACACTGGACAAGCTGGGTCTGGCCACCGCCCCCGCAGACCGCGAGCTGGTGCTGGTGGCCGGCGACGCCCTGAAGAAGGCCCCCGCCGCCGCCCGAGCCTTTCCCGGCCGTGTCTGGTTGCTGCAGGGCGGTTTCCCGGCATGGAAGGCATTCGCGCTGGACAAGCCACCAGCAGCACCGGACGCAGCCGACGCCAAGGCCTTGAATGCTTGGAAGTTCCAAGTGGCCGTCAACTCCGCCGTGACAGGAGCCAAGCCGGCGCCGCCGCCCGCCGCTTCCGGGTCACCTGCGGGTGCCGCACCGAAGAAGAAGAAGAAGGGCGGCTGCAGCTAGCCCCGGGAGGTTCGCCATGACCGAGATCGACCTGCAGCGCCACAGCCACCTGATCGACCCCAGCCTGCACATCTGGGGGTGGGAGATTCCGGTCTACCTCTTCCTCGGCGGGGTTGCTGCCGGGGTGATGGTGTGGACTTCCCTGCTGTTCCGACGCATTCCCGTCGCCGAGCGCTCGCGGGCCCTGCGCTGGCTGCCCTTCGCCACCCCCGTGGCGTTGTCCTTGGGCATGCTCGCGCTGCTGCTGGACCTCGCCAACCCCCTGCACGTCCCGCGCTTCTACGCGACGATCCAGCTGACCTCGCCGATGTCGTGGGGCTCCTGGATTCTGCTGGCGATCTATCCGGTGACGCTGCTGGTCGGTGTGGCCGCGCTGACGGGTCCTGAGACCAAGGCAGTGACGACTTGGGCGCCCCTGCGGTGGACGCGGCTGGGACGGCTGGTGACCTGGGGCCGCCGCTATGCCCAAGCGCATGACCACGGCTTGCTGACGGTCCAGCTGAGTCTGGGCCTCGCGCTCGGCGTTTACACCGGCGTGCTGTTGGGGGCGTTGGGCGCCCGCGCCGTGTGGAGCTCTGCCATCCTGCCGCCGCTGTTTCTGGTGTCGGGCCTGTCGACCGGCGCCGCGCTGATGATGCTGATGCGGCTGGGTCACGACGAGCACGCAGCCCTGAGGCGCTGGGACATGGTGGCGATCGGCGTCGAGCTCGCCCTGCTGCTGCTGTATCTGCTGGGTCTGTCGACCTCAGGGGCGACCTCACGCGGGGCGGCTGAGCTGTTCCTGGGCGGCCGTTTCACAGGCGCGTTCTGGGCGCTGGTTGTGCTGGCGGGCCTGTTGGTGCCGTTTGCGCTCGAAACCGTCGAGGGTGTGCGGCGGCTGCGCCCGACCGTGATTGCGCCGGTGCTTCTGCTGGTCGGCGGGCTCTCGCTGCGCTGGCTGTTGGTGCTGGCCGGACAGGCCTGAACGCCCTCCGGCGGGTTGAACCCGCGTCGGACAGGTGACTTGCGTTGACGCAAAGGGCTTCCTCAGGTTACAAACCCCGCCCTGTCCACCTTGGGACAGCCTTCCCTCGGGACCCGGAAAACCGCCAAGTGGCCAGCCTCCGCATCGCTACTGCCAGCGCTCAGCTGTCGGGCGATGTGCCGACTGTTCAGGAGACGATGATGATCGCGCACCTCTGTACTATCCGCCGCGCTGCAACTGTTCGCGGCGCTGCCAGGTGGCTGGTTCCGGCCCTGTTGGCCGCAAGCCTGTTCGTCATGACCGCCCCGGTGTGGGCCCAGTCCGTGGACTCGGGCGCCGCCGCACCCGTGGCCGCGGCCGAAGCCCACGCAGGCAATGTCCACGTCGGCGGCGAGGCCAACCTCAAGCTGCCCGATCTGGGCTCGCAGTCCTTTCTGGGCGTGCCCGGCAACACGCTGCTGATGGCCGGTCTGGCGGTGTGCGCGCTGGGCCTGCTGTTTGGGCTGATCATTTACGCCCAGCTCAAGAAGATGCCCGTGCACAAGTCGATGCTCGAGGTGTCTGAGCTGATCTACGAGACTTGCAAGACCTACCTCATCACGCAGGGCAAGTTCTTGATGATGCTGTGGGTCTTCATCGGCATCATCGCCGCTATTTACTTCGGCAAGCTCGCTGCGTGGGAGTCCTCGCCGGGCGTGATGGAGTACGGCTTCCCGGTCTACAAGGTCATCATCATCCTGGCGTTCAGCCTGGTTGGCATCGCAGGCAGCTACGGCGTGGCTTGGTTCGGTATCCGGATCAATACGTTCGCCAACTCGCGCACCGCCTTTGCCAGCCTCGCCGGCAAGCCGTACCCGGTGTACGCGATCCCCCTGAAGGCGGGCATGTCCATCGGCATGCTCCTCATCAGCGTCGAGCTGCTGCTGATGCTGCTGATCCTGCTCTTCATCCCCGGCGACATGGCGGGTTCGTGCTTCATCGGCTTCGCGATCGGCGAGTCGTTGGGCGCCGCGGCCCTGCGTATTGCGGGCGGCATCTTCACCAAGATCGCCGACATCGGCTCTGACCTGATGAAGATCGTCTTCAA
>JBMOIG010000148.1:0-10401 GCA_049317445.1 Myxococcota bacterium | reverse complement strand
CGGCCGCGTGTCGCCGAAGCCGGCGGCCTCCAGACGCTTGGCCGCGACCTTCTGCTGGACCAAGAAGGCCTTGACGCTTGCTGCCCGTGCCTTCGACAACTTCAGGTTGGCCGCCGGCTTGCCGACGTTGTCCGTGTGGCCCTCGATCCTCAGCTTGCGGATCTCCGGGTGTGCGATCAGGACGCGCGCCACTTCCTTCAACAGGTCGTTCGACTCGGCCTTGATGGCCGCCTTGCCGGTCTGGAAGAAGATCTTGTCCGCGATGTAGAGTTTGTCCTTGGTGACGGTGACCTTGGCCTCCGGGCAACCTTGCAGCGCCGGGGTCCCGGGAACGTCGATGCACTTGTCCTGGCTGTCGGGGATGCCGTCGCCGTCGGCGTCGGGCGGGCAACCACGGGTCTCTGCGGGGCCGGCAAGGTCCGGACACTTGTCGTCCAGGTCCGGCACACCGTCCGCATCGCGGTCCGGGCACCCTTGCAGCGCGGCAAGACCGGCCGCGTCCGGGCAGCGATCCGCGACATCCAGCACACCGTCGTGGTCGCGGTCGCGCTCTGGACAGCCCTGCTTTTCCTTCAGTCCCTTCTCGTCCGGACACTGGTCGTCCAGATCAGGCACCTGATCGCCATCGCGGTCCGGACACCCCTGCAGACTCAAGGGACCTGCCAGACTCGGACACCGGTCGTCCGGGTCGGCCAGCATGTCGCCGTCGGTGTCGGGGCAGCCGTCGAAATGCACCAGACCCGCGACGGTGGGGCATTTGTCGTCGCGGTCCGCGATCTTGTCGCCGTCGCCATCCGGACAGCCACCCAAGCTCAGCGGTCCCGCGGCGGTCGGACAGCGGTCGTCGGGGTCGTGCAGACCGTCCTCATCCGTGTCGGGGATGCAGCCCTTGTCGACCTCCGCAGGTCCCATCGACGCGCCCAGCACCGCCCGCCACGCAGAGCTGCCATAGCCCTCCAGCGGTCCGAAACCACCGCCAGCCGTCACGGCGACCGGGCCCAACAACGCCCGCACGCCCGCCAACAGGTCCAAGGCGTCCACATACGCGTCGTCGAACGGTCGACCCGCCTCGGTGCGGAATTCGCCGGAAGCCAGCACCTCGACCTTGCCGCAGACGACCGGGACCGCGGCCGCCGCCCCCATCACGATCTGGTTGCCAAGCTCGTGGCCCAGCAGCGTCTGCGGCGTCCGGGCGCGATACCCCACGTTCAAGGCGCCCTGAAAGCCCTTGTGTGCCGCATCCGCCACCAGCCACGTGGTCGCCGTCACGCCCTCGTCCCCCGTGAAGTTGCGCTGGGTCGCGGTCGGCAAGGTCACGCTCGTCGCCAAGCCCAAGCCCATCCCGGGCCGACGGCCGCCCAGGATCGCGGCCTTGGCCGTCACGGCGAGGTCGCCGAGCGAGTAGCCCTCCGCCTGCCGCAGGCTCGCGACGTTGGGCGTATCTCCTTCGGAAATCGCGTAAAATGGTGCGTCCACACCGACCTGCAGCCACTCGAGCAGGCCGATGCTGCCCATCAGGTGAAACGCGAGCTGATGGTTGACGAGTCCGAAGACGTCGTTGTTCTGGTCATCGATGACGCGCAGCGGCCCGGCGTTCAGCGAGCTCCACAGGCTGACCCGCGCCGTCATCGGGTCCGGCATCCGGTTGGAGTAGACGCCCAGCAGGTCGGCCTCGTACGGCGACGGGCGGAAAGAGTCGATGTTGTACCAAGGGTTTGTGGCTCCGGCGGCGCTGGGGACCAGCAGCGCGCACACCAAGGCAAAGCGCGGCGCGGCTCCGGCCAAACGACCGGCAAGCCGCGGAACAAAGGATGCCTTCATGGGCCAACCTCTCGAGCCGTCGGACTCAGGAACATGGGATTCCGAACGCAATCATGATCCAAATTCGGCGACGCGACCACAAAATTTCCCGGTTTTCCCGTGGGGCTTCCGTGCCCCCCTCCCGGAGTAGACGGCGCACGCGCGTGCACGACGGGCGCGCGCACGGCACCGCAATAGCCGCCGCAATTGCGCGCGAGAACATCCGTTCGCGATTCAGTTCAGAGGGATTTCCGCGCCCCGAGATTCTCGCGGGGCGCGCGGGCGGGCTACTTCACGCAGACGCCGGACATGCAGGTCTTGCCGGTGTCGCCGCACTTTTCGAGCACCTGCTGCGTGGTGCCGGTCGAGTCGCACTTCACGACCGAGTTTCCGTCGCACGACAGCTGGCTCGGCTTGCAGATCAGCAACTTACACGCGCCGGCCGAGCAAGTCTCTCCGGTAGGGCAATCGGTCATCGTCCACGCCATGCCGTCGGCCGAGCACGCAGCCTTCTTGCCGCCCTGACACGCGACTGCGCCCGCCGGGCAGACGAAATCGACGCAACCGCCGTCCTTGCACGCCTGCGAGCTGGTCTTGCAGTCCTTGACCGGTGTCTTGCCGGTGCCAGAGCCGTTGCAAAGCTCAACGACCGTGCCGGAGCACAAGGTCGCCCCGGGCGTGCAGACCGCTGCCTTGCACTGGTCCACCTCGCACCCCATGTTGCCACCGCAGGGAGTGTTGTCGTAGCCGGTGCCGTCGACCTTGCACTTGGCCAGCGTCTGGCCGTCTGCGCAGGTCTGGCTGCCGGGCGTGCACTTCTGCGCGACGCACTGGCCGTTCATGCACAGCTGTGGCTTGCCGTCGGCGGCGGGCTTGCTGCAGTCGCCGACCAGGGTGGTCTGCATGCCGTCGTTCGAGCAGCTGTAGGCAAGCGTCCCGGCGCAGAAAGACTGCCCCGCCGTGCACGCCGGCACCGCACAGGTGGGCCCCAAGGTGCCGACGACGCAGACTTCGGCGGGCTTGCCGCTGCTTGCGGGGGCGCAGGCCTTGTAGGTCCACGCCAGCCCCTCGGCATCGCAGGTCCGCACGGTGGCACCGGCGCACTGGCTGACGCCTGGCTCGCACAGCTTCATCTGGCACTTGCCGGCCTTGCACACGCTCTCAGATCCGCAGATCTCCTTCTGGAAATTGTCGGTGCCCAGCTTGTTGCACTGCGCGACGTTGCCCGCCAGGCACCACACGTCGCCCGGCGTGCACACGACCTTCCAGCACGAGCCCAGATCGCAGACCTCGCCCTGCACGCACTGGGTCTCGATGAAATTGGAGCCGTTCGCCGTGCAGACCGCCGACACGTTCGCCGATGGACAGGCGTGCTCGTCGGCCTTGCACACATCGGGCGCGCACACGCCACTGCTGCAAAACGCGCTCGACGCGCAATCCACGTCCGAGTTGCAGTCCACGCAATAGCCGGCGGTCTTGTTGCAGACCTGGTTGAAGGGCTTGCAGTCCTTCGAGCTGACGCAGGACGGTGGCGGCGCAACGCATTGGTTGGCCTTGCACAGCAGCTCGCCGCAGTCGGCATCGGTCAGGCAGGCCACGCAGAAACCCGCCTTGTCGTCGCACACAAACCCCTGATCCAGGCACTGCTTGTCGGACTTGCAGGCGGTGCGCGTGAGGCACGTCGAGCTGACGCACTGGTCGGTCTCTCCCGGGCAGTCGGTGGCGGCGCGGCACTGGACGCAAGCGCCCGACTCGACGTCGCACACCAGCCCGTCGGCCAAACAGTCCTGGTCGGTCGTGCACGCGCCCGCAACCTCGTCGGTGACGTCGGTGTCTCCGCCAACCACGTCGCTGCCCTGCAGCGCGGGGCTGGCAACATCGCCGCAACCCCACGTGGCAAGGGCGAGCAGGGACAACACGGCACACAAGGTCGCAGGGCGGCGGAACAGGGGATGGGTGGCGACGAGCATGCGGGACTCCGAAACGGGGGGGACCGGGGGGCGAAGGTACGAAACCAGCGACGTCAGAGTCTGCGGACGACGACGTGCACAACCTCGCACATCCCGGGCCTTCCATCAATGCCGTGGGTTGGACCTCGGGGCCGACCGGGCCTACACTCGCCCCAGTCCCCGGGCCGCCCCACCAACGGGCGCCGACCGCTCCGTCCCGCCACCCTTCACAGTGCCGGAGCCCGCATGCACACCATCCAGCTTGCCCCCATCGACTGGGCCATCATCGGCCTGTACTTCGTCGCCATCATCGGCATCGGCTTGTACCTGCGTCGCTTCACCACGACGGGAGAAGACTTCTTCCTGGCCGGACGCAGAAACTCGTCCTGGGTCGCGGGGTTGGCGTTCCTGTCGGCCAATCTGGGCGCACTCGAGATCCTCGGGTGGACCGGCGGCACGATGAAGTACGGCATGCTCGTGTCGCAATTCTATTGGATTGGCGCCATCCCCGCGATGCTGTTCCTGGGCCTCTACATGATGCCCTTCTACTACTCCAGCAAGATCCACTCCGTGCCCGGGTACCTGCTGCTGCGGTTCGACGAGCGGTCGCGCCTGCTCAACGCGTTCTCGTTTGCGGTCATGACCTTGCTGATGAGCGGCATCAACCTCTACCTGATGGCCCTTGTCTTCAACGTGCTGCTGGGCTGGGGCTGGAACGTGTCGATGTGGGTCTCGGCCGCGGCGATTGCCTGCTACATCACGCTGGGCGGCCTGATGAGCGCGATCTTCACCGAGATCGTCCAGTTCTTCCTCATCTGGGCCGGCCTGTTCCTGGTGTCGGTGCTGGGCGTGATGGAGATGGGCGGCGTCGAGCAGGTCTTCGCGGGCCTGCCACCGGCCATGGCGTCGTTGTGGGCGACCACCGGCGACTCGTCGCAGAACGCGATGGGCGTCACCTGGCCGGGCATCGTGATGGGCCTGGGCTTCGTGCTGTCGTTCGGCTACTGGACCACCGACTTTCTTGTCGTGCAAAGGGCGTTCTCGTCCAAGGACTTGCGGTCGGCGCGCCTGACACCCATCACCGCCTCGTTCTTCAAGATGGCGCTGCCCTTCATCGTCGTGGTCGCGGGTCTGGTCGCCTACAAGCTCGCGGCCCGCGGCGACGGCAGCTTCGTCATGCCCGCCGACCCGATGGACGCCAGCAAGACGTGGTACGACGCGGCGCTGCCCCTGCTGATCGTGCGCTACTACCCGGAAGGTCTGGTCGGTCTGGGCATCACCGCCCTGCTCGCCGGCTTCATGGCGGGTCAGGCGGGCAACGTCAGCGCCTTCAACACCGTGTTCACCTACGACATCTACCGCGCGGTCATCAAGAAGGACGCCACCGACGCGCACCTGCTGAAGGTCGGCCGCGTCATGACGATCGTCGGCATCCTGCTGAGCATCGGCACCGCCTATCTGGCCATGCAGTTCAACGCCATCATGGACTACATTCAGGCGATCTTCTCTTGGGTCAACGCGCCCTTGTTCGCGACCATGCTGCTGGGCATGTTCTGGAAGCGCACGACCTCGACCGCGGCCTTCTACGGCCTGATCGCCGGCATGATCGCCTCGTTCTCGATCTTCCTCGGCTTCAAGCTCAAGGCCATCTCGCCCGAACTCGCCCACACCCTGACTTTCGCCGACAACCCGTCCGACATGACGCGCAACCTCTGGCAGGCCATCTGGGCGTGGGTCGTGTGCTTCGGCGTGACCGTCGCGCTGACGTTCGTCACCAAGCCCAAGACCGACGCGGAGCTGGTGGGCCTGGTCAAGGGCCTGACGCCCGACACCGACGACAGCCAGGTCGCCTGGTACGGCCGGCCTGCGGTATGGGCCGCGGCCAGCTTCGCCGTGCTCGTCGCGCTGAACGTCTACTTCTGGTAGGAGGACCGTATGGAACCGACCACCCCCAAGTCCGCTGAACCCATGCCGATCTGGTTCTTCGTCGGCGTCATCCTGCTGACCTATGGCGTGCTTGTCGTCGTCGCGGGCCTGATGGGCAGCGCGCGGCCGACCGTGCTCTCGGAGACCCGTCCCGCCCTGTGGTGGGGCGCCATCCTGACCGTCGCCGGGGTGCTGTTTACCGCCATCGGCTGGGCCGGACGTCCCAAGGACTGATTGCGCCTGACCTTCTTCGCCCCGGAGCCCACCGCCATGCGCCATGTACAGGTGTTTGCCCCGTCGTTTCCCCAAGTCACGCCCGACGTGCTGCTGCAGCCCCAGGCTCGCCAGGTCTGGCAGGTCGTGTGCGGTGACGCGGACCATTGGCGCGCCGGGCTGTACTCGCCCGAGGCGACTTGCGCGGCCGACGTCACGGAGCTGGAGAAGCACACCTGCCCCGAGCTGTTCCTGTTGATCCGCGGGCGGTTGACGCTGTTGCTGTCCGACGGGCAGGGGGGCACGCGCGAGCTCGAGCTGCAGCAGGGCCAGCCCGTGCTGATCGAGACGTCGCACACCGGCTTCTGCCCCGACGGACCCTTTACCGGGACTGCCTTTGTGGTCGAGCGCGACCTCTTCGCCACCGAGTACCGGGCGCCTGCGGAGTGGACATAGGCCTGCGACAACCGCGTCGAACCGAATCGCCGCGCCGCTCGTCCCAATCCCATGAGCCGACCCGCACCGGTCCGCGCCTCTGCTTGCCTAGCGCACCCGCGCCGGGGGCGGCCATGGCTCGCCGCGCTACTGCTATTCGCCACAATTCCAAGCGCATGGGCCAAGCCGAACGCCGCGGCCCGAGTTGCCGCCACCAACGCCGCGCTGGTCGCCGCTATCGACAAGGATCCGCGCGACTCGCGCTGGCGCTACATCGTGATCCACCACACGGCCGGGGTGCACGACTCGCTCAAGGCCATCAACCATTGGCACGGCAAGCGTTTCGACGATCCGCTGGGCATCCAGTACCACTTCCTGATCGGCAACGGCGGGTCGGCCCCCGATGGCGCCATCCAGGTCGGCCGCTGGCAGTACCGCGCGCAGTCGATCCACGTCGTGCACCCCGACCGTGCGCCGACGGCCATCACCGTGTCGCTGCAGGGCGTGCTGCACCTCAAGGCACCCTCGCCCGCGCAGATGGTCGCCACCGAGTCGCTGATCCGCCGCCTGATGGCCGTGTACGGCATCCCCGCCGACCGCGTGACGACCAACACCCGCGTCGACGGCACCTTCACCTTGTGCCCCGGCAAGTACTTCCCGTTCGACCGGCTGGCGTATCGACTGCGGACCAAGACCTCGGTCACGCTTGCCGACTGGCAGGACCCGCTGGCCCCGGTGCCGCTCGACGGACCCGCGCCGGACCTGGACGCGGTGCGGGCCGGCCTGCGCTGGGACCGGCCGTGCGAGGAACCGATTGCCATCGGGCAGTTCCAGCTATTGCAGGTGCTCGACGACCGGCGGACGGGTGCGCAGGCGCGGCTGTTGGGTCTGGACGGCGGGCGGGGATGCGCGCCGATCGAACGGAAGCTGCTGGCGGTGCGGGCGACCAATGGGTGGTACTCACTGGAATTGAACGGGTATCGGTCGTCCAAGTTGCGGTGGCTTGGCGACGCGGGCGACTCGCTGCTGCAGGTTGCGGACGAACAGGGGCCGATCCTCACGTGCACCGTGCCCGCGGCGGCAGTGCCGACGTGCGGGCCGGTGCGGCCGGGGCGGCGACGGTAACGTTGTTCAGGCGACCCGCTGCTCCAGCCGCTCCGCAATCCAGACCTTGATGATCGACTGACGGGTCACACCCAGCCGGCGGGCTTCGCGGTCCAGCGAGTCCACCATCCAAGTCGGAAAGTCGACGTTGACCCGGCGCTGTTCCTCGCCCGGTCGGCGCGCCTTGGCCCAATCGACGTCTGCGGCGACAGACCCGCCCTGGTCGAATTTGCGATCGAAGTCACTGGCTTTCATAGCGTTCTACCTCCTCCTCGCGCGACCGCCGGGCCGAGATGATCCGGGTCTTCTCTCCGCGATACGTGACGACCACGGTCCAGTGCTTCCCCTCGATCTGGCCGATCACGAGGAAACGCGGCTCGTCTTCCGTGCGGGCCGGGACCTCAAGCCGGTTGTCGTCAACCCAGAGCGCCTGCACCTGAACGAAATCGAGCCCGTGCTTCTCCCGATTGCGACTGCTCTTCCTGATGTCGAATTCGAAGATCGCATGGTTCACTTTCTATACCTTTTTGGCGCACCTCTCAAGTGGCGCGCGTCGCCTCCCTTGTCGTCCGCTGAAGGTTTTCGCCGCGGCAAGCAACGTCGATGGCTCGTGGAACCTGCGCTGTTGCTCCTGCCCTGCGTAACGCGCACCATGGAGGCATCCACGCGAGGCTCCCCCCATGCCCACCCGCAACTATCTGTTCCTTGTGGTTTTTGCGCCGCTGCTTCTGACCGCTTGCAGCACGGAAACGTCGGACAAGGCCGCCCCCTTGGGCGAGGTGGTCAAGCCCGTCGGCGACGGTGCTGCCGGGGCGCCGATCGTGCCCTGCGACGGCAACGAGCCGCCAACGACCTGGGACGGCAAATACACATGCGGCACCTGCGGCGGCGACACGCTGGCCCCGCCCAAGTGCCAGAGCGGCCGGTTGCAGTGCACGAGCGACCGCTACGTCCTCGACATGGCGGACTGGCAGGCGCTGGCGGGCCAGTGCGCGTACCTGAAACCCCTGACGTTTCCGCGCGTGGCGCTTGCCGACCCGGCGGGAGCCCTGCAGACGAACCGCGATCCCGAAACGCCGCTTGTCCTGCGGGCAATGCCGGCAGGGGTGGGCATGGTCCCTCCGATGGCCAAGTTCGCGTCGCTGCTGAAGGATCCGGTCAAGGGCCATCAGGCCATCCGGGCGCTGTTCGTGTTGACCGATCTGGCGACGGGTGCGGCGGTCGATTACGACATCGGTACGCCGTTTGCCTCTCCCAAGGACGACAGGCTCGAGGACCTGTACCTGACGCCCAAGACACCGCTGCTTGCCGGAAAGGCCTATCGCGTGACCGTTCTGCCCGGCGAGAGCCAGTCGTTGCTGGACTGCCGGACCGTGACGCTCGCGAACCACTTTCTGGACGCACCAACGGTGCACGACTTCTACACCTCCAGTCGGCCCATGCTCGACAGGGCTCGGGTGGTCGACAAGGGCAACGGCGCGGGCTACCTGGTGTTTTCGTTCACCGAGCCGCTGTCGGGCGCGTCGCTCTCGGCCCTGCCCGCAGTGCAGGCGCTGGTCGATGGCGTGCCGGTTGCGGTGTCGCCGGTGTTGGAGGACGGCGGCATCCGCTTCGACGTCTTGCCCGCTGCGTTTGCTGAGTTGTCGCTCAGGGTTCCGGGTGCCACGACGGCCATCGCAGGCGGGACGGTGCTCGCGGGCGCCCAAGGTCACCCGAATGCAAAGGTCGAGGGCGAGTGGGTCGTGTTCCGCTTTCCGTTTGCCCAGTTGGGCACCGGCGCCTACAACGTCGGCCTGCAGTGGGTGTATCCGGGCAAGTAGTCGCGCCGCTTGGAACGGTTGCCACATCCGCTTGGCCAGTGCACGATCCGGCGCGACCGGAGGCAACCGACCATGCGCATCCTCGTCACCAACACCAACACCTATCGCCTGTTGTCCCCCAGCCCCATCGGCGCGTCGCTGGTCGCCGCCCGGCTCAAACGCGACGGCCACGACGTGCACTTTCTGGACTGCAACGTCGAGAAGCACCCGCGGCAGGCCGTGGTCGAAGCCGCGCGGTCGTTCCGCCCCGAGCTGCTGTGCTTCTCGATCCGCAACCGCGACAACATGACGCCCGGCGACTTCTACGACCCCATCCCTGAAATTGCGTCGATGCTGCAGGCGGTTCGCCAAGTCTGCCCGGCGCCGATGCTGCTGGGCGGTACCGCATTCACGACGTATCCCAAGCGAATGCTGGACGTGATGGGCGCCGAGTGGGGTTATTGCGGCGACGATCTGGAACCCATCGCCCGGTTTGTGCAGTCGCTGCAGGCCGGCAGCCCCGACCGTGAGACACCCGGGCTGGTCCACCGCGCGCTGACGGGCGAGGTCGTCGAAAACCCCTTCCAGATCGTAGGGTACCGCGGCGTCACGTTCGACAACTGGGATCTGGTCGATCTCTCGCGCTACCGCCGCGGCTACTGGCAGGCCGGCGTCGTCACCCGCACCGGCTGCCCCGAGGACTGCGCGTTCTGCGACACCTTCCACACCTTCGGCAAGCGCTTCGTGTTGCGCGACCCGGCCGAGGTGGCGGGCGACCTGCTGAAGCTAAAGCGGACCGGCAAGGTCAAAAGCGTCTTTCTGGTCGACGCCGGCTTCAACCGGCCGCTGGAACACGCCAAAGACGTGCTGCGAGAGATCCTGAAACAGGGCGCCCAGTTGCAGCTGTGGTCGGTGTTCGATCCGGGTCAGGCCGACGACGAGTTCTTCGCGCTGTACAAGCGGGCGGGCGGCGCGGCGGTGGTGGTGTTCGCCGAGAGCTTCTCGGACCCCGTGCTGCGCGCGATGGGCAAGTCGTTTACCCGCAAGGAGATCGACCGCGACATGGCCGGGCTGCACCGTGCGGGCGTGGGCACCATGTTGATGCCGACGCTGGGGGGACCGGGCGAGACGCGCGAGACGGCGCTCGAGACGCTGCAGGGCGGCTGGGACGCCGG
>JBMOIG010000147.1:0-10438 GCA_049317445.1 Myxococcota bacterium | reverse complement strand
CAGGCCGTGGCAGAGAAGGCGTGCATGGGCGCCATCAGCTGCACCGTGGATCCGTGGCTGGCGGCGGGAAACCCCTGCGCGAGCGTGGCCGGCGCGAAGGACAACGCGCGCCTGATGGTGCGGTACCTCTGCGGCTTCACGGCCCAGGACCCGGTGCTCAACCTCGCCGTCGAGCCTACGTCGGCTGGCGGCAAGCTGCGGCTCGACGTGGCGGGTCAGGCGACGCTGCGTTCCGCTGTGGCGGTGACCGCGGGCGAGTGGACGCATGTGGCGGTCGTCTTTGAACCCACCATGCCCATGGCGACAAATCAGACTCAGGACGGCCGACTGCTGCTCGTCCTGAACGGCAAGCCGACCGCCGCCGCGAACGCCGTGCGCATGGGGCGCCTGAGCGACTGGACTTGGGGCGCCGCCAAGCTTGGCAACATCGCCAGCAGCCATCCGGGTGCGTGTCCGGCGTGCTTGGGCAACGGCACGAACTTCGACGTGGCCGCTCTCACCGACTTCGACGACCTGGTGCTGTATGACCGTGCGCTGGACGCAGACGAGCTCAAGGGGCTGGTCGGCAAGCCCAATGTCGGCGTGGCACGGGTGTGGCCGGCCGTGGATGCGCGCACCGTCGTGAAGGACGCCCTGTGGACCACCGGCGGCAAGCCCCAGTGGGTGCCCGTGGCGGTGCCGCAGCTGCGCGACCCTGCGTCCTCGAAGTCGAACAATGATCAGCCGTTGCGCGCTGCGTTCGATGGGCTGACGGTGCCCAGCGGCGCGGTGATGGCGATGCCGGCCGAGGGCGACGACCTGACCGGCCTGAGCAAGTGGACCCTGGGCGCTTGGGTGCGCGTCGGCACGGTCACGGCCGGCACGGCGTTGCTCGAGTGGAAGCAGGGCACGACGACCCGCTTGAAGATTGCCACTGGCACGAGCTGCAGCGGCCGCGCGCTGGAAGCCACCTTCGGCGACGGCACCAAGCTCTCGCAGACGGGTTGCGCGCACGTTCTGGGCGACGGAGCGTGGCAGTTCGTCGCGGTGACGCAGTCGGCCTCGGGTCGGCGGCTGGAGCTGGACGGCTATGGCACGACGGGAACGGGAAGCAGTGCCCTGTTCAACGCCACCGACACGGGACCGCGAACCCTGCAGATGACGGCGGCCGCGGCCCTGGGCTGGGCGGCGCTGTTCGACCGGGCGTTGACGCGCGACGAAACGCTGGGGATGCGGACGCAGGGGCCGTCGGCCTGGCTCAGCGGCGCGATTGTCCAGGCCGGCTCGACCGTAGGTCCTTGGGACTGGGCGGCGTACGGCAACCAGTCGGCGACCGGCAAGACGGATCTGGCGAGCGTGGTCGACGCCGCCGGGGCAAAGGTCTCGTCCACCAAGACCAATTTCAGCGCAGACAGCGCGGGTGCCTATCGTCTGGTCCTCCCTGCCAAGGGACAACTGGCGGCGCTGGACGACGAGGCGATGCGGCGCGCGACGGTGGTGCAAACCATCCTGCTGCCCAAGAGCAACAGCAAGCTCTCGTACCTGTTGTGGCAGGCCACGGCCAAGACCTCGGGCACGACCGGCACGCTGGCCGCCGAAGCCCGGCTCGACTGCGCCAACGGCGTCGCCAAGGGTGGCGCCAACGCGGCCGTGGACTGCAAGGTCATCGTCGCTCAGAAGACCAAGACCGGCTACGGCACCTGGGTCAGCCCGACGTTCACCCTGAGTTTCGACGAGACGGACGCGCGCGTGCGCATCGCCATCGCGGTGGGCGACAAGCCAACCGTCACGCTGGGCTATCAGGGCAAGACGGCCGCGGCCAAGGTCGTGTACACCGCGGCCGGAGTTGACCATGTGGGCGCCGGCAGCGCCGGACTCGAGTTGTCGGCGGTGAGCTATACCGTGGCGGCGACCGTGAATTCGCCGGCGGGTGACGCCTTCTATGTGCCCGGCATGTTGACGGCGATCAGCTACAGCAATCAGCCTGCCGCCGGAAAGCTGCAGGGCGTGTACGACGTGCGCGTCTACCCGCGCGTCCTGGGCCTTGGCGAGCGGGCAGCGACCGTCCAGTGGGGCTGCGCGGCGTTTGGCTGCGGGGTCGCCAACCGCGCTTGCGTCGAATCCACCGCGAGCGGTGTCCAGCAACTGACCGTGGCGACCTGCGGCACCTGTGAAGTCGGGTATCGCGAAGTGGCCGGCGAGTGCGTCAAGCTGGCGGATCCGGCCCAAACCTGTCTGAACGACGCGGAATGTGCGACGGGATTGTGCAGCCGGCAGGTCACCGCGTGGCTCAAGAGCTACCCCTCTGGCAACTTCGACACTCCGGAGTACGCCAACTTCGGGAAGTGCATCTACAAGACCGCCTCCGACGTCTGCAAGTCCGACTGCCTGAAGTTGGGCAAGGACTGCGGCAGCTTGGGCTCGGCCGACAAGGAAGGCTTCGGCTGCCAGGCGGGTTGCGCGGTCAACTTCAAAGCGACCAAGGCAACCGGTGCCTACGTCAACTACTGCCATTTGCAGGGCGGGGCGAAGGTCTGCGGCGCCGACCCGTACTACGGCTGCGCTTGGGCCCCGCCCGCGACCTTCAACGACCACTGCTCGAGCGACACCGACTGCGACGGCGGCCTGTGCGTCTCGCGCAAGACCAAGCTGTACGGGGTGACCACCGACGCGATCACGCTGACGCACGGCCGCAACTTCGCCAGCAGCAGTTCTTGGGGAACCTGGTATGGCCCGTACAGCGAGTGCGCAGACAAGACGGGCTGCGCCGTGGCCAACCTGACCGAAGGCGACGACAAGGTCTGCATCGCGACGACGCAAGCGCAGTGCACCGCGGTCAACATGCAGTCGCGTGCAGTGTCGGGCACCAAGTGGGACGGCGCCAAGGTATCGGCGGTCGCGTGTGAAAACTGCAGCAGCGAGCAATACAACGGCCAACCGCTGTACAAACAGGCGTGGGCGCTGATGTCGCCCGGTGCTTGCAAGACCCTGTACGACAACTACTTTGACCTGCTGACCACCAAGAACGGCGCAAAGGGCGTGTTCGTCGGTACCAAGTTCTATGCCAAGGGCTTACCTGCCAACTTCGGCGGCGACATCCTTGACCAGGAACCGACGCTTGCGATCCTGCGCCGGCTGATCCTCAAGGAGGCCGACCCGACCAGCCTGCTGACGCCCGAGATCATCTCGCAGCTACAGAAGGCCGGCATCGGCAACGACCTGATCGGCTGGTCGTCGTTGTCCGAGGCCACCAAGCAGGCCTACCGGCGGCAATACGCGGGCACCTGCGGTTGGATGGGCAACCAAGCCATCCAGACGTGCGTGCATCCTGACGTGTTCCCGATCGGCGCCTGCAACACCAAGAGCTACAGCTTTGCCAGCGGCGACTACCTCAAGCCGAACGCCCCGACCCTGACGGCAGACGGCAAGACGGGCTACGTCGGCAACGTGGCGACCTACGACTCGGCCTACTTCAACGCCGACCTGAACAAGCCCGTGTGCGTGCCCAACAAATTCCCCAACGGCACGACCTGCCCGCCGCCGGGCAAGGAGAACGACCCGCAGTTCAGCCGTCCGCAAGCCGGCAAGATGTGCGACTCGGGCTTCTGTGCGGCCGACGGCCACGTGTGCGATGTCGGCTTCGTCGCCTACGAGAAGCTGTACGGCAAGGCGCGCAACGACGGCGAATCGGGCGGCGGGGGCAACGACCTGGGGGTGATCGCGCTGAATCAGGATCAGGGCGCCCTGTTCCGGCTGCAGAAGGCCGACGGCACGCTGGCACTGGAGACGGGCACCACCGACCACCGCAACTACCTGCTGGAAGCACACTCCAAGCAGTCGATCAGCCTGTTCGGCACGACGCTTCCGATCCTCGACCTGAGCATCTCGTTGGCGGCCACCCCTGCGGCGGCGCAGACCAAGAAGAAGGCGACGTACAAGCAGGAGTTCCTGATCCTCAATGTGCAGCCGCCCAGCCTGCCGACGCTGCCCAAGATGAGCTGCGGCGGTAGCTCGTGGGACAACGGCGAGTACTCAGGTGCGGGCTGCAGTATCAAGCGACAGGCGGTCGGCATTGGCATCGACAAGACCAGCAAGGGCAAGACCAAGGAGGGCGAGCACGGCACACCCACGAAGATCGGTGCCCAGCTCGGCGGCGCTTCCACCACAGAGGCGTCTGGCACGCTGGCGCAGATCGTCGACGCCAGCCAGATCACCTTGGCCTCCTTCAAGATTCCGCTGCCGATTCAAGAGTGTCCGACCGGGCTCGACGGCTTCAAGATCGTTGTGGGCCGGGCGTGCTTTGCCAAGCAGACCACCATCGGGCCAGTGCCGTTCAAGGTAGAGGCGGAACTGTCGCCTGAGGCCTCGGTGGCGTTCGGTGCGGAGTTGGACAAGGACACCCTGGAGCCGGCCGCCATCGTCACGCCTGCCGTAGGGTTGGCGCTGCAGATCAAGGGGGGCATCGGCGGCAGCGTCGGTCCGCTGGAGATCTTCGCCGGCATCAAGGCGGCCATCACCATCATCGAGCTCGCGTTTCCCGTGAAGTTCGCCATCGGCTTCAAGCAGGGCGTCGATGCCACCACCTCCAACACGGTCACCGACCTGTGGAAGGTGCAGATTCAGGTCAAGAACGACATCGAGGTGACCTTCCTCAAGCTCGCGCTGGGGCTGTTCTTCGACGTCGGCATCGGGCCGTTCACCTTCTCCTTCGAGTACGAGTTCTTCGAATACGAGGGCATTCGCATGGTGTGGGCGCTGGCCGACAACCTGGCGTATGAATCGAAGGTGGACTTCAAGTGGGCGCTGCCGGCCACGACCGCGAACTGAGGAGACACGCCATGAAACGAGCACTTGGGTCGTTGGTACTGGCCGCTGTCTGCATCGCGACGGCCGTGTGGTGGTGGCAGAGCCCGGACTCGGGATCGACGACCGGTCTTGCCGACCGGAACGCGGCGCAGGCCGGTCGGTCGCCGCAGGACTTCCGCTTGGCCGGGCGTCCGGAACGCACCCCCCCGACGGCGATGACGCTGCAGGCGGCCTACCACTTCGAGCTGGCGGCCCCCGCACCGCTGGGGCCGATGGACGTCGCGGTGCGCGGCGTGCTTGAGCTGGCCCATCCCGTGCAACTCGACGGGGCGACTTGGGTGCCGGTCAGGTTGACGGCGGCCACCGTGCAGGTGAGCGAGTCGGTGCGCAAAGTGCTCGATCTGTCTGCGGATGGGTCAGGACTCGAGCACCCCTGGCTGCTGAAGCGGGAGCCGGACGGTCGGGTCAGCGAGGTGAGGTTCAATCCGGCGACACCCGTGGCAGGCCAGTCGGTACTGGCGGCGCTTGCGTTCAGCACCCAGCTGGTGCGACCGGTTCAGGCCGATGCGACGGCGTGGCAGGCTGAGGAGGTCGACGCCAACGGCGCGTTTCAGGCCAGTTATGTGCGCAGCGCGGACGGCTCTGTCACCAAGCGGTGGTCGAGCGGCCCGGCGCGGCCAGGACAGCGCACAGAGACCACCGCGCATTACACGTCTGACATCGATGGGTTGCAGCACGTCGCGGTCGACGAGGTGGGCAAGGCCACGACGGGTCAGCTGGCGGCGTCCAGCTTTGTGCCGATGCGCCTGACCATCGATCTGGTCCGCACCGGCAAGTCCGATGGCCGCTGGGCGGCAGGTCTGGCCACCGGTCACTTGCGTGCCTACACGGCCGCCACCGCCAAGGTCAATTGGCGTCGCGAGGCAGAGGTGACGCGGGCCTATGACGACGTCCTGGCCGATGTCGAAGGCCGTGCGGGCGCGACGGATGCCGGCGGTCGCGTGAACCTGCGCAACGAGCTGACCCGCGCCATCGCGGCGTCGCCAGAGGCAGTGTCCCGGACCGATGCCCTGCTGCGCGCGCGCACGCTCGAGGAGTCGGCGGAGACGTTGGTGGTGGCGGCACTGGTGGGAGCCCGCACCCCCGAGGCGCAAACGGCGGTGGGCGGCTTGGTCAAGGACCCGGCGGTGCCCGAGCCGCTGCGACTGCGGATGCTGCAATCGGCCAGCCTGATGTCCAGCCCGACGCCAGCGTTCGTCGCGACCTTCGCCAGTCTGGCGACCCTTGCCGCCGACCCCGCCTATCGCGGGGCGGTGGCGACCACGCTCGGCCAGTCGATTGCTTTCCTTGAGGAGCAGCACCCGGTCGAGGCGGCGCAACAGATCGCCGCCTTCATCGATCAAGCCACGCTCGTGCTCGCTCCCCAGGCGGACGACCACGGCCAGCCCCAACCGGCCGCTCTTCGCATCGCGTGGTTGGCGGGTCTGGGCAATACGGGGCACGCCGAGGCCCTGCCGCTAATTCTGGCCTCGCTGAAGGACGACAACGAACTGGTGCGCGGCGGGGCGGTATTGGCCTTGCGGCGGCAGTCGGCGTCGGCCTGCATCGACGCGCTGCTCGACCTGATGGCCCACGACGGGTCGGTGCATGTGCGTGAAAACGTGCTGGATGTCGCGATGGTGATGGGGCCGGCGGTCACCGAACCAATGGTCAGAAAGGCGCTGTACTTCGACGACAGCGCGTTCGTGCGCAGTGCCGCGGCGTATGTCGTGTCGACCTGGAGCACGGACTCGCCCGGCATGCGCGCGGTGCTGGTCGATGCCCTCAAGCACGAGAAGTCGCCGGAAGTCGCGGAGCGCCTGCAGAACTTCATCCAGCAGGGGCGTGTCGCGGGCAATCCCGGGCTGACGAACACCAAGATGGGGGCGCATCCATGAGTTTCCGCATTCCCTTGCTGTGTGCGGCGGCCGCGCTGGCGATGATGGCGTGTGGCTCTGGCGCGTCGACCAGTTGCGGTGCCGGCACGGTGGCGAAAGACGGCGTGTGTGTGCCCGACCCGGACGTCACGGCCTGCGGTCCCGGCACCACGCTGGACGATGGCGTTTGTTACGGCGACACAACGGCGACCCCGGACGACGACGCGGTCACCACGACCGACACCGAAAACGATGCCGAGCCCGATGCCGATACCGACACGGCTGCGGACGTGGCGTGCACGCCCTATTGCGTGGGACGCAACTGTGGCGACGACCGCTGCGGCGGCTCGTGCGGCAGCTGCACCACCCCCGGACTGCCGATCTGCAATACGGCCCAAGGCGTTTGCGTCGCCACCTGCGTTCCGCAGTGCACCGGCAAGAATTGCGGCGACAACGGCTGCGGTGGCCTGTGCGGCACCTGCGACGACGGCTTGACCTGCCTGACACAAGGCGTGTGTGTCCCCCCGGCATGGACGTGCAACCCCGCCTTCTACGCCGCGTCGGACGCCTGCGACTGCAACTGCGGCGCGCGCGACCCCGACTGCGACGACACCACCAGCATCGTCGCCGGCTGCGCGTCGCTGGAAGTGTGTGACGGCTCCGGCAAGTGCGTGTCGGGCGTTCCGGCCGGGTGGTCCTGTCTGGCATCGCAATACGCCGCGCTCGACGCCTGCGATTGCGGTTGCGGCGCCTACGACCCGGACTGCGCGTACGGTTCGTTGCCCGTCGCTGGCTGCACGACGGGAGAAAGCTGTTCAAAAACAGGATCTTGCGAGGTCTGCCAGCCCGAGTGCACCGACAAGAAGTGCGGTGATGACGGCTGCGGCGGTACCTGTGGCGGGTGCGATGGCGACAGCGTGTGCAGCCAGGGTGCGTGCGTAGACCCGTGCTCGCCCGAGCCGATCGCCTGCCAGAACAACACCTGCGGCGACAACGGCTGCGGCGGCTCATGTGGGTCGTGTGCGAAAGGCAGCGAGTGCGTCGAAGGCTCCTGCAAGGCCGTCGTGACACCGCCCAAGCCCGATTCGTGTCAGGGCTCGTGCGGCTCGCTGGCCCCGTCCGGCTGCTCGTGCGCCTTGGGCTGCCAGAAGTCCGACACGTGCTGCAGCGACTACGCAGAGTTCTGTGCTTGCAAGCCCGACTGCAACGGCAAGCAGTGCGGCGACGACGGCTGCGGCGGCACCTGCGGCACCTGCAAGGGCGACAAGCCTTGGTGCGACGACAAACAGCTGTGTTCGGCCACGTGCGTCAAGGCGTGCGACGGCAAGTCGTGCGGAGACGATGGCTGCGGCGGTCAATGCGGCAAGTGCGAGGCCGGTTCCAGCTGTGCCAGCACGTCGCAGTGCGTCGCCGACGAGTGGCAGTGCCCGCTGTACTACTACGCAGACGGGCAGGCGTGCGACTGCGGCTGCGGGGCTCCTGATCCGGACTGCAAGGACGCCAAACTCCTGGTGTTCGGCTGCCCGACGACGGCGACAGCGTGCGATGCGGCTGGGCTCTGCAAGGTCACCTTCTGCAGCAAGAACGCCGACTGCGCGGCCAACCAGTGGTGCCTGGGCACCTACGCGGCAGGTGGTGGCGCCTTCAAGGGCGTGTGCGGTGTGCCCGAAGGCAACGCCAAGGCGCCCGGCGTGTTCTGCGCGGCGGGCTCCGAATGCGCCAGTGGGGTGTGTCTGCAGGGCCTTTGCCGCAGCCACTGCACGGCCGACACCGACTGCCCCGGATCCGAGCGCTGCATCGGCTTGCCGGTTTCGCTGCCTACCTCGACCAAGACCGCAGGCTACACGAGCGTTTGCGCATCCTTGACCGGCAGCGGCAAGTCTTGCCAGGCCCAGGCCACCTGCGAGGCTGGCGTGGAAGTGTGCACGGCGTTTGTGGATCCGGTCAGCTTCGGTCCGAAGTTCCTGTGCGACGTGGGCTCCAGCGGCGGCGGCAAGTCGTGCGCGGACGCCAAGTGCCCCACCGGGCAGCTCTGCACGGTCGCGGTCAGCACCCCCGTCTGCGGACTGGCCTGCCCCGGCGGCGCCAAGGACTGCCCAAGCGGCTCGACGTGCGGCAGCACAGTCTTCAACGACCACGGGACTGCCAATCCCGCCGACGACCCCAAGGTGGCTGCATGCGTCCCCAACTAAGCGCAATTGTGGCGATGGCGGCGTTGGTCCTGTTGGCCGGCTGCGGCAGTGATGTCGGGCCCACCTGCGGGTCGGGCACCCAGCTTGTCGATGGCGCGTGCGTCGCGACCGGCGGACCGGCTTGCGGTCCCGGCACCACCTTGGACGGCGGCGTATGTTGGCTGAACGAGGTCGACGGCGGGCCCGGCGACGGCGATGCAGATCCTGCCACCGACACAGCGGCCGACCTCACCGAGACAACGGCCGACGTTCCCGAGACTACGCTGACGTGTACGCCCGCCTGCAGTGCCTCTGAGCAGTGCATCGCCGGCGTATGCGAGCCCTTGCCGCTGCCCGGCGCGTGGGTCTGCGCCAAGTCCGCCTTCGCCGACGGAGAGACGTGCGACTGCGGCTGCGGTGCGCCCGACCCCGACTGTGCGGGAGGTGCCAAGCCCGTGGTCGGCTGCAAGACGGCCGGGGCGTGTGGCGCCGACGGCATCTGCCCAGCGTGTGTCCCTTCCTGCAGCGGTCTGGAGTGTGGCGCCGATGGGTGCGGCGGTCTGTGCGGCAGTTGCGTCGACCCCAGCAAGCCAGCGTGCAAGAACGGCATTTGCCAAGCCTGTACGCCCGACTGCGACGGCAAGGACTGCGGCGACGATGGTTGCGGCGGCTCGTGCGGCACCTGCGGCTCTGACCAGCTGTGCAAGGTCGGCATGTGCCAGTTCCCCACGGCCGAAGAGAGCTGTCTGGGTAACTGCGGTGGCTTTGCGTCGTCGGGCTGCGCCTGCACTGCCGACTGCGGCAAGACCGAAAGCTGCTGCGTCGACGTGGGCGTGTGCGGGTGCATTGCGGATTGCTCTGACAAGACTTGTGGTGACGACGGTTGCGGCGGCGTGTGCGGGTTCTGCGGCGACGGGACTTCATGTCTCGGTGGTTCCTGCGTGATGACAGGAGGGTGCGAGACGTCGTTCTGCAACGGCCACGGCACGTGCGCTGCCGCCGACGTTCAGTGCACCTGCGCGGCGGCGTATACGGGCGTGACTTGCGACACCTGTGCGCCCGGCCTCGTCGGCTACCCCAAGTGCGTTGCGCCCTGCACCGACGTCGCCCAATGCGACGACAAGGACGGCTGCACGCTCGACATTTGCGCCGCGAACCAGGTGTGTGTGCACCCGGTCATCACCTGCAACGACGGCAACGCCTGCACCGACGACGTCTGCGACCCGGTGGCCGGATGCGTGCACACGCCCAACGCCGCGGTCAATTGCGAAGACGGCAACGCCTGCACGACGGGCGACACCTGCGATGCGGGGACGTGTGTCGGTGGTTCGGCCATCAATTGCGACGACGGCAACGCGTGCAGCGACGACGCGTGTGAGGCGCCGGGCGGCTGCGTCCACACCGACCACGATGGCGGTTGCGACGACGGTGACGTCTGTTCCACGGTCGATGTCTGCGTCAACCAGGCGTGTACGGCTGCTGGCAGCGTCTCCTGCGATGACGGCAACGCGTGCACGAACGACCTGTGCAACTCGAAGTCGGGCGCGTGCAGCCACGTCCCCTCGC
>JBMOIG010000146.1:0-10450 GCA_049317445.1 Myxococcota bacterium | reverse complement strand
GTAGTGCCCGCAGACGGCGACGACCTGGTGTTCCCCACCGACGCGGTGTTGTTGGCCGTCAGCCAGCGGTCGGTGCTGGACTTCTTTGGCGCCCAAGAGCCCGAGCTCTCGCGCCACGGCGCCATTCACGCCGACCCGACCACGCTCGAGACGTCGGTGTCGGGCGTCTACGCGGGGGGCGACACTGCGCTCGACGGCCCCTCATCGGCGGTCAAGGCGTGTGCCGACGGCAAGACCATCGCCGCGGCCATTCGACGCAAGGTCGAGGGGTTCGAGCCCACCAAGGGCCGCGGATTGGCCGAGGCCAACTTGTCCGATCTCGTGATCCGCCGCGCACATCGGACCTTCCGCGTGCCGGTGCCCGAGCGTCCGGTCGAGGAGCGTCAGAACTTCGGCGAAGTCATCCTGCAGTACTCCGAAGAGGACGCCCGTGCAGAAGCCGAGCGGTGCCTCGACTGCGACCAAGTCTGCAGCCTGTGCGTCAGCGTGTGCCCCAACCTCGCGTTCCTGACCTACCAGACGGCGCTGCTCGACGCCCAGCTGCCGGGTCTGGTGCTCAGCGGCGGCAAGTGGACGCGCGGATTGGGACAGACCGTGCGCATCGACCAGCAGGTGCAAGTCGCCGTGCTGACCGACTTCTGCAACGAGTGCGGCAACTGCACGACCTTCTGCCCGACGTCGGGAACGCCGTACAAGGACAAACCGCGGCTGTACCTGCACCGCGCCGACTTCGAGGCTCAGCAAGACAACGCCTTCATGCTGTTCCGCAACGGCACCACCGTCGCCATTCAGGCGCGCTTCGGTGGGCAGACCCACGAAGTGGTGCTCGACGGTTCGATCCGGTACCGTACGCCGCAGCTCACGGCGGCCTTCGACCCCGCGACCTTTGCCCTGCAGGACGTTCAGGTCGTCGGCAAGCCCGCAGACGGCATGGCGGTGTCTCTGCAACCCGCCGTGATCATGACGGGCCTCTTGCGCGGTCTGTCGCAGTCGATGCCGCACCTGCCCGCGGCTCCCGACGGGCCCGGCACGCCCTTTGCTCGCCAAGCTGGCAAGACCCCGGCTGAGGTTGCGTAACATGGCTTCGCTGGTCGACCTGTCGAGTCCGGCCTTCACCCGCGGCGCAACGCTGCCGGTGCGCTTCACCGCCGACGGCACCGACGTGTCGCCACCGCTGGTCTGGCGCGGCTGTCCCCACGGCACCCGGTCGTTCGCCTTGGTCGTCGAAGACCCCGACGCACTGCGCCCGGTGGAACTCGGCGGCGGCAAGTGCGGCGGCTCGTGCGGCGGCAAGTGCGGCGGCAAGTGCGGCGGCAAGTGCGGTGGCAAGTGCGGTGGACACGGTGAGGGCGCGGGCGGTTGCAAGTCCAGCGGCGTGCCCGGCTGTGACGGTAAGGGCGGTTGCGGTGGCAAGGGCGGCTGCGGCGGCAAGGGCCGAAGCCACGACGACGGCGCCGGGGCAGCCGGCCGCAAGCGCGTCAAGGCCAAGGACCAGCGTCCGTGGATCCACTGGCTGGTCTGGAACCTGCCGGTCGACGCCCGCGAGCTGCCCGAGGGGCTGTCGTCGCGCGCTACGTCGCCCCGCCAAGGGTCGAACGACTTCGGGCGCGTGGGTTGGGGCGGCCCTTCGCCACCGGCCGGTCAGGGTGCCCACCGCTACGTGTTTCGCCTGTACGCCCTCGACTGCGAGCTGGACCTCCCCGTCGGCGCCACCGTCGCGGAAGTCACCGGCCAGCTGCAAGGCCACGTGGTTGGCTCCATCGACCTGATGGCCAAGTATGCGAGATCACGCGTGACTCCCGGCTGACCGTCGATCGTTTTCGCCGCTCGCCTGTGCTTTTCGGCTGGACAGTGCCAGAGAAATCGCGACCGCGAGCGCAAGCGTTGACATTGACGAGGCGTGCTTCGCAGGATAGACGCCCCTTTCGACGTCGCGCGGGACCGCCCCCAGACCGGGCCATGACCGCCAGCGCGGCCGCTGGACACTCCCCCCCTTCCTGCTTGAGGACCCGTCATGACAAAGGACCCGAAGATTCTGGTGGGCAACGGCGTCGTGCTGACCCTGGGTGCCGACAACCGCGTCATTCACCAAGGTGCCGTGTTGATCGAGGGTGGCAAGATTGCGGCGATCGGCGAAACGGCCGGGTTGCGGCGAGACCATCCCGACGCGGACTGGATCGATGCGGGCGGCAAGACCATCCTGCCCGGCTTCATCTGCGCCCACCATCACCTGTACAGCACGTTTGCCTGCGGTCTGGCGCCCAAGCCAGCCGCCAACTTTGTCGAGACGCTTGAGAATTTGTGGTGGAAGTTGGACCGCGCGCTGGACATGAACGACGTGCGCCTGTCGGCCCTGATTCCGCTGGTACGCTGCATCCGCTCGGGCACGACCACAATCTTCGACCACCACGCGAGCCCCTCGGCCATTCGCGGCAGCCTGGACGTCATCGCCGACGCCGTGCTGGAAAGCGGCATTCGCGCTTCGCTTTGCTACGAGATCACCGACCGCAACGGCCAGCAGGGCACCGACGACGGCATCGCCGAGAGCGAGGCGTTTCTGCAGCGCGCGGCTGCGGATTCGAGCGGCCGCCTGCACGGTCTGGTCGGTCTGCACGCCGGCATGACCATCAGCCCCGAGACGCTGGACCGCTGCGTGGATCTGGCCAAGCGCTATGACACCGGCCTGCACGTCCACGTCGCTGAGGACAAGGCAGATCAGGTCGACAGCGTGGCCAAGTACGGCATGCGCGTGCTCGAGCGGTTGTACGTCGCGGGCGGTCTGGGACCCAAGACGCTGTCGGTCCACAACATTCACATCGACGACGCCGAGATGGAGCGCCTGGCCGAGACCCACACCAACGCCGTGCACAACCCGCAGTCGAACATGAACAACGCTGTGGGCGCCGCCCGCGTCGTCGACATGGCCGCCAAGGGCATTCGCGTGGGCTTGGGCACCGACGGCATGACCAGCGACATGAAGGAAGAGGTTCGCGCCGGACTGTGGCTGCGTCACCACGTCGCTGAGGATCCGCGCGTGGGCTTCATGGACATGGCCAATATGCTGGTCACCGCCAACCCCGCCATCGCCACGCAGTTCATGGGGCGCAAGCTCGGCGAGCTGTCGGTGGGCGCTGCGGCAGACGTCATCGTGTCCGACCACATCCCGTTCACGCCGCTCGACTCGAACAATGTCCTGGGCCACCTGATCTTCGGCGTCTCGGCGTCTGCGGTCGACACGACCATCGCCGACGGCAAGATCCTGATGCGCCACAAGGAATTGCAGACGCTCGACTGGGCGGCCATCTGCCAGCAGGCAGCCAAGGCCGCTCCGCAGACTTGGCGGAGGTTTGCGGCGATCGACTGAGGCGCTCGCGACCCCCGACATCCTTCAAGGTATCATCGACCCCCCCTGAGAGGTTACCCATGAAGCACGAATTGTTCCTTTCCGACGCCCAGTTGGCGACGGAGCTTGCCCGCTGCGAATTTTGCGAGGAGAAGCCCTGTCGCGAGGCTTGCCCGGTGCACTGCTCGCCCGCCGACTTCATCATGGCGGCACGGCAGGGCAGCCCCGTCGACGTCCAGCGCGCCGTCGCCGAGATCATGACGGCCAACCCCATCGGCGGCGTGTGCGGTCTGGTCTGTCCCGACCGCTTCTGCCAGGCCAAGTGCGTCCACGCCAAGTTCGACCGCCCGGTCGAGATCCCGGCGATCCAGGCCACGTTGGTCGAGAAGGCCAAGCGCGGCGGCTACATGCCCAAGCTGACGCCGCACGCCGTGGCGACCGGCAAGAAGGTTGCGGTCGTCGGCGCCGGTCCCGCCGGTGTGGCTGCCGCCGCCGTCCTGGCCCAGCGCGGTCACGCCGTGACCGTGTTCGAGCGCGATGCCACCCTGGGCGGCGCCTGCAACGTGATCCCGGCCCACCGCCTGCCGCGCGCCGTGATCCAGAGCGATCTCGCCTTCGTGCTCTCGCTGCCCAATGTGACGGTGCAGACCGGCAAGGCCGTGGCCGACCCCGACGCGCTGTTGGCCCAAGGGTTCGACGCCGTGCTGGTGGCCGTCGGGCTGTGGAATCCGATTGCGCTCGGCGTGCCGGGCGAGGATCTTGCGGTGGCCGGTCTGAAGTACCTCAAGACGCCCGAGGCCTTCCCGATGACGGGGCGGGTCGCGGTGGTCGGCGGCGGTGCTACAGCGGTTGACTGCGCGGTGACGGCGGTGCGTGCGGGCGCGGCTGGCGTCGAGATTCTCGCGCTCGAGAAGCTGGGCGAGATGCCGTTGACGCACAAGGAGTTGGCCGAGGTGATGGAGTACGGCGTGGCCGTTAGCGGTCGCGTTCGCGTCACGGGCATCCTGGGCAGCGCGGGTCGCATGGCGGGGCTCGAGACGGTCAAGGTCGCCTTGGAGGAGGGCCAGCCCTTCACGCTGCGCGGCCTGTCGGAAGTGCCCGGCACGGCACAGACCCGCGGCGACTTCAACCACGTGATTGTCGCCATCGGCGCGCGCTCGGGCCTGACGCGCTCGCAGAACCCGGCCGTGTTTGCCGCTGGTGACTGCGACACGGGTCCGTCGACGGTCGTCGAGGCAGCGGCGGGCGGCAAGAACGCCGCGGTTGCGGTCGATGCCTTCCTGGCGAAGCAGGCCGCTCCGGCGGTCGAGAGTCCGCGCAAAAGCACGGTCGTCATCCCCGGTTACGACCGGTTGCCGGTGTCGCTCGAAACCGATTTCTTCGGTCGCAAGCTGATCTCGCCCTTCCTGCTCTCGGCCGCGCCGCCGTCCGACGGCTACGAGGCGATGCGGCAGGGTCTGGCGGCAGGTTGGGCCGGCGGCATCATGAAGACGGCCTTCGACAACGTGCCGATCCACATCCCGGCCGACTACATGTACGCGTTCGACCGCGTGACGTGGGGCAACTGCGACAACGTGTCGGGCCACTCGCTGCAGCGCGTCTGCCGCGAGATCGCCTTGCTGCGCGCGGAGTTTCCTGACCGCCTGATCGCCGCTTCCACCGGTGGCCCGGTCACTGGCGACGACGAATTCGACCGCAAGGGCTGGCAGGCCAACACGCGCACGCTTGATGCGGCGGGCGCGATGGCCGTCGAGTACAGCCTGTCGTGTCCGCAGGGCGGCGACGGCACCGAGGGCGCCATCGTGTCGCAGAACGCGCGCGTCACGGCCAAGATCATCGACTGGGTCCTCGAGGTCAGCGACCCCACCGTCCCCAAGCTTTTCAAGCTCACGGGCGCGGTCACCTCGGTCGAGGTCATCGTGCGCGCGATTCGCGAGGTGTTCCTGCGCCACCCCGGCAAGGCGGCGGGCATCACGCTCGCCAACACCTTCCCGTCCTTGGGTTTCCGCCCCGGCAAGAAGACGACCTGGGACGAGGGCATCGTGCTGGGCATGAGCGGCGCAGGCGTGGCCCCCATCAGCAACCTGACGCTCGCGAGCGTGGCGCACCTGGGCGTCTACGTGTCGGGCAACGGCGGCACGATGGACTACAAGAGCGCGGCGCACTTCCTCGCGCTGGGCGCCGGCACCGTGCAGTTCTGCACCGCGCCCATGAAGTACGGCGTGGGCTACGTGCAAGAGCTGCACTCGGGGCTGTCGCACCTGATGGCCGCGCGGGGCATGACTTCGGTGCAGCAGTTGATTGGCGCCGCGCTGCCCGAGCCCATTACCGGCTTTATGGATCTCACGCCCGTCAAGCGGATTTCGAGCCCCGTGCCGGAGTTGTGTACGAGCTGCGGCAACTGCACGCGGTGCTCGTACGGGGCGATCGCCTTGGATGCGCAGGGGATTCCGCACGTGGCCGCCGAGCACTGCGTGGGGTGTTCGATCTGCTCGCTGATGTGCTTTGCCGGCGCGCTGCAGATGCGCGACCGCACTGCGCAGGAGCTTGCGGTGTTGCAGGAGGACTGAGCGGGCGAGGGCCGGCGCACCCAAGTGCACGCGTTCACAGTGGATTGGGGAGGGACAGAGTCTGGCTTGCCCGCCGGCGACCCAAGGCGTAGCTTGGCGGTCGGAGGTCGAGCATGCGCCTGAACCCACGGTCCACGTTTGCGCTTCTTGCCGGGGCGACGGTCGCTTGCAGTCCGGCGACTTCGGACAAGGCAGATGCCAAGGACTCGGATGCCGACCCGTGCGTCGCGTCGCCTGGTGCGGCGGGTTGCCCGTGCACTTGGCTCAATTCTGCTTGCGACTCCGGGTTTTGCATCGAGACGCAAGATGGCGAGCGATGTGCAGCCTTGTGCTCGTCTGCGTGCCCGGCGGACTCCAAGTGCACGACGGCCTCAGGTCCCGGTGCGAACGCCATCCACATCTGCGTGCCGAAGTACGCCAGGCTGTGCAACCCATGCGACCACAACGGGGCTTGCGAGGCGCCCGGCAACGGGGGGGCCCGATGCGTCGACTTCGGCGACGACGCTTTTTTCTGCGGGGCGTCGTGCGAGGTGAACGAAGACTGTCCCGCAGCGTACGTGTGCCAGCAGTCGCTGGACGTATCCGGACAGACATCGAAACAGTGCGTCCCCGCCATGGGCGCAACCTGCCCCTGCTCGCCCTACGCCATCCATGAGAAGCTCAGCGCAACCTGCTACGCCTCGTTTCCCGGCGCCAAGTGCCAGGGCAAGCGCACCTGCCTGCCTGCCGGTGACCCGGACGCACCCCCGGGCGGCGGGCTGTCGGTCTGCCTGGCCGACGCCCCGACCGCGGAAGTCTGCGACGACCAGAAGGACAACGACTGCAACGGCGAAGCGGACGAGGGCTGTCCGACCCTGCCCCGCGCAGGCGCCGTCTTCGTGACCGAGGTCTTCGCCTGCTCCGACAACGTCGATGACGCCTACGGCGAGTGGATCGAGCTGCGCAACCTCGGCTCGACGCCGATGCCGCTCGCCGGCGTGACGGTCAAGACCTACAAGCACGGCGTCTGGATGATTCCGCTCGACTCGACCCTGACGATCCCGCCGGGCGGCTACTACGTGATCGGCGCCTCGACGGACAAGCTGTTCAACGGCGGGGTCGACGTGGCGGCGCAGTGGCAGAACCTGACGCTGGACGACATCGGCGACACGATCGAGCTGTGGTTCGAGGGCAAGGTGAGCGAGCAGGCCATCTACACCGTCGCGCAGTGCGGCAAGTCGCAGCAGCTCGGGCCGGGTTGCTACCCCGCGGGGTACATGTGCTGGTGCACCGGCGACCCCATGTCCCCCGGCGCAGCGAACCACGCCTGTCCGGAACCCTGACGCCCGCCGCTACGGCTGCACCGCATCCGGATACCCGGCAAGCACGGGCAAGTGCTCAGGATAGCTCTCGATCGGCATCGTCCCCTGGTCGCCCTTGTTCGGTCCGATCAGCCACACGTTCGCCTTGGCGACACCCGCGGCCAGATACGCCCCCGCGTCGGTCGTCGCATTGCCGTACGCCGCCACCGGCACCACCGCCACGTCCTGCTGCAGCGCCGTCAGCCAGTCGCCCTTGAACTTCTGCACTCCGCTCTCGGTGGGCAACACTTCCGCAGCCGTCTCGGCCAGTTGCAGGGGGCCGAGGGGAAAGCCCTGGTCCGCCAGCCACGTGCGCGAGTACCGGTTCACGGCCTGGGGGCGCCCCGTCAGGTACACGAACCGCAGGCCTTTGGTCTCCCACGCTTGCATCACCTGGTCGGCGCCGGGCCACATCTGCGCGTCTTGGCTGGTCAGGACGTCCTGGAACAGCTCCCAGTCGTTCGTCGTCAGCGTGCCATCCACGTCTGTCACGATGACCTGCACGCCTTTGGGCCACACGGCAAGCACCCCGTCGGCCACCGTCGTGTCGCCCAGCACCACCATCTTCACGCGGTAGTCGCCCTGGGGCAGGTTGGCGGGCACGTCGAACCACAGGATGCCGTCGGCGTCGGTCGTTCCCGTGCCCCACGACACCCACGTCGGGCAGGTCTGTACCCACAGCTCGACCGCCTCGTCGCCCAGGTCCTTGTCGATGATGCCGTACGTAAACCGTCCGCGCAGCTTGCCCGCGGTGCCGACCGGAAGAATCAGGTCGCGAATTCGGTGGTTGGGTGCGGCCAGCGAGATGATGGGGCTGGCAATCGTGTGCTGCCACGGCTGCTCGGCGGGCATGGCGAAGGCGGCGTTGCAGTGCCCGGCGTAGATGCCTGGTTGTGGTTGGATGGTGTCGGTCGTCTCGGCGGCGTCCTCGGCGGTGTCTGGAACGACGTCTTGCGTCACGTCCGCAATCGCGTCCTCGACCGCATCCCCGGCTGTGTCGTCGGCGGCGTCGGGCGGCACGTCGGGCACATCTGCCACCACCGCGTCCGTGGCCCCGTCGAACTCCGCGTCTGCCCAGGTGTCTTGCGTGGCGTCCAGCGTCGTGTCGACTGGCAGGGCCGCGTCGTCCAGCACGGCACCGTCTGCTTGGGCGTCGCTGTCGGCGGTCGGCTTGGCCGTGCCTTCCTCCGTCCCGCTGCAGGCCGCGACGACCGGCAACAGCACGGCCAGGAACAGAATTCGTGGCGTCAGCGACATCGGTCCCTCCGCGCGGACGCCAAGTGCGAGGTCCGGCGCAAGGCATCGTGGCAGCGTGAGGGGGTGAAGTCGAGGCGGGGTGGTCAGCAACCAGGCCTACGCCCGCGTCAACTGCCGGTACCGAATCCGATGCGGCTGGTCGGCGGCGGCGCCCAGGCGCAGCTTGCGGTCGGCTTCGTACTCCGAGTAATTCCCGTCGAAGTACAAGACCTTGCTGTCGCCCTCGAACGCGAGGATGTGCGTCGCGATGCGGTCGAGGAACCAGCGATCGTGGCTGATGACGACCGCGCACCCGGCAAAGTTCTCGAGCGCTTCTTCCAGCGCCCGCATCGTGTTGACGTCCAGGTCGTTGGTCGGCTCGTCCAACAGAATGACGTTGGCGCCGGCCTTGAGCATCCGCGCCAGGTGCACGCGGTTGCGCTCGCCGCCCGACAGTAGGCCGACCTTCTTCTGCTGGTCGGGGAACTGGAAGCGGCCGACGTAGGCGCGCGAAAGCACTTGCTGCTTGCCCAGTTGCAGGACCTCCTGGCCGTCCGAGATCGTCTGCCAGATCGTTTTGTCGGGGTCCAGTGACTCGCGGCTCTGGTCCACGTAGGTCAGCTTGACGGTGTCGCCGGTGCGGAAGGTGCCCTCGTCGGGCGTCTCCTGCCCCGTGATCATGCGAAACAGCGTCGTCTTGCCGGCGCCGTTGGGACCGATCACGCCGACGATGCCGCCGGGGGGCAGTGAGAACGTCATGTCCTCCATCAGCAATTTGTCGCCGTAGCCCTTCTTGACGCCCTTGGCCTCGATGACGATGTTGCCCAGCCGCGGACCCGGCGGGATGAACAACTCGAGGTCGGTCGCCCGCTTCTCGCTCTCTTGCGCCAGCATCTCTTCGTACGACGTGATGCGCGCTTTCCCCTTGGCGTGCCTGCCCTTGGGCGACATGCGGATCCACTCGAGCTCGCGCGCCAGCGTCTTCTGGCGGTCGGACTCGCTCTTCTCCTCCTGGGCCAGCCGGGCGCCCTTCTGCTCCAGCCACGACGAGTAGTTGCCCTTCCACGGGATGCCATGGCCGCGATCCAGCTCGAGGATCCAGCCGGCCACGTTGTCGAGGAAGTAGCGGTCGTGGGTGACGGCGATGACCGTACCCTCGTAGCGCTGCAGGTGGTGCTCCAGCCACGCGACCGACTCGGCGTCGAGGTGGTTGGTGGGCTCGTCGAGCAACAGGATGTCGGGCTTCTGCAACAGCAAACGGCACATCGCCACGCGCCGCTTCTCGCCGCCCGACAGCGGGCCAATCAGCGCGTCACCCGGGGGGCAGCGCAGGGCGTCCATCGCCATTTCCAGGCGGCTGTCGAGGTCCCAGGCGTCGGCGTGGTCCAGCTTCTCTTGCACCGCGGCCTGGCGCTCGATCAGCTTGTTCATCTCGTCGTCGTCCATGGGCTCGGCGAACTTCTCGTTGATCTGCTCGTATTCCTTGACGAGATCGACGATGGCCTGCACGCCCTGCTCGACGGTTTCGCGCACGGTCTTGGTGGGGTCGAGGATGGGCTCCTGCTCCAGCAGGCCGACCGTAAAGCCGGGGGCCAGCACCGTCTGCCCGACGAATTCCTTGTCGACGCCCGCAAGGATGCGCAGCAACGACGACTTGCCCGAACCGTTCAGGCCCAGCACGCCGATCTTGGCGCCGTAGAAGTAGGACAGGTAGATGTCCTTGAGCACAGGCTTCTTGTCATAGAAGCGGCTCACGCCAATCATCGAGTAGATGATCTTGTTCAGTTCGGGGACGGCCATGGGTTCCTTTGGGGGCGCCGGCGGCACGGCCGGGGCGGGGGACTCGCAGCAGCGGCGGGTCGCAGGTTGGGCGCGGAGTCTAGCCGGAATTGGGGTTGGGGGGCAGGGGGGGCAGCAGGAGGGGGGGCAGCAAGTTCTCAAAACTGCCAGCACTGTGGTGT
>JBMOIG010000145.1:0-10620 GCA_049317445.1 Myxococcota bacterium | reverse complement strand
GCTGCGGTCGTTGTACCTTGACACCTATGGGCCTGCGAGCGTAAGGTCTCGCACCTTCGGTCCCGGCCCAAGCTGCCACGACCGACCGAACAACAGCAGAACTTCAGGGGTATCATGGCCGTACGTATCAGGCTCGCCCGCTTCGGCGGCAAGAAGGCTCCCTACTACCGCATCGTCGCGGCCAACAGCGAAGCGCGCCGCGACGGCCGTTTCCTTGAGCAGGTGGGCACCTACGCCCCCCTGGGCGGCGCTGAGCAGTTCAAGCTGCTGCGTGACCGTTATGATCACTGGATCTCGGTCGGCGCCCAGCCCAGCGACACCGTGGCCGCGCTGGTTCGCCGCGCGGACGCCAAGGCCTGAGCCATCCAGGCGAAGCCGGCCCCCCGACGCCCGTGCCCGCCCGACCCGCAACTACTCGCGGGATAGCGGAACGGCTCCGGACGTTTGGTCCTGCCGCCTCGGAGACCTGATCCATGCGCGAACTCCTGCACTACCTCGCGACCGTGCTCGTGGACCATCCCGAGGACGTCAAGGTCGACGAAGAGACCACCGAAGAAGGCGTAGTCCTTCGCCTTTCGGTCCGTCGTGAGGACATCGGCAAGGTGATCGGCAAGCAAGGTCGCACCGCGCGCGCCATCCGCAACCTCGTCCACGCGGCGGCGGTCCAGCGGCAACAGCGGGTCAACGTTCAGTTCGTCGATTCGTGAGCCTGCCCTGCGTCTGCCCTCGGGGTCACGACCTGCGGAATACGGCTCCCTGAACTGCGCTTATGGCGCACCGGGATGCGTGTCCCGGCCGGAGAGCATTCGAATGCCGACCGACCCTGTCCGCGAGCCCGACGTTCTTCTGGTCGATCGACCGGTGGCGCCCGCGGTTTTCGTGCGCAAGCTCGCCCTCTCACCTGCCGCGTTTCCCTCCTTGGCCGTGGGCTGGGCGGCTCTAGCGCTCGTCGGGACCCAGCTGCCGCAGGCGGATGCGCCGTGGCCGGTCACCGACGGACTCAGTCGACCGGATCTGCTGGCGATTCATGGGCTTGGCCTCGACCGTCTGGCAGGTTCCGCAGCCTTCTGGCTGTTGCTCTCGCTGACGATCGTGGTCGCGGTGGCTCGGTTGCTGTTTCCTGAGGCGGTCGCCGTCTGGCGTTCCGCTCGCCCCGCAACGGACGACTTGGCGGCACGACTGCTGAAGTCGCTGAAGACGGCTTGCCCGCGCGTGCGGGCGACGACGTTCGACGGCCGAGTCCGCATCGACGTTGGAGCGCCCGTCGTCGGCCCCGTGCTGCTGGTGGCGGCCGGGATCGCCGCCGCCGTCTGCCTCGCGTTCTTCGCCACGTCGTCGTTGCCGGTGTGGGTGGACGTGCCCGTCGACGGCGCTGAGCGGGCCCTGCACGCATCCTCGCCAGACGGCGGAACTTTGGGGACGGCTGCAGGACGCTGGCGCGGACGCTGTGCTCCCGCCGCAGGGCGAGTGCAGTGCAGTCTGGATGTCCCGGGAGCGTTGCCCGCCTTCACGCTCGCGCCGGGAGAGGCAACGTCGGTCGCCGGGATGCGCTTTGCTTGGGTTGCGACGGGACGCACGACCGACGCCGGTTCGCCGACGCTGCTGTGGCGGCCGACGGGTTCCCAAGTCGACTACGCCATCCGCCTGCAGGCCGGTCAGATGCGGGAAGCACTGGCGCTGGGCGGCGCCCGCTTTCTGGACGTGCCGACCCAAACGGCCGGCCCTCTGGTGCTGCTGCACTACGGTCCTACCCAAGCGCGCACCGGGGCAGCGCTCGTGTCGCCTGCACTGGGATTGCCAGGACGCGAGGTCGCTGCGGTTCAGACGACCGATGTCGTGAGGTTGCAGAAGACCGAAGACCTGCCCATCGGCCTGCTGTGGATTGCCCTCGCCTTGGCCGCCACCGGAGCATGGTTGTCCTGGGGTGTAGCCCGCCTGCGCGTCGAGGTTGACCCCCAAGCGTCCCGCGGCGTGGTTGTTCACTCGTGCAACCGCCTGCGCCTGCTGGGGATTGTAACGGAGGCCCCCAACGCCGCGACCGATTCCGTTGCGCAGGTTCGCTGACCCCTTCCTGCCGGAGAACGCATGGACCCGACCCTTGTGCCGCAGCTTCTGGCCGTTGCCGCTGCCCTGGTGCTGTTGGCCCTTGCGGCGTTTCCGCACCGCTGGCTTGCGTTCGCTGGGCTCGTGCTCGCCGTCGCCGCCGCCAGCGTGCGCCTCCCCGAGCTGGGACCGGCGGCCATCGCGCTTGCTGCCGGTGCCGGTCTTGTCTTGTGGGTGGCCGTGCGGCCCCAGCCGCTGACCCGATCGCTGCCCGTGTTGGCCGCCGTGTGGATGCTGCCGGCGATCGTCTCGGCGCCGCTGGTAGGACCGGGCGCATGGTCCGGGTGGGTTTCCGCAGCGCTGGCCTGGTGGCTCACGGTGGCGGCGGTGGCTGGGGTCACTGCCTGGGCCGACGCTGGGCCTCGCCGCTTGCCGTTGGCCGCTTTGCTAGCTCTGGCACCGCTGGCCCCTCGCGGAGGTCCTTGGTTTCGCTGGGTTGGAGCGCCCGTCGCCGTTCAGGACCCGCAGTCGGCGGTCCGCTGGCTCGTCGACGCGCCGCTGCCGGCCGCAGCACCGCCCGATGCCGCTTGGGTTTCGGGCGTGACGACTTGGGGACCTTGCCTGCTGCTGCTGGCCGTCGCGTTTGCGTGGGTCGTTCAGCGTCGCGCGGCCTCGCGTCGTGGCTTGGCGCTTGCCGGGCTTGGTCTGGCGGCAGCGGCGATCGGGGGGGCGTGGTTTCTCGGCGCGCAGGCGGCCTTGCAGGGGCCGGCCCTCGTTCAGGTCCCGGGGGAGTCGCTGCCCGCACCGATGTGGTCCGGCGGACTTCTGCACGCCGATTTCGTGTGGGCGGCCCTGTTTGTCGGGCGCGTGATGACGATGGGAGCACTCCTGTTGACGTCGGCGCAGGCCCAGACACAATCGAATTCGCAGACCAGCGCGTTCGTGTGGCCCTTCCGGCTGCATGTAGCCGTGTTCGCGCTTGGGCTCAGTCTCGCTGGCGTGTGGCTGGTCGCCGCCGCGGGGGCCAGCGGTGGGTCCTGGTTGGCCGACCCGGCGGTGTTTGCACTGCTCGCGGTGCTGGTGGGTACTGCCACGGCGCTGCCTGCTACATGGTCGGGGCGGTCCCTGTCCCGCGACTTGGGTCAAGTCGTTCAGTTGCTGGGCGCGGCGCTACTGGTCGGTGGTGCGCAGGCGGGATGGTCGGTTGCCAGTAGTCTTCTGCCGTAACTTCTCGACACAGCTCAAGTTCTCCTCTCAGGTCCCCAGTCGTGGGCGTCTCTCAGCACACGTCCGCGCGGTCCAACATGCCGGGCCGCGCGTCGGCCAGACAAATGGCTGCGGCGACGTCCCAACCAGCAGCGCGCAGGGCAGCGGCTGCCGTTGCCAGCGTTTGGCCCGTCGTGACCACGTCGTCGACCAGCACCACGCGCCCGGCCTTCGGTCGACGACCCGCACGGGTCGTTCGGAACTCGGGAGCGCGACTGCGGTCTTCGCGCCGAATGTCGTGCAGGTCCAGCCGCTCCAGCGCCCAAGCAACCCGCATGTCGCGCCGCCGATGCGCAACGCCGGTGGTCAGCAGGTCCGGGAAGTGAAGGCCACGCTCTGCGAGTCGCCCTAGATGCGGCGGCACGGCGACCAGCCACACAGGTTCCGGACGAGGCGCGACGAGCTCGACCAGCCGGACCATTAGCGGCAAGACCGGGGTCAACTCAGGCAGATGCCCTTTCTTGACCCGCGTGACCGCGTCCGCCACCGGGCCGCCATAGACCAGAGCGGCCGCGACCGGCAGCGAGTCCCCGTTCCAGACGGCCGTCATCCAGCGTCCGCCACTCAGCACCGCTGGAGCGCACGACCCGCACCACGCTCCCTCTTGCCCCACCCGCAGCCGTTCGTCGCAACCCAAGCAAGTCTTGCCGAACAGAAACTTGGACCAGCCCACGCCTCACCTCGTGTCGGGGCTTGCGTTGGCCCCGGCGCATGATCGTCGGCTGGCGGAAAACGCCGCGGCCCGGAGCGAATTTCGTGGAAGGAGGGAAGCCGTCGCCAGGTCAGGGATGCTCGTCCGTCGACGTCAGCGTCAGGATCTCGATGCCGCCGTCCAGAATCGCGATCGAGCACTCGTAGTGCGCGGAGGCCTTGCCGTCATCGGTGACCACCGTCCAGCCGTTGCCCAACGTGTGCACGTCATCGCCGCCCAGATTGACCATGGGCTCAAGGGCAAGCGTCCAGCCGCTTTGGATGCGGGGGCCACTTCCCACCTTGCCGTAGTTGGGCACCTGCGGGTCCTCGTGCAGCTTGCGCCCGACGCCGTGGCCGCAGTAGTCGCGCACGATGCCGTAGTGCTTTTCGTTGAGGACGGCCTCGATGGCGGCGCCGATGTCCCCCACGCGATTGCCGACCTTGGCGGCTTCGATGCCCGCGAACAGGCTGCGCTTGGTGGTCTCGATCAACTCGCTCAGCTCGGCGGCGGCGGGCTCGATCAACAGGGTGATCGCCGCGTCACCCACCCAGCCGTCCAAGGTCGCTCCGCAGTCAATCGAGAGCAGGTCGCCCTTCTTGAGCTTGCGTTGGTCCGGGATGCCGTGGACAACCTCGTGGTTCACCGACAGGCACAGTGATGCGGGAAAGCCGTGATAGCCCTTGAAGGTGGGCCAGGCGCCTCGGCCTTTGATCAGCGCCTCAGCCGCCCTGTCGAGCTCGCGAAGGCTCACACCCTCGTGCGCCAGGCCACGCAGCATCCGCAGCGTGTCGCCGACGATAGCGCCAGCCGCGCGCATTTTCTTGATGTTGTCCGTGGACTTCCGCTCGATCACCGGGACACCTCTGGCGGGCCGTTCTCCCTTCGCCGCGGCATCGCACCTGCGGTCTCTGCGGGCTTGCGGCGGAGCAGCGAGAACATACCCACGCCCCCCGTCATCGGCAAGCTACCCACCGTCAAGCCTAGGCAAGCACGCGCGGTTCCGCGGCGGTTGTGATTGACGGGTCCGGTCCGCGCTCCTACCCTGATCGCCACTTCCCATCACCGCACCAGCAGGAGCTCCGCCCGTTGACGACCATCGCCCCGACCGCGCCGACCTCGACCGCCTCCACTGACCTCGACACTGAAACGAGGGCAATGTTGCAACGGGCACGCGCGGCGGCCGTCCAGTTGGCGCCTGCGTCCACGGCGGCGAAGAACCTGTTTCTCGCGCACGTGGCCCGGCTCGTCATCGAGCAGACGCCCGCGATCCTGCTGGCCAACGCGATGGACCTTGGGTCGGCCCAGGCCGCAGGTCGCAACGCCGCATTTCTGGGCAGGTTGCGCCTGACGGAACAGTCCCTGCAGTCGCTGGCTGCCGCCGTCCGCGAGGTCGCCGCACTGCCGGACCCTGTGGGCGCCATCACTTCGGGCAGCCGTCGGCCCAACGGTCTCGACGTTCGCCGTCAGCGCGTGCCGCTGGGTGTCATCGGCATGATCTACGAGTCACGCCCCAATGTGACGATCGATGCCGCTGCGTTGTGCGTGAAGGCTGGCAACGCCGTCGTGCTGCGCGGGGGCTCTGAGGCCGCGCACAGCAACGCCGCATTTCTCAAGCTGCTTCGCGAGGCGCTGCCGCTCGCCGGGTTGCCTCAGGACGCGGTGCAGGCGCCAGCGAGTCGGGAGCACAAGGCGATCGATGCGCTGGTCTCGATTCCGGGCGGGCTGGACCTGGTCATCCCCCGCGGTGGCACGGCCCTGATCGACGCCGTGAACCGTGTGGCTCGCGTGCCGGTGATTCAACACTACAAAGGGGTCTGTCACGTGTTCGTCCACGCGGCCGCCGATCTTGAGGTGGCTGAACGCGTCGTCGTCAATGCCAAAGCGCAGCGCCCGGGCGTCTGCAACGCCGCAGAAGCCATCCTGATCGATGCCGCCATCTCCGATGTGGCCGTGCCGCGTCTGGTCGATGCCCTGCGCGCCGCCGGGGTCGAAGTGCGCGGCTGTCCCCGCACCCAAGCGCTGGTCCACGATCGCGTAGTCCCGGCGACCGGGGCGGACGACGGCTGCGAGTATCTGGACTTGATCGCGCTGATGCGGGTCGTCGACGGCCTGCAGGGCGCCATCGACCACATTCGCGCTTTCGGCAGCCTGCACACCGAAGCGATCCTGACGACCGACCTGAACGCCGCACAGCGTTTCGTGGACCAGATCGACGCCTCGTGCGTGATGGTCAACGCCTCCACTCGTTTCAACGACGGCGGTTGTCTGGGGCTGGGAGCCGAGATCGGCATTTCCACCTCCAAGCTGCACGCCTATGGCCCCATGGGCCTCGAGTCCCTGACGACCGAGCGCTTTGTCGTCTTCGGTCAGGGTCAGATCCGCACCTGAATGTTCTGCCGCGCGCGACCGTCGCACGGCCTGCAGTCTTCCCCCGATTCCCAAGGAGTACCCCGCATGTCCGACCCCATCCTCGATTCCGCCAAGGCCGCCGTCGCCGCTATCTGGGACAAGAAGGGCTTCGAAGTGGTCATGCTGCGCGTCAAGGAGGTGGTCCAGTACACCGACTACGTGATCATCGCCTCGGCGACCAGCGACCGCCACGCCATCGCTGTTGCCGACAACGTCGAAGAAACGTTGATCCGTGACTTCAAGGACAAGCCGATCGGCTCTGAGGGCCGCAACCAGGGCCGCTGGGTTCTGCTCGACTACGCCGACTTCATCGTCCACGTCTTCCACCGTCCGGTGCGCGACTACTACGAGATCGAGCGCCTGTTCGCCGATGCGCCGCGCGTTCCGCTCGATGAGCCGGCTTGGGTGAAGGAAATCAGCCCCGAAGCGCTGGTCGAGCAGGCGATGGACTACGGTGACGTGGTCTGGCAGGACCTTCCGGTCGATGACGAGGACCTGCGGGACGACGACGCGGACCTCGAAACCGACGAGGAATCCGGTGTCCGTTCAGAGGCTTCCCGTGCCGCCCTCGCCGCCGCCGCCCAAAGCGATCGTGGCCCGCGTCGGCCCGAGTAGCCTCAACGCCGGAAGTCCCCATGCGCGTCTCGATCGCTGTCCCCGGCCGCCTCTCCCACCCCGGCGCGATCGCCTACGCAGACGACCTGTACCAACGCATCTCCCGCATCCTTCCCATCGAGCGCCTGACCGCCCGCGAAGCCCGCCGAGGCAAAGGCGGGCTGGACGCAAGCGCCCGTACCAAGGAATCCGCGTCACTGCAGGCGATCGTGCCAAGCGGCGCGACGGCCGTAGCGTTGGACCTGTCGGGCAAGTCCATGGATTCGGACCGGTTCTTTGCTTGGTTGGTGGCGCACGCAGAGCAGGGCACCCGGGAGATCTGCTTCCTGATCGGCGGTCCCGACGGTCTGGAGCCCTCGCTGCGGGCGTCCTGTCGCGAGGCGGTCAGCCTGTCGCCGATGGTCCTGCCTCACGAGCTGGCCGAAGTCGTGCTGCTGGAACAGGTCTACCGCGCGCTGACCCGCTGGAAGGGGCTGCCGTACCACCGGTGACCATGGCACGCCCGGCGATCGCGCCTTGCCCCGATCGCCTCACGGAGCGACGGGATACACGCTCTGCGGAGAATCTGCCCCGAATTTCAGCTCGTTGGTGATAGGGACCATCTTCCCCGTCCCGACGATCATCGTGTAGATCTCGCTGTTCTCCATCTTGCTGTGGTCCGTCTCCTTCAGCTTGAAGCCGTCCTGACCGTAGGCGCGCGTCGCGGAGATGATCAGCACCTGCCGCTGCGGCGATACCGTGAAGTCGAAGACCCGCTTGTTGGCCACAGAGTTGTCGCGCGGGTTGTTGGTCAGGTTGTACAGGTCGTCTTGGGTAAACGGGGTGCCATCGCCGATCTTGCTCAGCGGCAGCGCCAGAATGTCCGTGTAGGGCTTGTCCTCAGCCGCCGCGCAGTCGCTGAAACCCAGGAAGTAGATCATGGTCCCGTCGGCAGAAAACTGTGGCTGTCCGCGTACTTCGGTGTGCATCCACGGCATCTCGGCGGCTACGACGTCGCACGCCTTCTTCTTATAGGGGTGCCCGTCGTTCGGCACTTCCACCAGGTTGGTGAACGTCGGCGCTTCCTGCCCGCCCAGCGTGTACTTCCGCACCCGCAGCCAGCGATCGACGATGGTGAACAGCACGATCGTCTTGCCGTCCTCCGTGATCCCCACCCGGTCGTCACTGTGGTACTGCGAGCCGGTGCCGACGCAATCCTCGCCGCTCAGCGGGTGATCGCAGATGTAGTCCAAGCGTGTCACGTTGCCGTCTCGCCATGCCCAGACCTTGACCGACCGGATGGTGGGCGTCAGGAAGACCAAGGTCTTGCCGTCCTCGCTGGCCTGGAAGAAACCGTTATAGGTCGTGTGGATAGGCACGTCCTTGTCGACCTCGGCGTCGGGCGCCATCTTCGTCAAGACGACGTCGATGTCCTCAGGCGCGGCCTTGCCGGTCAGATCGCGTCGGTGGATGTCGAACTGCCACTTTCCGCTCGAGTACTTGGTCGCGTAGGTCGAGTAGAACAGGTAGTCCCCTGCAAACGCCAAGTGCGCCACATCCTTGATCACGCCGAACTTTCCGACGAACACCTCCAGCTGCGGATTGATCGTACCCAAGATGAAGGTGTAGCCGGTCTCGCTGGGAGCGCCTTCCGCGATCGCGATGTACTTCAGGTTGCGACTCAGGGTGCAGCCGAAGTTGCAGTTCAGGTTGCCCGCCTTCTTGAACGAGTACTCCGTCAGCTTGATCGCCGGCAGGTCGGGATTCAGCGGATTGATGCCCGTACCAAACGAGTTGCTATACAGAGGGTTCGGCGTCTGGCCGGCCTCGTTCGGCGTCATGTGGGGGTTCTTCCAGTGCGTCAGCACCACGTCGTTGTTGGCCGTCGAACCAGGGTTCAGCAGATCTCGCCGACCGTAGGTGACCCAGAAGTCCTCGGTCACCGCGACTTGCGTGTCGGCGTCGCTCTGAGCGTCCGAGTCCCCCCCCTGAACGTCAGAGGTGTCGACCTTCACGTCCGTGGATGTATCAGGACCGGTGTCTGTCTCCGTACTTGAGTCACTGCACCCCACCATGCCGGTCCAACCGATCACGCCTGCGATCGCCAGCCAAGCCCAGCCGCTGCGTCCCGAACCCGTCCCGCGCATGACACTCTCCTTGTACATCCCTCACACCCGGCGGCGACCGAACAGTCGCCGTCACCCGCGAACCCTACGGAACCGCGGCGGACGCGTCAACGCGCGGAGCCTACTCGACTCCACTCAGACACTACTGACCGCGCGCGCGAAGGGCCTCCCCCCAAGCCGCTTGCCGCACGCAAAGACAACCAGGCCGCTCCCCCACGACGTTGTCGAATCGGTCACCCCAGACCGCTCGTGGCGCCACAGAACGACACTCATCGGCAGGAGTCTCACCGTGAAACCGACGCCCCCCCCACCCCCTAACGCGCAAGCAAACCCTGAGGAAGCTGCCCGTGCCGACTCAACCCACTGAGGACACGCCCGATGCCGCCAGAGCCGGTCCGGAGGTGGCAACAAACGATCGCGGCGCAACAAGCGCCCATTGATCGCAGACGGTGCCTCTACAACGGCGGAGCGCCGCCCAACGGCCGTGAGCTTCGCGTCCCCCTCGCCCGGGCTCCCACGCGTATGTCGCACCAACCAAACACACGCAATCTTAGGCACTTATCGAATCTGCAGCTCGCATCCCCTTCGCTGTGATCAAGCACTCCGGCTCGCCGAGGCCTTCACGTGGCAACATTTGGGCAACATCCCGACCGCGCCGTTCGCTTGACAGCAGCCTCAACCTCCCCTATCCTGCTGCTCGTTCGCCGCTGAGGCCGCCAAGCGCGGCTCGTAGAAGCGACGAACACCGCCCGAAAGTGCTTGGATCGACGAGAGATTTTCGACCAAGCTCAAGACGGACGGGACAATCGGTTGGTCCACCCCACCGGGGTCGCCCTCGCTCCTGCAGCTTCGCGCCGCAAGACGAACTAGATGCGACGCTCGGCCCGGCACCACCGGGACGGAAGCCTGAACCCAAAAAGTTCAAACGACCGCTTGACAGCCCTCCGGGCTCAGGGTACAACACCAACCCCGCCGCTCACGAGAGTGACCGGCGCAAGACAGCTCGCTCTTTGAAAACTGGATAGCAAGCCAATCATACGTGCATCGGGTCAACGACAATGTCGTGCGCCCGGCTCCGGCCGGTCCGCATAGAACATTCATCAGAGAGTTTGATCCTGGCTCAGAACGAACGCTAGCGGCGTGCCTAACACATGCAAGTCGAACGAGAAAGGGGGCAACCCTGAGTAAAGTGGCGCACGGGTGAGTAACACGTGGGTAACGTACCCTCGGGTGGGGAACAACGAGCCGAAAGGTTCGCTAATACCGCATAAGACCACGAACCCTGCGGGGATTGAGGTCAAAGGGGGCTGTCGCAAGGCAGCTCTCGCCTGAGGATCGGCTCGCGGACCATTAGCTAGATGGCGGGGTAATGGCCCACCATGGCTACGATGGTTAGCTGGTCTGAGAGGACGACCAGCCACACTGGAACTGACACACGGTCCAGACTCCTACGGGAGGCAGCAGTGGGGAATATTGCGCAATGGGCGA
>JBMOIG010000144.1:0-10678 GCA_049317445.1 Myxococcota bacterium | reverse complement strand
TTCTCCGCGATTCGGTCTGTGGCGGGGCGGGTTAGGAATGGGGAGGTCATGGGGGGCTTTTCGCTTGATGGCGGTGGGGCGTCAAGTCGGGGCAATGGACCGTGTGGGGGGACCCGGTGGTGGGTGTGCCATCCCGGAAGCGGCGCGACCCGATTGGGAGGGCCAAGCGACGAGTTCGGGAGATGGGGCAGGAAGGTGGCAACATCTCAGGCGCGAGCCCACCGGCGCGGTGGGGGGGCTTGCACCGGCCTCACCAATGGCCTGGACTCAGCCGCGCGGCCACGCTTCCTGGGCTGGCCAGTCGTGCTGTTCTGTACAGTCTGCAGCCCTTTGCAGACCGTTTCCGGGGCCTCGCCGTCTTGCTTGGTGAGCAACTCAGCGACGAGGCGAATGGTCTGCGCGTTCTGGTCAAGGACGCCGTCGACCAAGTGTCCCCAGTCGAATTCGCCACAACTTGTTCGCAACAGATGTCGCACGATGTGCCCCGTTGAGCGATTCCACTTGTCGCGATCAAAGGTGACCTTGACGCGGCGCGAAGGCGTGACTACGTTGTGCGTGTTCGCTACCTGCCTCTGCCGGCCAGGGTCAACCGGAGGCACGCTCGTGTCGCGGCATGGTACCGAACATGAGGCTACGCTTCAGCGACCTGCGTTCGTATTCGACAAGCGAGGAGTCCGACGGGACTCCGGCCGGAGTAGCTCCCGGTGTTCGCAAGTCGACTGGGCATCGACCAGAAGGAGCTCTTTGTGGATCAGAAGAATACCGACAATCGCGCCAACCAACTCAACCCCAACCACCCCGCGTATCACAGCTCGCGGGGCGCCTCGACGGAGGCGGCGACCGACAAGGCTGGGCATCACCAGCCGGCGCTCGACAACCACTGCAACCAGCTGAACCCCAGCGCGGACGCGTACGCGCGGTCGCGTGACGGTCAGGCGCCGGTCGACCAGAGCAAGTCCAAGTGACCTGAGCGGCTTCCCGCGCTCCGCCCGGCCTGGCCGGGTGGGGCGCGGGGGCCTTTGCCTGGTAGGTGATGCATGTCCGCTCCCATTCTCATCACAGGGGGCCTCGGCCTTGTCGGCACGGGTCTCACCCACGCGCTCGCTCGCCTCAGCGACATTGTCCAACTCCTCGACTTGCGCGCTCCCGCCGGCAGCAGCCTCGGCGACGTGCGCGACAAGGAAGACGTACTCCGTGCCGTCTCTGGCTGCCGGGGCGTCGTGCATCTCGCCGCCGTTTCCCGCGTCATTTGGGGCGAGCGCGACCCGGCGCTGTGCATGGCCACGAACGTGGGCGGCACACGCAACGTGCTCGAGGCCGCGATCGCATCACCAAACCGACCCTGGGTGTTGCTCGCGAGCAGTCGCGAGGTGTACGGCGAACCGGATCACCTTCCGGTCAACGAAGACACGCCGCTTCGGCCCATGAACGTGTATGGCCACTCCAAGGCAGAGGCCGAGCGCGCCGTCATCGAGGTCGGTGCCGCCGGGCATCTGGCCGCCATCGTTCGCCTCTCCAACGTCTACGGCAGCACCGCCGACCACGGGGACAGGGTCCTGCCGGCATTTGCGCGCGCAGCTGCCTTGGGCCTGCCGCTGCGGGTCGACGGCGCGGGACACACCTTCGACTTCACGCATCTCGACGACACGGTCGCCGGTCTCGTGGCCATTATCCGCTTGCTCGACTCCGGAATGCGCGTGCCGCCGCTGCATCTGTTGACCGGAGTGCCGACCACGCTCGCCGAGGCCGCGGGGCTGGCCGTTCGGCTGGCGGGATCGGGTTCGCGGGTCGTGCCAGGTGCGCAGCGCGAGTACGACGTCGCCCGGTTCGTGGGGGACCCCTCGCGGGCGAAGACCGTGCTGGGCTGGTCGAGCCGCATCAGCTTGGAGGCCGGCCTTGCTAGGCTCGTCTCCGATTTCCAGAACTCGCTCGAAGCGCGCCCGGTGGGCAAGGTGGTGCTGCCATGAAGATCCTGCAGGTCATTCACGGTTACCCGATGCGCTACAACGCCGGATCCGAGGTCTACACCCAGACGCTTTGCCACGGGCTGGCGGCGCGACACGAGGTCCACGTCTTCACGCGGGAGGAGGATCCGTTCGCGCCCGACGACCGACTGCGCGTCACTCACGACGTCGACGACCCGCGCATCACGCTTTATCTCGTCAACAACCCCCGCAACAAGGACCGCTATCGGGTCCAGGGCATCGACACGCGGTTCGCCGAGGTGCTCGACCAGTTGCGACCCGACATCGTCCACATCGGCCACCTCAATCACCTTTCCACCTCGCTTGTGCGGGAGGCGGCGGTCCGGGAGATTCCGGTCGTCTACACCCTGCACGACTACTGGTTGATGTGCCCCCGCGGGCAGTTCATGCAGATGTTCCCGTCAGATCCGAACAACCTGTGGGCAGCGTGCGACGGCCAGGAGGACCGGAAGTGTGCAGAAAGGTGCTACGCCCGGTACTTCAGCGGCGCGCCGGACGAGCGCGAGGCCGACGTCACCTACTGGACCGACTGGGTACGCCGGCGGATGCGCCATGTGCACGAGATGGCGGAGCTGGTGGACCTGTTCATCGCACCCGCCAAGTACTTGCATGACCGCTACCGCGACGGGTTCGGTCTTCCCGAACGCAAGCTCGTGTACCTGGACTACGGGTTCGACCGGTCCCGCATGGCCGGACGGCAGCGCGTGCCCGGGGAGCCGTTCACATTCGGCTACATCGGTACCCACATTCCAGCCAAGGGCATCCACGACCTGATTCGGGCGTTTGCGCGAGTCGAGGGCGACGCGCGTTTGAGGATCTGGGGGCGGCCGCGGGGCCAGGACACCGACGCGCTAAAGGACATCGCCGCAAGCCTGCCGCACGATCTCGCCGGCCGAGTCGAGTGGCTGCATGAGTACCGCAACCAGGACATCGCAAAGGACGTGTTCAGCCGCGCCGATGCCATCGTGGTGCCATCCGTGTGGGTCGAGAACTCGCCGCTCGTCATCCACGAGGCCCAGCAGGCCAGGGTGCCCGTCATCACGGCCGACACCGGGGGCATGGCGGAGTACGTCGCGCACGGCGTGAACGGACTGCTGTTCCAGCATCGGTCGGTCGAGTCGCTGGCTGAGCAGATGCAACGGCTCGTCGACGACACAGAACTGGCGCGCAAGCTGGGAGCGCGCGGCTACCTGTACAGCGAGGACGGCGAGATCCCGGATGTCGAGGCCCAGGTGCGCGACGTCGAGGCCCTGTACGCGGGTGTGATCGAGCGACGCAACTCGTCCCGCTTGCTACGACGCGATGCGCCGTGGCGGATCACCTTCGACACCAACCCCGACACCTGCAACTTGCGGTGCGTGATGTGCGAGGAGCACTCGCCGCACAGCCCCCTGCAGATCCAGCGCCGCGCAGAGGGGCGCCCCAGGCGCGTGATGCCGTTCGAGTGGATCGAGCGCGTCGTGGCCGAGGCGGCGCCGCGGGGGCTGCGCGAGATCATTCCTTCGACGATGGGCGAGCCACTTCTGTATGACCGGTTCGAGGACATCATCGACCTGTGCCAGCGGCATGACGTTCGGCTCAACCTGACGACGAACGGCACGTTCCCGCGGCTCGGCGCGCGGGCCTGGGCGGAGCGCATCGTGCCGGTCACATCCGACGTGAAGGTGTCGTGGAACGGCGCGACTGCGGGGACGCAGCAGTCGATCATGCTCGGGTCGGACTTCGAGTCGATGGTCGACAACGTGCGCACCCTCGTTGCTGTCCGGGACGCACACGCGGTATCGGGCGGGAACCGGTGCCGCGTCACCCTCCAACTCACGTACCTTGCCTCCAACGTGTCGGAGCTTGCCGACATCGTCCGGCTGGCCATCGACCTCGGCGTCGACCGCGTCAAGGGCCACCACCTGTGGGCCCACTTCGCGGCGATCCAGGGCGAGTCCATGCGCCGGAATGCCGAGGCCATTCGGGAGTGGAACGAGGCGGTCTCGCGCGCCCAGGCCGTTGCGGCAGACCGGCTGCTGCCGAACGGGAAGCGGATCCTGCTCGACAACCTGTTCCCGCTCGACGAGACCGCCACGGCGGACCTGGCGCCCGGCGGCCCGTGTCCGTTCCTGGGGCAGGAGGCCTGGGTGAGCGCGACGGGCAGGTTCGACCCATGTTGTGCGCCCGACGCACAGCGCCGCTCGCTGGGCGAGTTCGGCGAGGTGGCGAACGGCGGCCTGCTCGACCTCTGGAACGCGCCTGCCTACCGCGAGCTCGTCGCCAGCTATCGCAACCGCAAGCTGTGCCTGAGCTGCAACATGCGCAAACCCGTGGAGGTGCCCGCATGACGTGGGAAGACCTGACCGTTGCCGCAGAGGGCACACACCACATCAGAGCCGGCGCACCCGCGTACGCCGACCGATTCGATGAAGTGCTCGCGTTTCACTCACCCGGTCTCGCCCCGGTGCGTGCCGCAGGTCTGGCGTGGCACATCGACGAGGACTGCACTCCCGCCTACGCGCGACGGTTCTTCCGCACGTTCGGCTTCTATGGAGGCGTCGCAGCAGTGGTCGACGACACCGGTTGGCGCCACATCCGACCCGACGGCACGGACCTCTACCCCGAGCGGTACGCCTGGTGCGGCAACTACCAAGACGGGCGCTGCACGGTTCGGGACGCCAGCGGCGCCTACTTCCACCTGCGCCTCGACGGCTCACGCGCCTACCACGAGACGTGGCGCTATGCCGGGGACTTCCGCGACGGCATCGCCGTGGTGCAGGGCCCCGACGGCTGTTCGACCCACGTCGACCGCGACGGTCGGCAGGTCCACGGAAAGTGGTTCGTCGACCTCGACGTTTTCCACAAAGGCTTCGCGCGTGCTCGGGATGAGTGTGGCTGGATGCACGTCGACCGAAGCGGACAACCGATCTACGCGCGGCGGTTTGCGGCCGTGGAGCCGTTCTACAATGGGCAGAGCAGGGTGGAGCGGTTTGACCGAGGGATCGAGGTCATCGACGAAAGAGGACAGGATGCTGTCCGGGCGCGGGACGGGAAGCAGCTTCGCCCTGACGACTGGACCGCAGTAGGCCGGTTTCGAATCAGCATGGACGACGTGTTGCGTCGCAGGGCGTGGGGGACGATTCGGGGCGCGACCGACGGCTCAGGACGCTCCCTGGTCGCGAAGAGTACTCGAGCCCGTCATGACAGGGAGTACGAGGCGCTTGGCGTCCTTCGCGGCCATCCGTCGGTGCCAGAGGTGGCGGGGCGCGAGCAGCTCGCGGACTCGGACTGGCTCTTCCTCGAGCGCCGACCAGGCCGCGAGTTGGGGACGCGGAACCAGTGCGTTTCTCGGCCGGTCCCTGTCGCAATCGAGATCGTGGACCAGGTCCTGAGTGTCTGCGAGCGGCTCCACGCGTCGGGTCTCGTCCACACGGACATTCACCCCGGCAACATCTTGGAGGAAGAGGGGCGGATCACGGTTCTCGACTTCGAGCACTCGGTCCGCCTCGATTCGCGGGGGCTGTGGTCCGGTGAGCTGAACTGGGGCGTCTGGGAGTTCGTCCCCCCGGAGCAGTTGTTGGACTTCACCGTCCTCGACGCGTCGGCGGACGTCTACTCCGCTGCGGTGGTCCTCGCCTACCTGGTCCGTGGACAGGTGCCGTTCCGTTTCAAGGTCCTGGAGACTTATCGGGCCGGCGGATGGAATGCGGTTCGCTCTCGCTTCCAGGAGCTTCGCGAAGCGCCTCAACTAGACGGGATCACAGGCACTCTCCGATCGGTCATCGAGGACGTGTTGCTGGTGCCCCGCGACCGCCGTCCGACTGCGGTGAAGTTCCGGCAGATGCTCAAGGCGGTGCGCCATGAGTGACAGAACAGCGTTCGATGCCGGCCGTTTCCACGCCGTCAGCGCACCAGTCGAGGGCCGGGCCGTGGCGTACCGACTCGACGGCACCGCGACTTTGGTCGATGAGAACGGCGTGGAGATTCCGACCGGAGGCCTTCGCTTCCGGTGGATCCTGCCTCTTCGGGATGGCCGTGCGCCCGCCTGCACCGTGGGCCTGGTCCGAGGTCACCTCGACCGAGACGGCGCTTTCGAGGCGCTACCTTCGTGCGCCGAGACCGCGGCCAGGCTGGAACTCACACGCATCTCGCACCTGCTGTACGAGCGGGGCTACAACGTCTCCATCGACGGGAATGTGTCCTGTCGGCTAGACGACGGAACACTGCTGCTCACGCCTACCTGCTCGCACTTGGGCTTCATCCGGCCCGAAGACTTCGTCGTCACCGATGCGGACGGGGCGCTCCTTCGCGGCGGCACGGCCCCGACCTCGGAGTACCGGCTGCACGCGGACTTGCTGAAGCAACGCCCGGATTGCCGCAGCGTCATCCATGTCCACGCCCCGCACGCCTTGGCTGCTTCACTTGCGGGCATCGACCTGCACAAGACCTACATGACCGTTGCGCCGGTTCCGACCACCTCGTACGCGAGAATATCGTCGCCGGAGGCGCTGGGCGCGATTCGGCCGTTCGCGAAGGACTACAACTGGGCGGTGCTCCCGCGCCATGGTGTCGTCACCTGGGCCGACACGCCGTGGAACGCGTTCCTGCGGGTCGAGGGGCTTGAACACTGCGCAAAGGTCCTGATGACGGCGCGTTCCTGCGGGCCCGTCGAGCCGCTCTCGCCGGAGCGGACCAACGAGCTCCTTGCGTTCTGGGGACTGGAACACCTGGAGACTGCTCATGAGTGACATCGAGCTTCCGCGCGGTCTGCTCGACTCCGTCCGTGCGATGGATGGCCGCCCTGCGGTGCTGCTGCTGCGGCACGGCGACCGACCGCCGGTCGCGCCCGGCAAGGCCGGAGACGCTACCCCGCTGACGCCGCTTGGGGAGTTGCGCGCTGCCGCGCTTGGGGTCGCTCTTGGCGCGTGGCCGGGTTGGTGCCTCAGCAGCCCGTTGGTGCGCTGTGTCCAGACGGCCCGGCAGATGGGACTCGACCCGGTGTCGTCCGCACTGCTCGGGGCGCCAGGTCCCTTCGTAGTCGAGCCAGAGCTCGGCGGCTTGGTCTTCGAATCACTCGGGACGAGGACTCTCGTGCGTGGTCAGGTCAAGGGCGAGACCTACGGCTGCCTTAGGCCGCTTGCCGAGGGAACGCGATTGCTGCGCGAGCACCTCGTTCACCAACTGCGCCTCACCGGCACTTCTGGGTGCGCCGTATCGCACGACGCAATCATCGTGCCGTTCATCGCGTGTCTCACGGGCCACGGCTTCCGCGACGACTGGCTCGACCCGTTGGACGGCATCGTCGTCGCTGAGGACGCCGTCGTGTGGCGCGGCCAACGCTTCGAGGTGTCTCGATGATCACGGTCGGCCTCTACGGAATCCGGGACACGACGCACGGCAGCCGCCCGACCTACACGCATGACCACGGCGTCGCGTTCATGCGCGATGGCTGCGTGCTCGGCGTCGTGGAGCTCGAGCGATGGACCGGCCGCAAGCACGACAACCGCCTGCCCGAGCACATCCACGACATCTTGGCTGCGTTTGTGCCGGTGGACGAGCCGGTTCGGTTCGTCAGCGTCAATGCGTTCGTCGGCAGCACCTTCCTTTCGACGGACGGCAACCTGCGCATCGAGCCTCGCCACGAGGTCGCCATTTCCGACGAGCCGGTGCCGGCCGAGGTCATCTGGTACCCCGACGGCCTTCACAGACGCCCTGCCGAGGGCTGGGTGGTCTGCCACGAGCTGGCCCACATTGGCTCGCTGCTTCCGTTCGTCGGGGCTTTCGAAGACGGCGCGCTCGCTGCTCACATCGACGGCGGCGCGTCACGGTCTGCTTGCTCGTTCTGGCGCGCGGAAGGCGGCGGCGTGCAGCTGGAGGAGGCGTCCTGGGATCTCCTCAAGGATGTGGTGAACAACTTCAACGTGAACCCCGCGGTTCGCGCGATCCTGGGCTTCGCGCCTGAGGACCACCTCGCCATCCCTGGGAAGCTGATGGGGTTCGCGGCGTTGGGATCGCCGCGCGACGACCTCGAGCAGTGGCTCGCAGCCGAACGCTGGCTCCTCGAATGTGACGACGCGATCGCTGCTGCCAAGGTACTCGCCCGATTGGGGGCGGTGGATGCGAGGGACCGCGGTTGCCAGGATCTCTGCGCGACGCTGCAGCGGTCGTTCGAGCGGTCTGTCGTCCAGACCTTGGTGGAGAGGGCCCGCGGCGCCCAAGTGCTCTACCTGGCCGGTGGCGCAGGGTTGAACGTCCCCACCAATGCCAAGCTCCAAGGCCACTTCGACAAGGTGTGGATACCGCCAGGCACCAACGACAGCGGCCTTGCCCTCGGAGCCGCCGCGTGGGTCGAGTTCCTCGAGCGTGGCACGCTGCCGATTCACGGTCCGTTCTTGCACAGCTTCGGCGCCCCGGCCGGAGAGCCGACGACCGATGCGGTGGCCGATGTCGCCATCGCGCTACTCGAGGGCGCGGTCATTGGCGTCTGCAACGGCGCTGGCGAGGTCGGGCCACGCGCCCTCGGCCACAGGAGCATTCTCTCGTGCGCCCACAGTGTCGACCTCCGGGTGCGCGTCAGCGAAACCATCAAGCGGCGCGAGTGGTACCGACCGTTGGCCCCGATCCTCTGCGCGGAAGCTGCCCGGATCGTGTTGGGGCCGCAGGCCGTGACGAGTCCGCTTTCGCGTTGGATGCTGGCGAGTTGGGGAGTCCAGCCTGCCTGGCACGACGCGTTCGCCGGGGTGCTGCACGCGGATGGTTCGGTGCGCGCCCAGGTGGTGGACGATGACGGCGGCAACTCGTGGATGCACGCGCTCCTGCAACACCTGTGGCGAGCGCATGGCGTGCCCGGGTTGATCAACACGTCCTTCAACGGTGCCGGACGTCCTATCCTGCAGCGGCATGACGAAGCGCTTGGCTTGGCACGGGAACTTGGCCTTGACGGGGTGGTGGTGCATGGATCCCTACATCGATTCTGAAGCGCTGGACCTGGGCCATCGCCTCACCAAGCGAAAGCTCGACAACCTTGCGCGAGCGGACGCAGCGATGCAGGCCGGCGATGTCGAGCTGGACGCGTTGCCCAGCAAGGTCACGTTCCAGACGACCGACTGCTGCAATCTCACGTGCCCGCACTGCCAGATTCCCAAGCACCGGAAGTCGATGTCAATGCCTGAGGCCATGCTCGACCTGCTGGCGGCAACCTTGTTGCCCGACCTGATCGAGCTGCACCCGACGAATCTGGGCGAACCGTTCGCATGGCGGCACTTCCGGCGCCTGTGTGGGATGCTGGCCGAGTACGGCGTGGTGCTCGACCTCACGACAAATGGAACGCTCCTCGACCGTGAGCGGATCGAGTGGATCGCGCCCATCGCCCGAGACGTGAAGGTCTCCTTCGACGGTGCCACGGCGGCGACATTTGAACGCTTTCGGCTCGGCGCATCGTTTGATGACGTCTGCGCGAACGTGCGGGCCTTGGTGGCGAGACTGCGCCGGACGCGGTCACGCCGACCGGTCGTGGCGCTGCAGATGACGCTGATGCGCGACAACGTCGACGAGCTCCCTGCGCTGGTTCGGCTTGCTCACGAGCTCGGCGCGGACCGCGTCAAGGCATACCACGTGTTCAGCTTCGACGACGCCACGCGGGAGCAGTCGCTGGTGGCCGACCTGCAGCATTATGAGCAGCAGGTGTTGCCTCTTGCGTTGGCCGTCGGCGCAGAGCTGGGCGTGGACCTGCAGCTCGCCGAGCCATCCGGAGGAGACCCGGCAGGGTTGAAGCGCAGGCGCTGCTTCCTTCCTTGGCACGAGACCTGGGTGGACGTGGATGGGGCGGTTCTGCTGTGCCACTCGCATGGTGGCGAGATCGCCGGGCGTCTCGATGACTTCCATGCAGCCTGGAACGGCGCCTTGTACCAGTCGGTGCGCCGGGGGCTGGTGGCGGGCGAGCCGGTGGCGGCATGCGCCGGCTGTGGCATGAGCCTCGACAAGCAAGAAGAGCACGAACCTGTGCCGTTCGACCCAGATGCGTTCATCGACGGCGCCGAGGGACATGCGCCGATTCGGTGGAGTGGCCGTATGCGTCCCTTCGAGCTTGCCGGGCGTCGCATCTGGGCCACCCCCACGCCGATGCCGAGACCGAAGGAGCGGCGACCATGAACCACGAAGCGACACAAGACCTGGTCACGGCGGTTCGCGCGCTCGATCCTGACCGACGGCAGACGCTCAACCTCGGGCTTCTGAATGCGGCACCGCTGATCGACCTCGAGTTGTCGTCGGCCTGCAACGTCCAGTGCGTGTTCTGTCCGCGGCAAGAAGTCGTCCGTACCGAGCGACTGATGACCTCGGACACCTTCGCCGCCGTGGAGGACTTCTTGCCACGAGGCGCGGTCATCATGCTCAGTGGCATGGGCGAAGGGCTTCTGCACGAGCGGGTGGCGGAGTGGGTCGGCCGGCTGACGGCACGTGGACACTCTACCTGCCTGATCACCAACGGAATCCTGCTGTCGGCTGATCGGCAGCAGCAGTTGATCGAAGCGGGAATCGCTCAGTTCCAGGTCAGCGTTCATGGACTCGACGCACAGACGGTCGAAACAGTCATCCGGAACCGTTTCGGCAGCGAGGTCGTTCGCGCGAACCTTGACCATCTGGCTCGCAACCGACCCGCGCATCTGCGGGTGCGTATCAACTTCGTCGAAACCGCGACCAACTCGAACGCT
>JBMOIG010000143.1:0-10720 GCA_049317445.1 Myxococcota bacterium | reverse complement strand
TATCCGACCGAGGTCTGGGCCGCCGCGCAGCTGGGTGCCGGGCAGGCCGCGCTGGCCAAGGACCTGCTGGCGGGGCTGACGGCGCGCGGGGCAGGGTGGTCGGCGTGGCACAACCTTGGGATCTGCCAAGTGAAGTTGGGCGACCTCGCCGCGGCGTCTGCGGCCTTCGACCAAGCTCTGGCGAGGTGTCCGACGTGCGAGGTACCCCGGAAGAACCGGGAAGTCCTCAAGAAGATCGGCTTCTGACGCGCGCCTTGTCCGAATTCGCCCTCCCTGTTAGAACCGAGTGCCGCGCAAGTGCGCGCCCTACCTGACGACCCTGCCACCGAGAACTGCCATGCTCCACACCCCCGTGCGCTTGCTGTCCGTCCTGATCGCGCTTGCGGTCGCGCTACCTGTTCTGCAGGGCTGCGGCGAGCAGAAGAAGAAGTCCGAGATTCGCGCAGAGGAGGGAACGGCCAACATCGCCGACCTGCTGGCCGCCCGCCGCGCGCGCATCGTCAAGCAGCTGCCGACGTCGGACGACCCGGGCGACGAGGAGCATCCCTGGCTGGCCTGGATCAAGCGTTCGGTGACGACCACGCCGTCGAACGACCTGCGCAAGATCGCCATCAAGGCCAAGAAGACGGCGGCGGCCGACCAGGCCGAGACGCTGGCGAAGTACTTCGAGGCCCAGCGCGAGTACATGCTGAACGAGAAGATCGCGCCCAACGACTACATGCGCGAGATGGCCCCCGCCCGTCGCGATGCTCAGGGGCAGCCGTGGGCCGTGGACCTCGAGTTCGACGCGATCTTCTTCCACGCTGCCGAACAGGCCCGTACCTACACGCTGTTCGCCTGGGACCCACACGACGAGCGCGTGATCCGCTTCTTCACCTACTGGAAGTACGTGTTCGACTTCGTGCCCCGGACCTCCATCTTCGAGGATGAGGTCAATCGCCTGTGCGACGAGAAGCTGAACGGCTATTGCAAAGACATCCCGATGGAGGAGCGGCCGTTCCAGGTGATGAAGCCGTACTACGAGGGCACGATTGCCAAGATCGCGGGCTACAAGGCGAAGTTCCCGAACAGCCCCTACAACCCGCTGCTGGACCGCATCGCCGCGCACTACAAGATCCGCATCGAAAAGGTGCCGAAGTTCGAGGAATTCCCGGTGCTGCCCGCCATTCGCTCGACGATGGCCGCGCCGTTGGGTGGCAACGCCGTGCTGTGGGTCACCGACCGCGGCATCACCCTGATGGACAACGAGCTTCGCAAGCCAGACGTCGCTCCGACGGTCGCCGACAAGCCTGCTGGTGCCCCGTGGAAGGCCGACTGGCTGCCCGACGAGGCCTTGGCCGCGCAGGTCTCGGCGCTGGTGCAGGACGTCCGCAGCTCGACCATCTCGCAGTACAACCAGTCGCCCATCTTCATCGTGCCTGCGCCTGACGTGCCGGTCGGTTACCTCGAGCCTCTGCTGCGCGCTGCCGTCGTGGGTCCGAACGCCAAGGAGTGGCCGCAGCAGATTCTGGTCGGTCGCCGCCGCTCTGACGGCTCGAACCGCCGCGCTGGCTTCACGATTTCTGTTCTGGCCGCAGACAAGGCTGTGCCGTTCAAGCTCAAGCCCATCGGCGCGAAGAAGGCGCTGGCCTGCACCGCGTGGGCCGTGGTGGGAAAGGACCCGTTTGAGGCCAAGGGCTTCAAGCCGGTGGTCTGGCACGACGGCGACAAGGTCACGACTGCCCGCCTGGCCGACGACGGCACGTTGAACGATGCGCAGACCGCGCCCGGACACGGCGACGGCGACCGGCTCGAGACCTGGGCCGACCAGCAGACCGCCTCCATGGTCGTGGCCGTGTCTGCCAAGGCCGGCTATGCCAAGCTGCTGGAGGCCCTGAACGGCGTGGCGGTGAAGTGCGGCGAGGAAGAGGGCTGTCGGATCCCGCGCACGTCGCCGATCTTCATTGCGACCTGCCGTTGACCCTCGCTACGCCCTGATCTTGCGAGCTATTCCCCGTCCGCGCCGTCCTTGTCCGGGGCGGCGTCGGGCTTGGGCTTCTGCATGTAGACGCAGGCGGGTGCGGGCGGTTGCGCCTTGCGGACCCACAGCTCGATCTCTTGGGTCTTCCAGTGCTTCAGCGTGCGATCGACGAAGACCTTGTCGCGCAGGAAGTTGTCGCGCTCGAACGGGCGCTTGGCCACGGACTGCGGCGCGAAGTAGGACATCGGCGCGGCGACGAAGAACTTCACGTGGTCGTCGCACACCTTGGTCCAGAACTCCTGCGGCGTGACCATGCCGGTGTTGAAGACCTTGGAGTTCGTGTCGACTTCGTTGCCCGCCAACCGGCGACCGGACAGCATCGCGATCAGCGGGGCGTAGTCGCTAGCTCCCGTGATCGTGTCTTGTTCCGTGGTGTTGGCGCGGACGTAGGCGGCCATCTCCTCAGCTGTCGACCACCAGCGCTTCTTGTTCCACAGGTAATGGTGCACGCCCGACTCGATGCTGCCTCGCAGGCGCACGCCTTGCCAGAACAGCGCGTGGCTCAATTCGTCGACCACGGCCGGACCGGGCGCCGGGATCCAGGGAAACTCCAACCGCTCGCCCAGGCCCTTCGAGCTGGTCACAGCCTTGAATTCGCTGGGAAACGCCTTGCGATTGGCGGCCATGTTGACAGGCACCCACGCCATCGTCAGCAGTACCGCCCCGACGGTCACCACGCCCCAGCCTGCTGTCGGCGTGAACGGGCGCGTCGGTTCCTGATCTGCGGAGGTCGGCAGCGACTCGGCCAGCATCACGACCTTGACCAGTCGCGCCACGGCGCCCATCCAGGACGCGGCCGCCATCGCAAGCGTTGGCATCAGCAGCGCGTAGTAGAAGTCATAGCGCTCCTTGAACTGTCCGAATTCAATGACGAGTGCCAGCGTCACCGCCCAGATCAGCAGCGTGAAACCACCGTCGGCCGGCTGGCGCCACCAAGCGCGCGGGTTCCACAACAGCTCCCAAGAAGGCAGGGCAGCGGCGGTCCGGCGGGTGGCAGCATCGGCAAGGGTGCGTACTTGCAGGACATGGTGCCGGGCCCGGTCGACGGCGATGGTCAGGACAACGCCCAGCGGCGCGATGAGCGCCAGCCACCAATGCGCGGCGTGGTAATAGACGTTCTTGGTGAAGTCGCCGCTGTCGAGCAAGAGGAAGAAATTCGAGAGGATCGCAATGGGACCATCGCCGGGCGGCGTGAAGCCCGCAACCTTGGCCTTCTTGGCGAAGTGGTAGGTGTAGGCGCCCTGGATGTACGCGTCGCCCGCCAGCCACAGGAAGAACAGGTTCAGCGTGCCCCACACAGCCAGAAAGCCGAGGGTCAGGCGCACGCCGGGATGCCGCAGCAGGCGCCGCCACACGGGCTCACCCACCGTCGCGGCTGGGGGCAGCGGCAGGAAGGCCGCAAGCACGACCGCCGCCAGGTAGCCGCCGACGCCGTAGAAGCCCGTCGAGGCCGCCGCACCCAACAGCAGACCGCCCAACAGGAATCGCCGTGAGAACACCGCCCACAGGCCGGCCATCATCCACGCCGTCGTCAGGTTGATGCCGGTCAGGTTGGTCGAGGCCTGCAGCACCTCACACGACGTCCAGTACAGGGCCAGCGCCGCCAACCCCGGCCACACGCCGAGAAATTGCCTGGCCATGCGCCAGACGAACACACCCGCTACCGTCGCCGCCGCGACAGACAACCACTTGCCGACCAGAAAGCCCGAGCCGAGCACCAGGTACAACAGGGCCGGCACTGCGATGTGCAAGGGCGGGTGCGCGAAGAAGAAGTCGCGGTACGGCCACAGCCCCTCGGTCCAGGACCGGGCGGCATAGAAGTAGATGGCCTCGTCGGTGGTCGAGTAGCGCAGTCCGTTGGTCTTCAGAATCAGGAAAGCGGCAAGAAGCGCGGCGAACACAAGCACTTCGGCGTTTCTGGTGACGACGTGCAGCCCTCGCTCGCCCCACCGATGCAGCACCAACGCCAGAGCCACCGCGGCCAGTCCGGCCACCCCCGCGACGTGCAGCGCGACGCCGGGTGCGGGATGTGACGCCACCAGCGGCCATGCAACCGGCAGCAGCAGCAGCGCCCCTGCCGCGCCCCATGCCAGCGACCGCGACAGCTCGCGCGAGGTCGCCAGCAGCACCAGCACTCCCGTCGCCAGTGCCGCGTGGGCCAGCGTCATCGTCGGACCTGCCAGCGCCGTCGTGACGAGCTTGCCTTGAGGTCCCACGGGGGCCAGCACGCCGGTCAGGGCGCCCCACACAGCCGGGGTCGAGCTGCCGACCCAACCGACCGGCAGGCACGCGATCAGCCAAAGGCCAAACGTTCCGGCGGCAAAGACGGTGCGCGCCGACAGCGACGTGGGCGCGAGTCCCAGTGCAATTGCGCCAGCAGCAGAAATCGCTGCCAAGACAGCCGGTTGCATGCCGAACAGGGGTGTCTGCAACGGCGCCGTCCACGTGTCCAGCCCCGACGTCGCGTCGCGCAGCCCCAGAGACAGCAGCGCGAGCGCCACCGACCCAACCAGCAGCGCATCGGCGAACTTGTCGTCCGGGCGTCGGGCAAGCCAGATACCTCCCAGAGCAAGACCAATGGCGGCAAGCGTCGCAAGGGTCGTCAGCACCCGCACCGTCGGGAAGACGGAGCCCGAGTCGGGCAGCGCGAGCGCCACCAACGCCAGCGCGGCCGCGGCTGCCAACGCCTGAAGCCAGCGCGGCGATACGGCGGCGGCAGGGGCAGGGACGTGGGGAGCGGGCTCTGCGGACGTGGCGTCGGCGGTAACCGGCAACGCCGCCTGGTCCGAGTCGCGGGATTCCGCAGCAGGATGGGCTGCTTCGGGGACTCGGCTGCGGGTCTTTTTGGCCATGGGTCAGCTTCCGCGGGGTTCGGTGCCGGGCGGCCGCGCAATCGCCTGGAGCATCGCGCGGTCGGCGGCGGAGTAGGGGTCGCGCTTGCGGTCGGCGACTTCCGCGACGAGATCCCGGCCGTCGGCGGTGGCGGTCAGCCAGCGATGCGCCATGCGGGTACAGGTCTCGCGGACAAGGCCGGTGACGACGAATGCGGCGCGGGCGCGTTCCCGCTCAGCGCGGCTGGGGCTGGAGGTCAGGAACTGGCCGTGGCGCTGGATTTCCTCGCCCAACAGGTCGATGCCCTCACCCCGCGAGGCGATGGTGCGCACAATGGGCGGCATCCACTCAGGCATCTCGGACAGCAGCATTTGCAAGCCGCGGAGATCACTGACCGTTCGGTCGGCGCCATCGGCATCGGCCTTGTTCACCACGAACACGTCGGCGATCTCGAGGATGCCCGCCTTGATCGCCTGAATGTCGTCGCCCATCCCCGGCACCATCACGACGACGGTGGTGTCGGCAGTGCGCACGATGTCGATCTCGTCCTGACCCACGCCCACGGTCTCGACCAGCACGACGTCATAGCCCATCGCGTCCATCACATGGACCATCTCACTGGTCGACCGCGACAGACCGCCCAGAGCGCCGCGGGTGGCGAGCGAGCGGATGAAGACGCCGGGGTCGGCTGCATGCTCCATCATCCGGATGCGGTCGCCCAGGATGGCGCCGCCGGAGAAGGGGCTGGAAGGATCCACAGCCAGCACGCCGACTTTCAGACCTTGACGGCGGTAGTGACCGACCAGCCGACCGCACAGCGTGGACTTGCCGGAGCCGGGGTTGCCGGTCAGACCGATGACGCGCGCGCGGCCGGTGTGCGGGTACAGCAGGCGCAGCACGTCGGTCGCGCCCGGCTCGCGGTCGTCAAGCATTCGCATCAGGCGGGCGCCTGCGCGAAGGTCTCCGGAGAGGATGGCAGCGGCAGCTTGCTCGCGCATCAGAACTCGGCGCCGACCTTGACCGTGACCACGTTGAGCCCGTCAGTGAACGACCGCATGAACTCAGCACCCAGCTGGGCGCGCATCACGACCGTGCGCAGACCCACCGCGGCGCGGTGTCCCAAGGCCTCAGAGACGTTGCCCCAACTGCCGAATTCCTCGACGACGATCACGTCGGGGCGTACCGCGTGCTCGTCGGCGAACGTCAGCAGCTGGTGGGTGCCGACGTAGGTATACGTCATCGAGTAGCCCAGCCACGGCTCCAGCGTCATGACGCCGGCGATGCCGAAAGACTTGGAAATTGCGACGTCGGCGCCCACGATGAACATGTCGACGTCCGAGTTGCCCAGCACGGTGTTGAGGCTGGCGCGCACGCCTAGGTCAGGGATGTACTTGAAGCCGTCGATCAGGGACAGGCCCAACTCAGCGCCAAAAGCCCACAGGTCCGAGTCGTTCAGATTCGTCAGCACCGTGCCGATTTGTGCTTGGTGGGGCAGGCCCTTGCGCACCCGCAGCTGACCACTGGTGACGAGGCTCTTGGGGGCGTCGGCGGCCTTCTGCCAGTACTCGGCTTTGTCGTGGATGCCAATCCAACTGCTCTCGAACGTGGCGCTGTAGCCCAAGGGTCCGCCGGATGCGCCCGGACCCAACATGCGGGGCCCCAGGGCAAGTCCGATCTCGCGCATCAGGGAGTTGTAGCCTTCCTGCCGCACGGCTTGCAGCGCCGTGGTCTGGGTGCCCGCGAAGAATTTCTCCAGGTGCAAGTCCAGCGGTCCGGCGAACGCGGGCAGGGAAAGCCCCATCGCCGCAAGCACGAGCAGTGCGGTGACGAGGACCCGGACCACCGATTGCCGCTGCGTTCCACCCATGTGCCGTCTCCGCGCGCGATTGTCGCCGCTCTCCCGCCTGAATGCGGACCGTTGCGGCATTGTGGCCAAGCGTGGCCGCGATGTCCACAGACAGCCGATACCTGCAGATGGGCCTGTGGGGGTCAGCGCGTGGGCAGCCGCGCTCTCGCGTTGGTCGCCGCCTCGTCCTTCATGCGCTGCCGCTCGACGGGATCCGCCCAGCGCGCCTGCACTTCCGGCGCCAGCGTCTCGACCGGGTCAAAGAAGTAGAACAGGCGCTCGGGGTCGACGTTGGGGCTGCGAAACAGCGCGATGCCATTGTGGCGGTCGTAGTACTCGAAGCTGTGTGCGTCGCGCTTGCCACCGCCGCCCAGCGTGTCGACGACGAAGGTCGGCGTGTTGAAGCCGGCGGTCGAGCCGCGGACCTCCTTTTCGATGTCGATGGCCGTCTGAAGCGTGGTGCGCAGGTCCTCGACGCCCTTGACCAGATCGTGGACGTAAACGTAGTACGGGTGCACGCCGATGTGGCCCAGACGCTTGACCAGCAGCTTCATCGACTCGGTGGTGTCGTTCACGCCCCGCTGCAACACCGACTGGTTGCGCACGAACACGCCCTTTTCCAGCAACTTGCCGATCGCCTCGCGCGTGATCCAGGTGATCTCGTTGGCGTGGTTGAAGTGCGTGTGCAGCACCACGTCCTTGCGACGGTCGCGGCCGAATTCCACCACGTCGACCAAGGCTTGCGTCCACTCGGTGTCGGTCAGCAGCTTCTGCGGCATCACCGCGGGGCCCTTGGTGGCGTAGCGCAGGCGCTTGACGTTGGGCAGGGCCAGCAACCGCTCGCCGATCAAGCGGATGTGCTTGGCGGGCAGGTTGTAGACGTCGCCACCCGACAGCACGATGTCCTCGAGCTCGGGGCGGCTGGCGATGTAGGCGAAGATGCGCTCCCACCGCGCGGCATCGGCGTTGAGGTGCACCTTGTCGACCATCCCCGTGTCGAGTCCGACCGCGTAAGAGCGTGTGCAGAAACGGCAATAGACGGGGCAGGTATCCAGCGCCAGAAACAGCGCCTTGTCGGGATAGCGGTGGGTCAGTCCCGGCACCGGCGAGTCGTCCTGCTCGTGCAGGCTGTCGAGCGTCAGCTCCGGGTGGTCCGGAAGCAGACGTGACGCCAGCGGGATGAACTGCCGACGCAGCGGGTCCTCGTAGGGCTGCGTCCAGTCGATTAGGCTCATCAGATAGGGGGAAACCCGCACGCTCATGGGCGAATTGGCGAACCCGGCCTCAGCGTCGGCGATGAACTCGGCGGGGGCGATGCCCTGAATGGCCTCGAGCAGCTTGTCGATGCGCGTGATCGAGTTGCGGCCCTGCCAGCGAAAGTCCAGGAACGTCGCCTCGTCCACGTCGCGCCAGGCCGGCAGCGTCTGCCAAAACGCGCCTTCGCGCAGGTTGCCGTGGGCCATCGAGCCGGCGGCAGCGGTCGGCCTCACGCGGGCGGGAGCGGCGATGGAGAGCGTCGGGTCGGACACGTGTCCTCCGATCTGGGTCGCAGCGGCGACGGGTGCGTCGTTCGTGTTCATGGAGAGAAGACCTCGCGAACCCTGGACTTGCTGCGGCTTGGGGGCGGGGGGAGGCATGGCCCGGGCCGGTCCGAGGGAGGTCGCTAGGGTACCACGCCGGGGCGGACACCGTCGAGCAGGCGGGCTCCCAGGTCGCACAGCTCGGCCAGCGTGTGCACGTCTCCCTCGCGCTCGGCGGCGACCGCACAGAAGCCGTGCGGCTCGGAAAGCGTTTGCAGTGCAACGATGTGCGCTTCGTCAGCTTGGCTCAGATGGTGCAAGCCAGCGGCCGCCTGGTCCAGACGTCGGCTCATCGCGTCCGCGCGTGCCTCGTCCATCCCCGATCGCTGCAGTCGGCCGCGCAGGTCGCCCAACGCAACCTCTCGCCCAGCGCCACCGCCGAAGCCGTCGGGAACCTGCAGTACGCGGTTGACGACAAATCCGGCGAACGGCAGTCCCTGACTGCACAGCTCCGCCTGCAAGTGTTTGGCCTCGCGCAGCGCGGTCGCTCCCGGGGTAGTGACCAGCAGAAACCGCGTGCCGGGCGAGCGCAGCATCCGGTCGGTCTCCCGGGCGCGCTCGGCCATCTTGGGCATGACATCGCGAAAGGACACGAAGAACTGGGCGATGTCCGGCAGGGCCTCGCCGCCGACCAGCCGACCCATCACGGCCATCGCCATCGAACCGCCGGCCCCCAGCAGCGAGAACTTCTTCTTCTCACCCGGCTGCGGCACCCGCGAGAACCAGCGCAGGACCCGCTCGTTGATGAAGGCCGACAACGTGCCGCCCGCGTGCAGGAAGTCGACGGCGTTCTGCATCGGAGGCGTGTCCAGCACCAGCAGGTCGTAGCGGTCTTCAGCCAGCAGCGAGGCGATCAGTTCAAGGGCCACGTAGTCCGGCGACGACGACAGCATCGGCAACAGCGCGCGGTACACCCGATTGCCCATCACCTGGTCGCGCAGCGAGGGGTCAGGCAGCAGGCGCTCGACCATCAACTCGGCCCCGGACTCGGCGTGGAGCATCATCGCGTGCAGCGTACCGGCGGGAGGATCCTGACCAAGATCGGTGAGTTGGTGGGTCAGGCGCGGCAGGATCTCCAAGGGCGTGTTGGCCGGCACCGCCTCGCCCAGCAGTCCCAACGCCTGCAGTAGCCGTTGCGCCGGGTCGATGGTCAGCACCAGCACCCGCCGTCCCATGCACGCCGCGGTCAGCGCCAGCGCCGCCGCCGTCGTGGTCTTGCCCACGCCACCGCTGCCGGCCAGCACCAGCAGTTTGGTCTGGCGCAGCACGTCGGCCAGGGGACCTGGAGTACGCGTGGTTTCGTAAGTCGTGACAGGGCCTTGGAAGGTCACGCGGCGCCCCTGAGCGCGGGGGCCAGCCGTCGGGCCAGCAAGTCGATGGCGTCCAGCGGCAGCTCGCGGCGGAACAGGAAGGGCAGTTCGAGGACCGGGCGGCCGGTGCGCCGCAGCTCGGGCAGGAAACCTCGCGACTTTCGGTGCCGCTCGCCCAGCAAGCGCGCCGCCCAAAGCCAGCGGTCGTCCATCGCCCCAGTCTCGCCAGTCTCCAGCGCCTGCGAAAGCGCGTCGAGTTCGGTAGGATCCAGCAATTCCGGGTACATACCGTTCATTACGAAGGCGGCGGCGCGCAGTCCGAAGCGGGATTGCAGGGTGCGGTGCAGCTCCAGCGTTTCGACGACAGGCATCTCTTCGGGGCGCGTCACCAGCACAAGCCCGGTGCGCTGGCCGTCCGAGAGCAGCTGCTGCATCCCCTCGGCATACGCGGCAACGGGTCCGAACGGCAGCATCTGCGTCAGTGCCTTGGGGATCGCGCACATGCCGACGACGAAGCCGCTGGTGGGCAGGTCGCACACGATCAGGTCCCAGGTGCGGTTGCCCGACTGACCCTGCTCAGCCTCCAAGCGCCACAGGCGATACAGGAACAGAATCGAGCGGATGGCCGGCATCGCCTGAAAGAAGCCCTCGACCGCCTTGTTGCGCAGGGCCAGCTGGACGAGTGCGGGAATGCGGAGCTGTTGCAGGAAGAACGCCCGCAGCGCCTCATGGGCGTCGATGCGCGCGACCGACAGGTTCGGAGCGACCGACACGGGCTGCGGACCCAAGGTCTCGAGACCGAACAGCGGCGCGGCGCGAGAGATGGGCTCGACCTCCAGCAGCAAGACACGCTTGCCGGCGTCTGCAGCAGCCCTGGCCAGCGCGAGCGCGACGGTAGACTTGCCCACGCCACCCTTGCCAGTGACGAGCAGCACTGCGCGATCGAGAAGCTGCGGAGCTTGCGATAGGTCGGCGGCCCGAGTCGGGTTCAGATGGTCATGGGGTGGAGGCATTGTCGCAACAGGATAGTCTGCGCCGGGCGCTGCCACAACGCGGATCAGGGCGTGGGGGCACGCTCGTCGTCACAAGTCGGGTCATCACAGGCGCGGGTGAGCAGCATGCCCTGGCGGGC
>JBMOIG010000142.1:0-10831 GCA_049317445.1 Myxococcota bacterium | reverse complement strand
TCCAGATCAGGCCGTTCGAGATCTCGTCGATGCCGTCGGGCGGAATCGTCGCGGCCGCGGCAGGCGCAGCGCACTCGAGCGACCCGTCCGCCTTCAGACCGACCACGACCAGATTGGACCCACAGGACTTGCCCAGCTGCGCCGCAGCGGGAATCTCGCCCAGATCGATGTACTTGCCGGTCGTCGCGACCTTGGCGAGGCCTGCCGTCTTGGCGTAGGCCGTCAGATCCGGGGCACCCGACAGGTCCGCGTACGCGCCCGTCGTCGCCACGTCGGCCAGATTCGCTGCCTTGATGAATGCCGAGAGGTCCGGGGCGCCCGTCAAGTCCGCGTACGCCCCCGACAATGCGACCGTCGCCAAGTCGCCCGCCTTCAGGTAGTCCTTCAGCGCCGCGGCATCCAGCTGGGTCGCGCCCACGCAGCCCGAGCACGCAAGGCTCTCGGCCACCGCCGCTCGCAACGCGAACACCGAGGCATGCACAGGCTTTCTGGGGAGTTCCGGGTCCTGGTCGATCTTGACACCCAACCACGCACTGGTCGTCAGGTCGGCGGCCTTCAGGGGCGTCGTCGTGCCCATCGCGTAGGTGAACAGCCCGCTTGCAACCTTGACGGTCACCGGCCCCTCAGACCAGAACGGCGAGCCGCCCGCTTGGTCCTTGTAGAGTGCAAACACCACGGCGTAGTCGCCGTCAGCCGCCGGACCACCGCCGGTTGCTTGCAGCGTGCCCTCGATCACCGCTGTGCCCGGAACTGCAGCAATGGCCACGGCAGACCCGAAAAGACAGGCCAGCAAGCTGACAAGACCGACAGCGATTCCAAGTCGTGCATTCATGAGAGGGCTCCGGGAGCGAGCCCGGTCGACACACGGCTCCGCGCTGAGTCCGACCGGGATTTCTTGAGCAAGCTACGATGGTTCACTGTTGGAGACAAGCCGAATTTCAAAGTTTTCGGGACGCCCGCCACCCGTGTCGACCAGGTCTGGTGCAATCTGGCTGCGATTGCCTCGCGACGTCAGGAATACCGCTGGCAAGTGGCGAATTGGACGGTTCTGTGGGCACGCCACCGGGTGGGGGCATCCGCTGTGCCCACCGAACCTGAGAACCGTGAGCAAGCCGGACGTGGCGGGGGGCGGGGTGAAGTCGCCCGCCGACTTGTTTGAGACACGACGGGAGCATTGACGGACGTGAAGGGAAAGCGCTTGCTGGACCGCAGTCGTTTCCCTTCCAACCGAACGACGCTGCGAGGAGGACCCGGTGAAGCGAAGAATCGCATGGCCACTTGCCCTGATCTGCTTGGGATCGTTGCTGGTCGCGATGACGTGTGTGGCCGCCGAGCCCGACTCGCCTGCGGCCGCCCCGGCTGAGACGGCGGCGCCAGCCAACGCAGCACCGGCCGCCGCGGCAGAGCCCCAAGCCTCGACCGCCGGGACGGAAACCCCCGCGGCACCGGCCGACTCGGACTTCGACTTGTTTGGCGACGCGCCCAAGACGGCCGACCTGAGCGCCGTCGCAGGTGTGTCCGCAGAGGTCGAGCGACGTCGGGCCATGCTCGAGACCCATCAGATGCTCGGACTGTCGACGCTTGCGCTGATGACCATCTCTGTGGTCCTGGGCCAACTGAACTACAGCGACGAGTACGGTGACGGCGGCGGGCGCACGGGCAACTACCTGTGGCCGCACCGGATCACGACCTACTTGACGACCGGCGCTTTCGCAGCGACCGCGGGATACAGCTTGTTTGCACCCAAACCCTTCAAGGGCGCCTCTCACGGCATCGACACGACGACGATCCACAAGGTCGCAGTCATCGGCGCCACCGCCGGCATGATCACGCAGGTGGTGCTCGGCTTCATCACCGCCCGTCAGGCCGACACCGGAAACGCCAGCGGTCTGAAGGACATGGCCACGGCCCATCAGGTGGTCGGCTACGCCACGCTGGGCTGTCTGGCAACGGCGGCGACGGTTTGGGTGTTCTAGTCACCATTCGGCAAGGGAGACCTCTCATGTCCAGACGCATCCTCTCCGCCCTCCTCACCGTCGCCGTGCTCGCTCTGGGAGCGCCGCCGGTCCTCGCCCAGCCCGCTCCGGCACCTGCTCCGCCTCCCGCACCGGCGCCTGCCCCTTCATGGGTCGGCGGTGGGCAGGTCGAATACGTGATGACCCACAAGTTCCACGAAGTCACGGGGACTTGCGACAAGGTCGAGGCCAAGGCGGTATTCGACGGCAGCGGCCTGAAGCTGATGGCCCGCGCCCACGTCAACGCGTTTCACTCGGGCAACGACAACCGCGACGAGCACGCCATGGAAGTCATCGAGGGCGCCAAGTACCCGATGGTGACGGTGCGCGGAGTGGCGGCGGGCTTTGTGGCGCCGGACGGTCCGCGTCAGTTGACCATTCCGGTTCAGCTGACCATCGAGCTGCACGGCTCGCCAGTAGTCCGAACCGTTCAGCTGACGGCCAAATTCACCGACGCTACCCACGCAGACATCTCATTCGAGTTCGACACCAGCCTGACGGGCCACAAGATCGAGCGGCCCAGCCTGATGTTCGTCCCGGTCGAAGACGCGCTGCACATTCGCGGTCACCTGCACATGGAGAAGAAGCCGTGACAAAGTCTTCGCTTGCGCTCCTGCTTGCCCTGGCCGCGCTGGTGGTGTCGACCGGCGGCTGCGCGTTTTCGGTCCCCGACATCACGACCGTGCCGGAGCACCCGACCTTCGAGGTCGACGTCAAGCCGTTGCTGGCCGACCACTGTGGCCTGTGCCACGGCTATCCGGCCGATCGGGGCGCTCCGAATCAGTTCCGCGTCGACACGTACGCCGACAAGGACGGCGTTCAGGGCGTGGCCAGCGTGGCCGAAGAGCTGGTTAGCGTCACGGACGAGGGCGAGATGCCGCCCTCCGCAGCCTGGGGCGACGGCGTGGGACCGAACGGCCGTGAGCTGCTGCGCCGGTGGCTGGCCGACGGGTCTCCTCCGTAGGACGCTGGGAAGATTGCGCCTTGTCCTTCCGCGATTGACCGGACCGCCATCGCGCGAACAAGCTGGACGCGCCTGGGCTTTCGACCGCGGGCAAAGGACGCCCGACGCCATGACCGAAACCTCAGCCAAAGTCTCTCTGGACTCCGCCCACTTCGACGCCGTTGCGCGCCAGTGGGACGAGAACCCGATCTTTGTCGACCGCGCACGGCGCATCGCCGACGGGATCCGGACCGCGGTTCCCCTCACCGCTGACATGCGCGCGCTCGACTTCGGCAGCGGCACCGGGATGCTCAGCTTTCCGCTGCAGCCGCAGCTGGGGCACGTCACGCTGACGGACACCTCGCCCGGCATGTTGGCGGTCGCAAAGGAGAAGATCGCGGATTGGGGCATCTCGAACATGGACACGCGGCTGCTGGACCTGACGGCGACTGCGCTGCCGGACGAGCGCTATGACCTGATCTACTCGTCGATGGCGCTGCACCACGTCCCCGACACCGACGCAATCCTCAAGACTTTCCACACCCTGCTGGACCCCGGCGGCTGGCTCTGTCTCGCCGATCTGGACCAGGAAGACGGCTCGTTCCACGGCGTGCAGGTCGACGTACACCACGGCTTTGCTCGCGAGACGCTGGCGGCACAAGCGACGCGGGCCGGGTTCACGGGAATCGGGTTCTCGACGGTGCTGGAGGTCGTCAAGGAAACCGAAGCCGGCACACGGGCTTTCCCGGTCTTCCTGCTGGTCGCCCGCCGCTGACCCGTCGCGCAGTCGACCACAGCGAACGGCACCCCAAAAGCGACACGCAACGTGAACAGGGTCGGGGAGTTGCCCTGCGACCCATCGCGGTTAGGATGCGCTCCGGGGGTTCTCGCCCAGTAGGAGCTACCATGCGTCGGTTGACCGCGGCTTTCGCCGCGTGCCTCGCCGTTTCTTGCGCTCTCGGCAGTACCGAGGCCAAAGCGGCAGGCATCGAATACCCGGATAACGGCACCATCGCCATCGGACGTGGTGGCGCGTGGGCTGCCAACCCGTCAGACGGACTGGCCTTTCAGTACAACCCGGCTGGTCTGGCCCAGCAGCGCGGGCTGCGCGCCACGCTGGATGCCCGGTTGGCGTGGGAGGTGTTCTCTTTCACCTCGACGTCGCTGCAAGGCCCCACGATCCACAATAGCGGCCCGCCAGTCGTCGGTCCCAGTGGCGCCATCAGCTACGGTTTCGGCCAAGTGGGGCCGCTTTCGGACCTGACGCTGGCGTTGGGGGCTACGGGGCCCAGTGCGATCGGCAAGGTCGACTTCCCCGACGACGGTGTGCAGCGCTATGCCCTGCACTCCACGGACTACTTCATCGGCTACTACTCGCTGGCCGTGGCCGCGGCCTGGCACGACCTGATCCGCGTCGGCATCACCGGGCAGCTGGCACACGGCGACGCGATGTTCGACCAGTCGGTGTGGAGCGGCTTCGGCAAGATGGGAGACGCGACGGCTGGCCCCGTCAAGGACCCCGGCACCAGCTTCGACGCGGTCGGCACACTGCAAGGCACCAGCGGCTGGATCCCGACGGCGGTCGTGGGCTTGACCGTGACGCCCACGCCCGACTGGGCCATCGGGCTGTCCTACCGCCCGTCGATCGTGTTTGCAGCGCCAGGAACGCTCAAGGTCGTGCTGCCGTCCATCGCCCACGACGCCGGGCTGGGCATCGCAGGCGACAAGGCCGAGCTCGACCTGAACTTCGCCTCGGTCACCCGACTGGGGGCCTCGTGGCAGGCGACGCCTCGCCTCAATCTGGAGGTCGACGGGGTCTACGAAGACTGGTCGGACATGAAGGAAGTCCTGATCAAGACCAAGAACATCTTCGTCACCTACAACAACACCCAGACGAAGCTGCCCGACATCCACCTGGGGCACGACATGATGGGCGCGTACAGCGGCCGACTGGGCGCGGACTTCGACGCGATCCCGGACCGACTCAAGGTGCGCGCCGGGTATGCCTATGAAAGCAGTGCGATCCCGACCAAGTACGTCAGCGTCGACTTCGCCAATTGGCAGCGCAACATCGCCAGCGTCGGGGCCAGCGTGCAGGTGTACGGCCTGTGGGTCGATCTGGCCTACGCCCACCACTTCATCGCCACCCAGAAGATCACCGACAGCAGCGTGATCCAGATCGTCGCCCCGGATGCGGGAAGCGGTCTGCCGGCCTCAGAGACGATGGTGGTCGGCAACGGCACCTACTCCGCGGCGTTGGACACCGTGTCGCTGTCGGTGCGCATCCCCCTGGACAGCCTGTCTTCGACGCCGTAAGGTCGCGGCGGCCCTCACCGCTTCAGCAACCTCAGCAACCGATCCGCCCAACCGCCAGACCACGCGATGCCGATCACGCGCAGCCAGGCCCGGTAGGCCCGCGGTGAGTACGGGAACCACCACAGCTCATGCTTGAACCAGGGCAGGCGGTTGCGCCCGTGGACGTGCCGCACTTGCGTCAGGTCGCGCAGCCCTTGGGCCGAGTGGACCTGCCCAAGACCGCTTTCCTTCACGCCCTGCCACGGGGTGCCGGCAGCCGCGTGCGTGTCGAGGCAGCAGTTGACCATGGTGGTGCCGGCCTGCATCCGCTCAGCCATCGCCTTGGCCTTGGCGCGGTTGCCGCAAAACACGTAGGCCATCAGGCCCTTGTCCGAGTCATTGGCCAGCCGCACCGCCTCGTCGTCGCTGTCGACTTCGATCACCGCCAGCAACGGCGAGAAGCTCTCGTCCCGCGTGATGCGCCAACCGTGCTGCACCCGGTCGACGAGCGTCGGCGGAAAGTGACGCCCGTTGGGGTCGCCGCCGGTCCGCACGCGTCCACCCTGCGCGACCGTGTCCGCCAGAATCTCTCGCCCGATCTCGACCTGCGCCGCTGACGTCATCGCTCCCATGTCCTGCGCGGCGTCGAGCGGGTCACCCTGTCGCAACCCTTCAATGATCTTGACCATCTTGTCGGTCAGCGGGGCCACCACCCGCCGGTCGACGTAGACTCTGGAGACCGAGGCGCACACCTGACCGCTGTTGGCGAACCCGCCCCAGACCAGCGCGTGCGCGGTACGGTCCAGATCGGCATCGGCCGTCACGATGGCGGGGTTGATGCCCCCGAGCTCCAGCACGCAAGGAATCAACCGCTCGGCACACGCCAAAGCGATCTTGCGCCCCGTGGGCACGCTGCCAGTGAACATCACCTGGTCCGCGCCCGCCTGAATCACCGCCGCTCCCGTCTGCCCTGGCCCGGTGACAACCTGAAACAGGTCCGGGGTCAGGCGCGGGTCCAAGCGACACGCCTCGTCCCACAACACCTTGACACGCATCACGATCAGTGGGGTGAGCTCCGACGGCTTGACCACCACGGCGTTGCCCGCGAACAGCGCCATCGACGCGTCGCCCACGGGAATCGACAGCGGAAAGTTCCAGGGACCGATGACGCCCACGACGCCGCGCGGGACGCAGTGCAGGTAGCTGGACCTGTGCAGCAGGAAGTGCAGTGGCAGCTTCTGTGGAGCCAGGATGCGCGGCGCACGCGACTCAAACCACGCCAGCAGGTCCAGCACGGGCACCAGATCGTGGCTCAGCGCCTCTTGCAACGGCTTGCCGTTCTCGCGCGAGATGGCTTCGGCCAGCGCTTCACCGCGGTGGGCCAGCGTGGTGCGGAAGGCCCGCATCGCCTTGCACCTTTGACGCACTGGAAGTGCACCCCAAGCCGTCTGGGCAGCTCGGGCACGGGCGACCGCAGCCCGGACGGCCGCCTCGTCGGTCACCGGGGCCTCGCCCAGCAGCTCGCCGGAAGCGGGGGAGAACACCCTGATCTTGTTCTGGGATTCCGTCAGGCTCATGGGGTGGCCTCCTGGCCCGCCAACCAATTGTCGGGTCTACTGATCCGTCGCCCGTTCTGGCAGCGCCGCCATCGCGTGCTCGGTCAGCGCGGTAATCGTCAAGCTGGGGTTGACGCCCATGTTCGCGGGGATCATCGAGCCGTCGCAGACTCTGAGGCCCTCGTAACCGTACACCCTGCACTGGGCATCCAGCACGCCCACCGACTCGGGACCGATGGGGCAGCCCCCGAGAATGTGGGCCGTCATCGGAACGTCGAGCACCACTTCGTTCAGCGAGCTGACCGGATCGCCGCCGATCTTCGCCGCCACCCGCTTGGCGACCTCATTGGCGACGGGCAGATAGGTGGGGTTGGCTTGGTGTCCCTTGGGCACCTCGGTCCCCAGCACCCGCCGCCACGGCAGCACCCTCGACCGCCGCCACCGCGCCCGCAAGCTGGTGTCCAGCGTCTGCATCGCCAGCAAGATGATGGACTTGCGGGCCCAGCCGAACGGCCAGAGGCTGCGCGCAAACCGCAGCGGGTGCCGCACGCAGGTCCCCAGCCAGCGCAGGGCCCGCGGCATCCGTCCACCGCCGTCGACCAGCAGCGTGGCCAGCATCCCCAACAGGTCCTGGCGCTCGCCATAGCGAACGACCTCAATGTGCGTGTGGTCGTCGAAGAACGCGCCGCTGGTGATGGCGACGCCCTTCGAATAGTCCACGCTTGCGTCGCGTGCGGTCGCGCCGACGATGGCCTCGCTATTGGTCCGCAACCGGTCGCCCAGCGCAGGCGACATGTGCTTGAGGTGCCCCGCGTGCACGCTGCGCATCAGCAGGGGCAGAGTCCCCAGCACGCCCGCCGCGCAGACCACCTGCCGCGCCCGCAGGACCTCTGGCCGCCCAAACCAGCGGCTCAGGTTGTTCGAGGACCGCGTCACGACCTCCCAGCCCTGCGCGCCGCGCTGGTCGGGACCGCCGATGCAGCGCAGTGCGACGGCCTCACGCTCTGCCAGCACCGACACGCCCAGTCGCTCTGCCAGATACAGGTAGTTGCGGTCCAGTGTGTTCTTGGCGCCGTGCTTGCAGCCCGTCATGCACGCGCCGCATTGGGTGCAGCCGGTGCGGTCAGGTCCTTCGCCGCCGAAGTACGGGTCAGGCACAGTCTGACCCGCCTCGCCAAAATACACACCCACATCGGCGACTTGGACGCGATCGCCCATGCCCATGTCTTCGGCAACTCGCCGGAGCACGTCGTCGGCCCGTCCCGCGACCGGGTTGGGTACTGCGCCCAGCATCTTGCGGGCGGTGGCGTAGTGCGGTGCCAGCTCTGCCCGCCAGTCGGCCAGTGACGCCCACTGCGGGTCGCGGAAGAAGGGCTCCGGAGGGGTCAGCAGGGTGTTGGCGTACACCAGACTGCCTCCGCCCACCCCCGCCGCAGACAGCACCAGCACGTCGTCGAGCAGCGACAGCCGCAACGGACCGTGACAGCCCAGCCTTGGTGCCCAGACAGACTTGCGCAAGTTCCAGTTGGTCTTGGGGAAGTCCTCTGCCTGCCAGCGACGGCCGCGCTCGATCACGAGGACGCGATAGCCCTTTTGCGCCAACCGCAGGGCCGACACCGAGCCTCCGAACCCTGACCCGATGATGAGAAAATCCGCGTCGAACTGGCTGGCTTCGGACACAACGGCTCCTTGACCCCTGGCATCGGGGCCTCGGCTCTCCCAACGGACAAGGACTCGCCCCCGCGACTCCCCTCCCCCGAACCCCACGCTCGCCCACCGTCTGGCCAACCCGAAGCTGGTCCATCCCGAGCGTCCCGGGCTGAGTCTGCACCGCCGGATTTCCCCGGTCAACCTTGCCAACCCCGCTTGAATGCGTGTGATTTTGGGCTACCGAACCGGCAGTCTCCGCGCAAAATGCCGCGCGTCTGCAGGCGCCCGCTCAGCCCACGTCCTGCTTCGGCGACGCAACCTCGCACGCATCGCCCATGCAGTTGGGCTTGATGGCGGGCGCACGCAGAAGGCCGACACGGATCGCGAGGTCGTAGAGCTTGCAGCCGACGCAGATGCCAAACGCCGTCTCCAGGTACAGCAGCGCCATGCAGATGACGCAGAGCTTGCACGTGGTGCCAAACCAGGAGGCATCGTGCTGCAGCAGCAGGGAGAACGCGAAGATGAAGGCCGACAGCGTCAGGCCCAAGCTCCACGCGAACTGCTTTTGCGCGGCACCGATGGGCAGCGGGGCCTGCTTGCGCACCAGCCACGTCGCTACCCACACCGTCGGCGAAAATTTGGGGTTGACGACAAGGCCCGTCAGGAAGTTGAGGACCAGAAACCCTGAGATGTAGGGCAGAACCGGGTAGTTCTTCAGGACGAAGCCATTGACGATGGCGATGACCGCGAGCGCGAGCATGATGCCCGCGCTGCCTCGCATCACGCGCTCGTCGAGCGTGCGGTAGCCACGGACCGGATCTTCCGCACCAAACTGGAACAAGGTCATCGCAAGCTTCCTCCAAGCATCGTTCGTTCGGACAAGGTGCGCCGACCGAGTCGGTTCGTGCTTTCGGGCGTGAGTCTGCGCTGGGGGTTGTCGCCGGTCAACGCACCCAATCATTCCTCATTGCATGGCCTTCCACCCCCAAAGCCCTCCCGACCCGAGCTCAGGCCGCCAGAAGCGCCAGCTGCCGTGCCCACTCGCCCAAAGGCCGCGCTGGCAGTCCCGGAATCGGGGATGGTTTCCCCCAGACTACCCACGCGACATCGCCGTGAACCCGCCGTCAGCGCAAGTTCAGCTCCAACCGCAGGCCGCTCGGCGGCGCAACATAGATGGCCGGGGCGGGCACCACCGTCGGCATCGTCTGGCGGTAGACCACCATCGCGCGGTCCCAGATGTCCAAGGCGCGCGCCTTGCCCCAGTCCTGCAGCTGCGCAACTCGGTCGGGCGTCATGCCCTCCTCCCGAACCTGAACCCACAGCCAGTACTCGTTACCCTCGATGCGGTAGTAGGCCCAGACGTCTTCGCCGAGCTGGACGTGGATCGCGTCGGAGAAGCGAGCCACCTGTAGACGGTCGGACTGGGCCACGAACGCAAGCGGCGCAAACGTCTCTGGCGCCCGCCATGCGTCGACAGGCAGGCGGTAACGCTCTGTCGCGCCGCACGCCACGCAGACCATCAGGGCAAGCCCGGCGAGCAACCACGGCAGCCCTTGCCTCGTCCAGATTGTGCGGCGATGGAGCATGCTTCCTCCTGTCGTATTGCGGCGCTGAGGCCGCGCCATGACCGTTCTCAACCGGATCCTGCTCCGCGCGCCCTGTTGCCGGCAACGGTTTGCCTAGAAGGCCCAGCCGTAACCGACTGCCGCCCAAGGAAACACCATCAATTCAGCGACTTCCGGGCCGCTCGGGGCGAACATCGGATGACACTCGTTGGGACCTGGGGCATTGTCGTTCGGGAGGCAGAGGTCGGCCTGCGTGTTGGCGACGTTGAGCCAGGCCCCCGCCGCGACGCGCATGATACCGCCCCAGACCCCACGGCCCTCCCAACCGATGCCGGTATTCATGAACAGAATCCAGTAGATCGTGTCGTTGCCTACCTCGACCTGGTGCACAGAGGGGACCTCGGTGCCGAGCGGCCTGCCGAGCATCCCGAGCGACGGCCCGGCCTGCAGCGTCAGGTACGAGCCATCGTTGCCCACCTGGAAGAAGCGCTTGGCTTGCAACGCCACTTGCCAGCCGGTCGCTCCCAAGCCGAAGCCCGCTTCCGCTGCCCACGGGGTCTGGGGCAGCGTCCATCCGAACATGGCGCCGAGGTAGCCCGTCGGCCCGCCGGGGCCTTGCTCGAGGGTGATGGCGTGGGGGCGGCTGCCGATGGGCCCGAAGTCTTGGGCAAACACCGCCGTGGGCAGGAGCAGGGTGACGAGAAGAAGCAGCGTCAGGCGGGACAAGGGCGACCTCCGCAGTGGTGACTCCAGCGCGCGTTCGGTAGCACAGATGGCGTCATAGGTGAAGCGGGCTGGGGCCGCGAG
>JBMOIG010000141.1:0-11015 GCA_049317445.1 Myxococcota bacterium | reverse complement strand
GCCGCCGCGAGATCCGGCGCAATTACGGGCAGTTCGTCAGCGGAGCCTTGGCCGCCCGCAGCAGGCCCTGCGTCTCCGGGTCCGCTGCACCGGCCAGCTTGGCGGCGATGGCGTCCATCTGGGGCTTGGCGCAGATGTTTTTGAGGATCATCAGGATGGTGTAGCGCGAGTTGGTCGTCAGGATCTTGTTGTCCCATTCGGCCGCCAACGCCGCAGCGACCTTGGTGTTTCCCTTCAGCGCGGGGTGAGTGAAGGTGTCGATCAGGGCGACCTTGGCGGTGCCCTCGGCGACGGCAAACAGAGCGAGCTGCTGGTCCGCAGTCTCGTTCGGGTCCCAAGCCTTGCGGGCGCGCGCGGCGATCTCGCTGGGCGCGACCGTAAACACGCAACGGGCAATCTCGACCACCGTCTTGGCCGAGACCATGTTCTTCAGGCTATCCACAACCTTGGCAAGATTCTCAGGCTTGCGGGCCAGCTCGGTGCAGGCGCGAGAGGCCATGAGCACCCGGGTCGGATTCGGTCCGCTGGTCATGGTCTCGGTGATGATGGTCTGAACTTCCTCGCTCAGCTTGGCTTTGGCTGCGTCATCCAGAGGGGGAGTCAGCCGAGCAGACAGTGCGTTGTTCAGCGCCTTCTCGAACACAGGGACGGCTTCCTCGCCCTCGGCGAAACGGGTCTCGCTACCCTCTGCCACCTTCGCCTTGGCCAGCGCCTCGATCGCGGCGTGCAGACCATCCGTCAGGTCCTGGGCGGTCTTGGGCTCGAGCAGGCGCTTGGCGACGGCGAGCGGCTCCTCCTTGGGAGCGGGGGGCGGCGCCTCAGGCGTGGCAGCGGCAGCGGTCTGAGCAGCCGGCTTGTCGGAGGGCGGCGGAACGGTGTCGGCTGCCTTCTTGCAACCGGTCAGGGCCAACGCCGTGAGGCAGAGCGCGAGAAACAGGTGGCGAACACGCTGCATGGCAGACTCCTTGGGTGAAATTGGCAAAACTGGACAGGTCAACGGACCCACAAGAATGTGGGTGCGCTCAATGGCGATGCATGTCAAGGGCGGGCGGCCGGCACCCTCCGCCATTGTCCGCCACGCAGGTCAAAACAGACCAAGGAACCCCACGGTCACGCCGAGGAAGCGCGCCGAGAAGTCGCCCTTGATGCTGGTCTGCACGCCCTGATCGGTGACCGTGTACTCATAGGAGCCCGAGATCGGCAGGTCCACCACAAGGCCGAGGGCCACGGCGAAGTTCCGGGTGGCCGAGACCAGCACCTGCGGGTCGATGGTCAGGTTCGCCCCCGAGGTGACGACCTTGTTGTCGCCCAGCGGGTCCGATTGCGTCACGGAGTACATCGAGACCCCGCCACGCAGCCACACACTGACACTGCCAGACATCGTCTGGATGTAGCCCAGACGCGGAGCCAGAATGAAACCCGAGACGTCGTCGGTCTGGGTCGTCGTCGTCACGCCGCTGCTGACTTCGCCGATCTCGCCGCTGGCCGACAGCAGGCCGAATGCGGAACCCACGGTCACCCCAGTCGCCAGCTTGTAGTCCACGCCGATCCGCGGCTCAGTGACCGGAGAGGCATTGGTCGACCACGTGCCGATCAGGGCGCGAGACGTGGTCACACTCTCTGTGCCGTCTGGCGACACCATGGTCTGCACCGACTGGCCAATGCCCGTCACGCGCTCACCCGACACAATCAGGCCGGACTCGGACCCCAGCGCGCCCGGGGCCGCTTGAACCGCGAACGGCACCGCGACGGCACCGACGGCCAAAACCGCGCACGCCACCCGCAGCAGCGACGAAAGCCTTGCACGAGAAGTTTGCTGGACCATGGGAAGCTCCTGTTGAAGGGGGGAAGTGCGACAAGCTGTGTCGCATACTGGACAACGAAGACCCACACCCGACGTGTGCTCCCAACGCCGGACGATTGTCAAGGAACCCGGGACCCTACGTGGACGCTTTCGACCTACCACTCGCCAATTCCCGACCCGGGCCGAACCCCCTGCCACTGCACGCCCGCCAAGTAGGCCTGCACGTCGTCGTGCGTCCGCAAGATCGCGCCATTGGGCATCTGCACGAAGACAAGGTCGGTGGCGCCCAAGGTGCAGCGGTCCATCGGCCGGGGCTCGCGCTCGCGGTCCGCCCAGCCCAACACGAAGTCGCGTTGGGCTTGCGTCTCCGGGGTGACTGGCTTGCGGTCGCGCTTCTGGACGACGCGCCACAGCCTTTCCAGACGCTGCAACGCCGCCGCGCCATCCAGACCTCGCCGCACCAGGTGACAGCCCACGACCGTGCCTGTCCGACCCACGCCACCCCAACAGTGCAGGTAGACCGGGCGCTTCTCTTCGAGCTCGCTGTCGATGAGGTCGAGGATCTCGCGCATCGCCGCCGGCGTGGCGGGCACGTCCAGGTCGCGAATCGGCAACGGCCAGTGTCGCACGCGCAGACCGCGCTGCAGGGCAAGGGTGCGCAGCGGCTCGGCATACGGCGTCAGCTCGCCGGTCTCGGTCAGGTCGATGAAGGTCAGGATCCCGGCGTCCAGCCAGCGACCCAGACGGCTGGTCGGGTCTTGGGGCGCCTTGCAGCCGGGGTACTCGCCGGCCAGCAGCAGGTGCGGGTGGACCCAGTAGGTGTTGGGGTCGGGTCGTGGGAGCGGTGGCATGGGGAACCTCTCAAGTGTGCGTCGCGTCTGCGGTTGTGGCGGCGACAAGCTCGCGCGTCGTCCGGTCTCGCGGGGCGAGTTTGTCCCACGGCGGCGACAAACCGTGTCGCGTTGCGTACAGAGAACGTCCCCCACACACACAACGCTTCCCGCTCCGGCACGGACGGCGTAGCATCGGCACCGGGTCCCAACGCGAGAGGCAACACCATGCAGCACATCCAGATTTCGCGCCCCGGGTCGTACGACCGCCTCAAGCTCATCGATGCGCCCGAGCCGCAGCCGGGTCCGGGGGAAGTGCGCGTCGCCGTGCAGGCCATCGGCGTGAACTACGCGGACTGCGTGATTCGCATGGGGTTGTACGCGTCGGCCAAGGAGTACGTGGGCTGGCCGATCACGCCGGGGTTTGAGGTCGCAGGCACCATCGACGCGTTGGGGCCGGGCGTGAAGGACCTGGCGCTGGGCGACGAGGTGCTGGCGGTGACGCGCTTCGGAGGCTATGCGACACAGGTGGTTGCGCCGCGCCATCAGGTGTTTGCCCTGCCCCAAGGCTGGTCGATGCAGCAGGCGGCGGGGCTGCCGGCGGTGTTCCTGACGGCTTGGTATGCGCTGCACGAGCTGGCCCACGTGCGACCGGGCGAGACGATGCTGGTGCACTCGGCGGCGGGCGGCGTCGGCGGCGCGCTGGTGCAGCTGGGCAAGGCGGCGGGGGCGCGCGTGGTGGGCGTGGTCGGGTCAGAGCACAAGGTGCCGGTGGCCATCGCGCTGGGGGCCGACGAGGTCATCGACAAGTCCAAGCACAGCCTGTGGCGCATGGCAGAGCGGGTGACACCCAACGGCTACGACGTGGTGCTGGACGCCAACGGTGTGTCGACCTTGCGCCAGAGCTTTCGCCACACGGCGTCGGCGGGGCGGCTGGTCGTCTACGGCTTTCACTCGATGCTGCCCCGCAGTGGGGGGCGGCCGCAGTGGCTGTCGCTGGCGTTTGACTGGCTGCGCACGCCGCGCTTCAACCCGCTGGACCTGACCAACGCGAACAAGTCGGTGCTGGCCTTCAACCTGTCGTACCTGTTCGACAAGCGCGAGATGCTGCAGCGCGGCATGACCGAGCTGTTGCGGCTGGCCCATGAGGGCGCGATCCGTCCCCCGGAGACCAAGGCGTACCCCATGGCCGAGGTCGCCGACGCGCACGAGGCGCTGGAGTCTGGCCAGACGGTGGGCAAGTTGGTGCTGACGACTTGAGGGTGGCGGTCGGCTGTTTCTGAGCGCATCGCGGCCCCACCCTCCCCCATCCGACACGCCCTGTCGCACCCCCGTGCTACACAGGATCCAGCGCCGCAACGAACTGCGGCCCTGGAGCATGCCGATGCCTACGCCGACTGCACGCCGACGCGAATTGCTCGAGCGCATCGAGGTCTACCGCGACCGTCTGGGCCAGCTGTGGGTCCAGGTGACGACGCGCTGCGCCTCTGGCCGCCCCCGTACTGCGCGCAAGCAGCTGCCCGACAAGGCCAAACTGCCCGAGCAGCTGCGCGAGGCCCGGGCGCTTCGCCAGCAGGTGCGCGCGCGACCGGTGCGTGAGCGCAAGCCCGACGAACGTGAGCCGCTGCCCGATGTTGCCACGGTGCAGGCGGTGTTGCGCGAGGCGCTGGAGGCCGCGCGGCTGGCGGCCGTCAAGGAGCGCGAGGAGCACCCGCAGGGCTCGGCCGGCAGCATGTGGGCCGGCGCGTTGGGACGGGTAGAGATGTCGGTCTCGATGACCAGCGACATGCGCTGGCTGTACCGGATGCGCAAGGCGGTAGAGGGGGTGTCGGGCGTGCGCTTCGACTTCGACCGCTACCACCACAAACACACGCTGGACTTCTACCCGGGGCCTGAGACGCAGACGCAAGAGATTACCCCGCGTTACGTCGCGTATCAGGCGGCGGCCGAAGTGCTGCGCGTCCGTCTGGGGCTCAACCCGTACGTCTCGACCGTCGAGACCTAGCGCGGGCCGCTACGCCTTGGCGCTGCGGACGACCGTCACCTTCGACCCCGCCGGCGACTTGGTCACCCGCACCTGCGACGGGATCTCGCGCTGCATCGCCTCGACGTGACTGATCAAGCCGACTGAGCGGTGCTCGGACAGGGCCTCGATCAGCTCCATCGCCCGGCCCAGCGTCTCTGCGTCCAGACTGCCGAAGCCCTCGTCGATGAACAGCGTGTCCAGCTGCACGCCGCCATTGAGACTTTGCACCACGTCGGCCAGTCCCAGTGCCAGCGACAGCGACGCCAGGAACTTCTCGCCGCCGGACAGGGCGTTGACGTCGCGCAGGCGGTTGGACCACGTGTCCAGCACGTCGACGTCCAGGCCGGCGCACACGCGTCCGTCGGTTTGGCCGGTGCGCAGGCGGAAGGCATAGCGGCTGTCGCTCAGCGTGCGCAGGCGCGAATTCGCCGCACGCAACACCCGGTCCAGCCACCACGTCAGCATCCACGTCGCGAAGTCGATCTTGGGGGCAATCTCGCCGTTGAGGCGCTGCGACAGGTCCAGCAGACCGCGGCTGTCGGCCACAAGCAGGCGACGCTCTTCCTCCAACTCCCTAAAGCGCTTGTCCTTTGCGCGCAGCTGATCCTGTTCGCTGGCGACGGCTAGGCGGTCTTCGGCCGCCTGGGTCGCGACGGTGGCACACTGCTCGGCCAGCTGCTGGGCAGTGACGAGGTCGGGGGCCGGGCGTCCATCGATCTCGCGTTCCAGATCGGCCAGTTGCGTGTCCAGCTGCGCCAGCTCCAGCGTCCACTGCTCCACCTGCCGCTGCAGGGTGTCCAGCACGGCGGCGGTCAGCGCACAGGCACGGGCCGCCTGCTCCGTGTCGAACTGCGCGTCTGCCAAAGCCTTCTCGGCGGCCTGCTGGGTCGTCGGCAGGTCGTTGCGCTTGGCCTGCAGCTGCTTGGCCAGCGCGTCCACCTGCCCAGCCAGCGTCGACACCCGCGCCTCGGCCTGCTGCATGTCGTTGCGCAGCTTCAGGATCGCCTGGGTCTCGGTGTCGAAGGCGGTCTCCGCCTGCCGAATCGCCTGCTGGGTGGCCAGGGTCTCGACCGCCGCGTCTGCCACGGGACCCAGACGCTCGCCCAGCCCTTGCAGCGTGGTCGTCGCCACGGTTCGCCGCTGCGCCGCCTGCTCGGCCGCCGTGCGCCGCTGGTCTGCCGTCTGACGGGCCCATTCGAGGGCCTGCGCGCGGTTGGGCCGCCCGGCCAGCGCCACCTGCCGCTCCTGCTCCGCACCGTCCAAGGGGGCCAAGTCCGCCATCGCGGCTGCCAGCGCCACCTGCCACGCCTCCGGCCCTTGGAACCCCGCGTCGCGCAAGCGGTTCGCCGCCGCCTCTGCCGCCGTCTTCTCGGTGATCCGCGTCGCCTGCACGGTGGCCACCAGCTTGCCCTGGACTTCGTGCCCGGTGCGGGCGCTCTTCACCAGTGCGTCCGCGGTCTTGCGCAACGCCAGCGCGTCGTCCCGCACCTCGTCGCCGCTGCGGTGGCGCGGTTGCGGGTGGTCGGTACTGCCGCAGACGGGACACGGCTCATCCGGCCGCAGGTTCGCCGCCAGGGCCAGCGCGGCGTCGGCATCGACCCGGTGCTGGGCGTCGGCCAGCGTCTGCTCGGCGCGGGTCAGGTCCTGCTCGCGTTCACCCAAAACCCGCTGTTCCTGCTCGAGTTCCTTGGCCAGCGCGGGACTGCGCGTATCCGTCCAGACCCGCACCGCCTTGGCGTCAGTCTCGAACCGGCGACAGCCCTCGACGCGGTCTCGCCCAGCTTGCAGCGCTCCTTGAGCCTGCCGCGACGCCTCGCCCACGGCGTCCAACGCCGCCAACGCCGCCTGCGCCAGTTCCACCGCGCCCTGCCCTTCGGCTGCCTTGGCTGTGGCAGCCGTTTCCTCGCCCGCCAGCCGTGCCGCTTCGCCACGCGCCTTCACCAGCGCGGCCAGCGCCTCCAACCGCTCTTTCTGCTTGCCGATCGACCCCTTGGCTTCCTGCTGCGCCGCGTCCCGGATCGGCAGTTCGACGTGCGCCGGGCGCAGGGCGTCGCGGACCTGTGCGGCCACCACCAGCTCGCCGGCGTCCTTGCCGTGCTGCTGCTGCAACCCGTTGATCTCTTGAAGCAGTCGAGCTCTGGCGTCCACCGCTGGCAGCGCCGCCGCCGCCCGCCGTCCCGCCGCCAGCTGCTGGACCCGCGTCTGGTGCGCGGGCTCGCCGGTCAGGTGCTGGGTGCGCGCCTGCGACCGCCCGGTCCGCCGCTCGACCAGACTCGCCAGCGTGCGCGCCGTGTGCAGCGCGGCCTTGGCCTGCTCTGCCTCTTGCGCTCGCACCCCCTCGATGTCGCGCAGCTGCTCGACCCGCAAGGACAATGCGCTGTCCTGCGCGGCGAAAGTCTCGGCAACGAACTCGCGCTTCACTTCCTTCTGGAAGGCGTCGTTCTCCTTGATCTTCGCGTGCACTTCCCGGGCTTCGTCCTTGGCCAGCTGGGCAACGCGCTCGTGGCGGTCTACGGGAAACAGGGTCTTGAGCAGCTTGGCCCGCTCGACCGACTTCATCTCCAGAAACTGCTGGAACTGACCCTGTGGCAGCACCAGAATCTTGGCAAAGTCGTCCACCCGCAGCACCAGCAAGTCCCTGAGCAAATTGGGGATCTCACCGGGTGCGATCACTTCCGGCGCGCCCGGTCCGCTCAGTCGCTTCAGTGTCAGGTAGTTGTCCGTCTCCGGATTGCCGCCGCGCTTGTAGCGGACGAACCGATACGGCGACCGCTCGACCTGCCACCGCACGCCGCGGATCTCGAACACGAAGCGCACGACGGTCGAGTCCTCGACCCCCGCCAGCTGACTGCGCAACCCCGCACCGTACTTGCGGGATCCCAGCCCCTCGCCGTACAGCGCGTACGACATGGCGTCGAACAGCGTCGTCTTGCCCGATCCGGTCTCGCCGGTGATCAGGAAGCGCCGGTCCAGCTGGTCGAACGGGACGGTCTGCGACTGGGCGTATTGGCCGAACCACTGCAGCTCAAGCTCGATGGGCTTCATCTCGCGCCTCCTCTGCAATCACGACGGCTTCCAGACGGCGAAACGTGGCCAGGACCTGTTCGTGTGGCGCCAGTCCGGGCGGGAACAGATCGTAGAAGTCCTCAAAATCCTCTACCAGCTCCCTGACCTTGTCGCCGTCGGTGCGCAACAGCGCCTGCGACGCGCCCTCGCCCCCGACCTCGTTGCGGAGGGTGAGGGGATGCGCCCACCGCGTACGCAGCTGCTCGTGCGGATTGCCGACATCGACCGGCGGATCCAGCGTCAGCTCGACGTAATCCTGCAGACGGTCTGCGTACTTGGGGTCGGTCAGCAGGGCCTGCAGCGTGTCGGTGATGCGGTGCATCCCGCGCAGGCACTGCAGGGCGACCGGCGTGAAGCGGTGCGGCTGCCCCGGCGCGACCTCGATGGCGGCCATGGACTTCTCGCCCCCGGCCTCGGAAAAGCTATAGCGCGAAATCGCACCGGAATACCGGGCGTTGGGTGCCGCCGACTGCGGCCGATGCAGATGCCCCAACGCCACGTAGTCGAACCCCTCGAACACGTCGGGCTCGACCAGATTGGCGGTGCCGATCGACCGCTCGGACTCTGAAGTCTTGCCGTCGCGCACATAGCAATGCGCCACCAGCACCTGCACTTGCGACCGATCCCAGCTGGCCCGGATCCGCTGCACCACCGTCTCGATGGCCAGTACCTGACTCGGAGTGTCCTCGCCGCCCGACCCCGGCAGCAGAAACGGCAGCGCCCACACCTGCGCTTGGGTGCCGTCGCGCGCCGTCACCTGAATCGGCCGGTCCAGTCCAACGGTCTCGCCGCGCAGGAAGACGTGCTGCTGGTCCAGCAGGGCCGACGCCCAAGCCAGACGAGGGCCGTTGTCGTGATTGCCGGCAATGAACACGATCGGCAGCTGTGGCGCGACGTTGCGAGCCCTGGCCAGCCACTCGCCCAGCATCCGCACCCCCCGCTCTGACGGCGTGGCGCGGTCGAACACGTCCCCCGCCACCAGCATCAGGTCGTACGGCGGCGCCGAGGCCAAGTGCGCGACAATCTGGTCCAGCGCGTACTGCTGGTCGTCGTACAGCCAGACGCCGGTCATGTTCTTGCCCAAATGCCAGTCTGAGGTGTGCAGGATGCGCATGTCGGTGACCTTGGGGTGCGAAGGATTCAGGGGTGGCAGGTCTGGCGGTGTGCCTGAACCCGCCGCGCGCCGCAAGGCTTGGCGTGTCGGGATGCGACATGTGGTGTCGCAGGTGTGGTGTGTTTGGGGGCGGTTGCCGTGGCCCAAGGGTGCAGCTACGATCACGGGGTTCTGGCACCGTGTTTTGCCGGAGGTTCCCGCCATGCCCACCGTTACCGTAGACCGCCGCGAGCTGGCCCGCCTGTTGCGCACCATCCGCAGCGTCAACCGGTCGCTGCGCGCGGCAGGCACGTGGACCCTGCGTCCCGGAGAACTGCAGATCGACTGGGGAAACGGCGGCGGCGTTCTAGAGGCCCGCGCGACCGGTGACCAGGCGGCAGAGCCGGACCAGACCGACACCGAGCAGACCTGTCACGTCGACCCGGCGCTGATGGTGCGCCTGCCGCTGGTGCTGAGCGGCAAGGGCGACGTGACGGTGTCGATGGACGAGGGGCACCTGCTGCTCGACCGTCTGGCGATGACCGCGTTTCTGGAGCACAACCCGCAGGACCCGCTGCTGCCCAAGTCGCCGCGCCCCGTGGACTATCTGCTGCTGCCCGCTCGCCACGACGCCGAGGTGATCGAGGCCGCCGGTCTGACCCCGCACGTGGCCAAGGCCCAAGTGCGCCACGCCGAGACGATTGCGGCGGTGGCCAAGCGACTGGCGTGGCTGGGGATCGGTCCGGACGAGGTCAAGAAGTTCGTGGCCGAGCGGTTGAAGGCGCGGGCGAAAGGGCAAGAGCCGTTGCCGCTGTAGGCAGAACCGGAATGACAGCAGGTTGGGGTCGGGAAGGGCCGGTTGCGGACCAAGGTCTTGAGCATTCTGGCCACCCCGTTTCCGTTCTTCGTGCAAATACGGAAGTAGCACCGCCATTTTGCAAGACGCCGTCCGGATGCGACACCAGTTGTCGCATCCGCGAGGTACGTTTTCGGCCATGTTGGTCCAACGGTCAGTGTGGCGCACGCGCAGTTGCGCCGCCCCGTGTCCATCCCCAAAGGAGAACCGATGCTTCAGCTCCCCTCCCCTGTTTCCTCCTCCCTTCGCCCGCTGCAAGTCAGCATTCCGATTGGCCTGCTTGTCATCCTGGCGATGTCGCTGGGCTGCACGTCGTCCGGCAACAGCGGCGGCGGCGGCTACTTTCCGGTCGCGGACACTGCCAACGACACCTCCATCCCGACCGGCTGCGACGCGTGTTCCCCCGGTCAGGCCGAGTGCTACGGCGTTGGCCAGTACCGCACCTGCATCCAGGCAGGCGGCTGCTGGATCTGGAGCGGCGCCACCAGCTGCGGCGGCAACGAGACCTGCTCCGCCGGACAGTGCAAGCCGCTTGGCGCCAGCTGCACCAACGAGTGCGCCGCGCCCACCTGCGCGTTCGGCAGCGAAGTCGGCTGCACCAAGGGCAGCGACGGCTGCTGGAAGAAGCTGGCCCCGCAGGCGTGCACCTATGGCGAGATCTGCGCCAACGGCATGGCGGGGTGTGGGCCTTGCGCCAGCCACTCGCAGTGTACGACAGAGGAGGTTTGCACCGGCTGGGGCGAGTGCACTTCGCCTTTCGGCATCACCCTGGACGTGCTGGTCCAGAGCGCGACTTTCCAGACGTATGACCCCAACGGCGAGTCGTGGGACGCCTTCGGCGGCATGCCCGACCCGCGCATCTGCATCGAGACGAAGACCGCGGTCCTCGCGTGCACGGCGGTCAAACAGGACACCTTCAACGCCAGCTACTGGACCACGCTGTCGGTGGACATCCCGTACGGTGAGTCGTTTTGCGTGGTGGCCTATGACTCTGACGTCGCGTCAGACGACTACGCAGACGGGACGTGCTTCGGCGACCTGCCCGGGCTGATCCACGATGGCGGCTACTCCGGCGGGCTCTACAGCGGCATCGTCGACGTGGTGTTCGACGTGGACGTGACCACCGGGTGGGACTAGGGCGACCCGACCCGGGCGGCGTGGCACGCGTCGACTCGCCGCGCGTTCGCCGGGCTGGGGCAAGGACGGCCGCAAGGCGATTCGCAAGGCTTTTGTGGCCTGATGTCGAAGTGTTGGGCGTCTCATCCAAACGTTTGAACGGCGCAGACGACAGCAAAGCGCGCGCCCTTGCCGGGTGGGGACTGGCCTCTGGGTTGTCAGGT
>JBMOIG010000140.1:0-11244 GCA_049317445.1 Myxococcota bacterium | reverse complement strand
CCCTCGCAACCCCGCACGCGTAAAGCACAAAACGCGCGAAGCCCCGCTGCCGGCCCGAACCGACAGCGGGGCTTCTTGCGTTCATCGCCTGCGGACCGCCGGGGCTACTCCTCGGTCTTGACCGGCAGCTGCACCGGGATCGCCATCTTGGCCATGTGCTCGTACAGCGCATAGCGGTTGGCCAGGTCGTTCTCGGCGGTCGAGATCAGGCGCTCGAACCGCTCTGGGTCGCGCGCCTGGACCATCTTGTAGCGCGTCTCCTTGTCCACGAAGTCCATCAGCCTCTGCTTGGGCGCCGCCGAGTCGAGCTTCATGGCCGACTCGCCTTGGAGCACGCGGCGGGGATCGTAGCGGTACAGCGGCCAGTAGCCGGTGTTGACCGCCGTCTTCTGCTGGTCCAGACCGCGCTGCAGGTCGTAGCCGTGGGCGATGCAGTGCGAGTACGCGATGACCAGCGACGGTCCGTCGTACGCCTCGGCCTCTTGCAGGGCGCGCACCGTCTGGGCATCGCGGGCGCCGATGGCGACGCGGGCGACGTAGACGTTGCCGTAGCTCATGGCGATCAGGCCCAAGTCCTTCTTGCCATTGGGCTTTCCGGCCGTGGCGAACTTGGCCGCGGCACCCATCGGGGTGGCCTTCGACGCCTGACCGCCCGTGTTCGAGTACACCTCGGTGTCGAGCACCAGAATGTTCACGTTGCGGCCCATCGACAGCACGTGGTCCAGACCGCCGTAGCCGATGTCATAGGCCCAGCCGTCGCCGCCCACGATCCAGACGATCTTCCGCTCGAAGTACTCCGCCTGAAGCTCGAGCATCCGGGCATCGGCGCCCTGAATGCCGGTCAGTTTCTGTCGCAGGACCTCGACCCGCTCGCGCTGCGCCTTGACCCCGGCCTCGGTGGTCTGATCGGCCTTCAGCAGGTCGCTGACAAGCTCGCTGCCGATCTGGGCGGCCAGCTTCAGCAGCAGCATTTCCGCCTGCTCGACGTGGCGATCGACGGCCAGCCGCATGCCGACGCCGAACTCCGCGTTGTCCTCGAACAGCGAGTTGGCCCAGGCGGGACCGCGGCCGTTCGTGTCGCAGGTGTACGGCGTGGTGGGCAGGTTGGCGCCGTAGATCGACGAGCAGCCCGTCGCGTTGGCGATGAGCATCCGGTCGCCGAACAACTGCGTCAGCAGCTTGATGTACGGGGTCTCGCCGCAGCCAGAGCACGCGCCCGAGTACTCGAACAGCGGCACCAGGAACTGCGAGCCCTTGACGTCGATCTTGACCTCGGTGCGCTCGGGGTCCGGCAGGTTCAAGAAGAAGTCCCAGTTCTCGCGCTCGGTGTCGCGCAACGGCAGCTGCGGCACCATCTCGAGCGACTTGTGCTCGGGGTTCTTTTTGTCCTTGGCGGGGCACATCTCGACGCACAGACCGCAGCCGGTGCAGTCCTCTGGCGCAACCTGGACGGTGTACTTGGCGCCCTTGAACTCGGGCGACTTGTAGTCCAGCGACTTGAAGGTCAGCGGGGCGTTGTCCAAGTGCTTGGGATCGTAGGCCTTGACCCGGATCGCCGCGTGCGGGCAGATCAGCGCGCACTTGTTGCACTGGATGCAGATCGACTCGTCCCAAGTCGGGATGTCCAAAGCGATGTTGCGCTTCTCCCACTTGGTCGTGCCGGTCGGCCACACGCCGTCGGGTGGGAAGGCGCTGACGGGCAGCAGGTCGCCCTTGTCCGCCATCATCACCGACGTGACGCGCTTGACGAAGTCGGGGGCGTTGTCCGACACGATGGGCGGCATCGCGCGGGTGGCCGTGACCTTGGCCGGCACCCGGACGGCGAACAAGTGCGCCAGCGTGTGGTCGATCGCCTCGTAGTTCTTCTGGACGATCTCGTCGCCCTTCTTGGCATAGGTCTTCTTGACCGAGTACTTGATCTGGGCGATCGCTTCGTCGCGCGGCAGCACGCCCGAGATGGCGAAGAAGCAGGTCTGCATGATGGTGTTGATGCGCTGGCCCATGCCGGTATCGCGCGCCACCTTGAAGCCGTCGATCACGAAGAACTTCAGGCCCTTCTCGATGATCGAGTGCTGGACCTCCTTGGGCAGGTGGTCCCACACCTCTTCGGCGCCGTACACCGAGTTGAGCAGGAACGTCGCGCCCGGGGCCGCCACGTCCAGCATGTCGACCTTGTCCAGGAACGTGAACTGGTGGCAAGCGACGAACTGCGCCTGCTTGACCAGATACGCCGACCGGATCGGCTTGGGACCGAAGCGCAGGTGCGAGGTCGTCATCGTGCCGGACTTCTTCGAGTCGTACACGAAGTAGCCCTGCGCGTAGTTGGGCGTCTCCTCGCCGATGATCTTGATCGAGTTCTTGTTCGCGCCAACCGTGCCGTCCGCGCCGACGCCGAAGAACACCGCGCCGATCTCGCCGGCATGGGCGGTCGGCAGCGCAGGGCCCAGGGGCAGCGACAGGTGCGTCACGTCGTCCACGATGCCCACCGTGAAGTGGTTGCGCGGCTTGGCGTTCTTCAGCTCGTCGAACACCGACTTGATCATCGCCGGCGTGAATTCCTTGGACGACAGGCCATAGCGACCGCCGACCACCTTGGGCTCGGCAGCAAACGGCGACTCGCCCGCGGCGCGCAGCTCGGAAAGCGCAGTCAGCACGTCCTGATACAGCGGCTCGCCGACGGCGCCCGGCTCCTTGGTGCGGTCCAGCACCGCGATGGCCAGGGTCGTCTTGGGCAGGGCCTTGGCCAGCGCTTCCAGCGAGAACGGGCGGTACAGCCGCACCTTGACGACGCCGACCTTCTCGCCCTGCGCGACCATCCAGTCGACGGTCTCGTGGGTCGTCTCGGCGCCCGAACCCATCAGCACCAGCACCCACTCGGCCTGGGGGTGACCCACGTAGTCGAACAGCTTGTAGGCGCGGCCGGCCAGGGCAGCGAACTTGTCCATCTCGGCCTGCACGATGGCCGGGACCGCGTCGTAGTACTTGTTGCAGGCTTCGCGGGCCTGGAAGAACGTGTCGGGGTTCTGCGCAGTGCCGCGGACGTTGGGGCGATCCGGGCTCAGGCCGCGCTTGCGGTGCTCGGCCAGCAACGTGTCGTCCATCATGTGGCGCAGATCGTCGTCGGTCAGCTCTTCCATCTTGGCGACTTCGTGCGACGTGCGGAATCCGTCGAAGAAGTGCAGGAAGGGGATGCGCGCCCGCAGCGTGGCGGCCTGGGTGATCAGCGCGAAGTCGTGCGCCTCTTGCACCGACCCGCCGCACAGCATGGCAAAGCCGGTCTGGCGGCAGGCCATCACGTCCGAGTGGTCGCCGAAGATCGACAGTGCGTGGGTGGCCAGCGTACGGGCCGCCACGTGCATCACGAACGGCGTCAGCTCGCCCGCGATCTTGTACATGTTGGGGATCATCAGCAGCAGGCCCTGCGACGCCGTAAAGGTCGTCGTCAAGGCGCCCGCTTGCAGGGCCCCGTGGACGGCACCGGCCGCGCCACCCTCGGATTGCATCTCGGTCACCTGCGGCACGGAGCCCCAGATGTTCTTGCGGCCGTTGGCGGACCACTCGTCGCTGAGCTCTCCCATGCTGGACGAAGGCGTGATCGGATAGATGGCGATCACTTCGTTGGTGCGGTGGGCGACGGAAGCGGCAGCCTCGTTGCCATCGATGGTGATCTTGCGGCGTGCGACCATGGAGTCAGTCTCCTATACAGTCCACCTGAGCGGTGGGGACTTCGCGCTCGCACGCCGGGCTCGGAAAGGAGGAGGGCGCGGGGGCGGTCCGGGGCAGGGCGATGGGCGCTCGCAGGCAGGGGGAGTGCGACGAGGCCGGGTCGCCCCTGTTGGGGGGCAGAGGGCGGGGCGGTGAATCCGAGCCGCGTGGACTCGAGTTCAGGTCGGCGACACCTGCCGTCGGCCGCCTCGCCGATCGCGCGCTGTATAGGTCAGGCAGCGCGAACGCGCAAGGCGGGCCACCAGATCGGTCCATTCAACCGTCCGGCAGGTGGCCTGCAGGTGTCGGAATTCGGTGACGGGAAACGGCAACACGTTGTCGGGGAATTCCGACACGCATAGTAACTGCTTGAAAGTGAACGGCAATTGCGGAGATGTCCGGTTGGCCCGTCGTCGGCTGTCCCGGAAGTCCGACGACCCGCGTAGACCCGTGGAAACACATAACCTGTTGAAAGTACATTTGTTGATCAAGTTGGCACGGACCTTGCTCAATAGGTGGTCATCGAGGGCGCGACGCCCCACCAAACCCGGAAGAAGACAACCGGCCCCCTGCAACGAGTTCTACCCAAGGAGATTCCTCATGAGCACCAAGCGCAACCACAAGGCCCTGCTTCCCACCTACGTCGGCGCTGCCGTCAGCTTCATCGTCTATCTGGTCATCGGCGCGGTGCCCGGCACCCTGTACGGCGGTTACATGGGCCTCATCATGACGGGCGCCCTGTTCGGCACGCCGGTCGAGCCGACGATGATGGCCAAGGTCATCACCACGGGCGGCATGGCGCTGGGCCTGTTCGCTTCGCTGTTCCTCTTCCTGGTCGCCGGCGCCTTCATCGGCACGCTGCTGGGCTGGCCGTTTGCCCCCATGCTCCGCGCCGAAGAGAAGACCGAGACCCGGACCGAGACCGTCGAAGTCAGCCGCTAGTCAGGCGAAGGCGTCCGGCGGGGCTACCCTCCCCCCAAGCGCTGGTCCGCTTTCCCCCCGCGGACCCTCGCAGTTCCGCCCCGGACGTGGCCACTGGCAGCCGCCCCTCCTCCTCTCCCCGGAAGGCGGCGGCTGCCGGTGGCCAAGAAACCCAGAACAAATTCAACGTGTCTAGAATTCCCGACACTGGCTTGTCGGAAGAATCCGACAGTCAAACGGTGCCAAGTCGTTGAAATTGCATGACGCCGCACATGGCTGTCGGGAAATTCCGACAGATCCCATGGTCGGTTGCCGTTTCCAGGCGTAGAGTTGCGTCCGGGGGACGTGCGAGTTGTCGCGCCGAGGGTGTCGCAACACTTCAAGATCCATCGCGAAGTCACTCCCATTTCGGCCAAGGCGGTCGGCTGGTACGGAAATTGCTGTGGTCTGCGCCGACCCTTCGGGGCCTCCCACCCACTCCTCCCGCTTGTTTCAGTCCCGTCCGCACGGAAACCACCTCGCAAAGGTAGCCCATGCTCGCCCACCTTCCCGCCCGCCTTCTGTGGTCCGCCGCCCTGCTGGGCGCGCTGCTGACTGTTTCGCTTCCCGCCACGGCCAAGACTCCGAACCCGTCGGATGATCCGAAGTGGTGCCGGGTTTGCCATCAAGACGCCGTGTTCGCGCCGGCTGAGGTCTCTGCGACCGCGCACGCCGACGTGTCGTGCCGCGAGTGCCACAAGGGCTTTCACTTCAATCCGCACGAGAAGGTGATCTCGCCCGAAGGCGAGCCCGCCCAGGCGCTGAAGGACCGCGGCCTGCGGGTGCCCGACGCTTGGACGGCGTGCGGTGACTGCCATGAGGTCGGCGAGAACCCCGGTCACCTGCCGCACGGCAAGGACAAGGACGGCGCCAAGGCCGGTCTGCCCTACTGCAAGGACTGCCACGGCAGCCCGCACACGATTCGGCTTGCCAAGGAGCTGGAGCCCAACGCGCGCCGCGCAGAGATGAACGAGAAGTGCATCACCTGTCACGGCGACCCCAAGCACATGAAGCCGTTCAAGATCCCGACCGACGTCGTCGAGGGCTATGAGCACACGATGCACGCGCGGCACCTGCACCTGGGCTCCAAGGAGTCGCCGGGCTGCGCGGACTGTCACGGCGGTCACACCCCCATCGACCGCAACGCCGTGACGGCCCAGCCGTGCATCAAGTGCCACGCGAACGCGACGCCAGCGTTCCGCAAGAACGCCACGCACGCGGCGATGACGGCGGATCGGCGGCCGATCAGCTTCTGGACCGTCAAGTTCTTCGCCTGGCTGACCTTCCTCACGATTTTCGGCCTGTGCCTGCACGTCCTGCTTGACCTCGCTGCGACCTTCCGGGCTGCCCGCAAGGGAGGTGGTCATGGTCACGTTGACCACGGCGCCAACCTGCTGGCCAAGGCGGGGTTGGTCGACAAGGACCGCCGCGTCGTCCGTTTCGACGTCCACCAGCGGATCATGCACGGCATCATGGCGTTCTCGTTCACCACGCTGGTGCTGACGGGCTGGCCGCTGAGCGCCCACGGCTTCGGCGCCTCGCGCTTCCTGGTCGACCTGTTCGGCGGCCTGCAGACGGCAGGGCTGTGGCACCGCATCGCTGCGATTGGCCTTGTGATCACCAGCGTCTACCACGTGACGTATCTGGTCGTGCTCGCGTTCTCGCGCAAGCTGCCCCTGTCGATGGTGCCGATGCCGCGCGACCTGTTCGACGCGATCGGCAACATCATGTACTTCTTGGGCTTGAGGAAGGAACGTCCGAAGTTCGCGCGGTTCTCGTACTTCGAGAAGTTCGACTACTGGGCGGTGTTCTGGGGCGTCGTGATCATGGTCGGCTCCGGCACCATCCGCTGGTTCCCCGCAGAGTTCGCCAAGATCGCCCCCAACTGGCTGTACGAGGTCGCGTTCCTCGCCCACGCCGACGAGGCGCTGCTGGCGGCGATGGCCATCTTCGTGTGGCACTTCTACAACGTGCACCTGCGCCCCGCCGTCTTCCCCATGTCGTGGGTGTTCCTGCACGGCAGGCTGACGGTCGAGGAGCTGGCAGAGGAGCACGGCGCCGAGTACGACGCGCTGGTCGAGAAGGCCAAGGCCAAGGTCGCCAAGGCTGACGACGGCAAGGAGGGCGCATGACCCCCGCCCGCCGCATCCTGATCGGCCTCGTGGGGATCCTGGTGGCGACGGGGACCGTGGTCCTGCTGAGCCCCGACGTCCGGATCGAGGTCCGCAACGGCGCGTTGGTGGTTCCAGCAGCCGGGGGCCACGGACCCGAAGCGACCGCGCTGCCCGAGGCCGCCACGACCGCCGTCGCCCTTGCCGATGCAGTCACTACCGCCGTCCCTCCCGCTGGGGAAGCCACCGCAACCGACGGCGAGGAAGCCGAGGCCGCCGACGCGCCTGCGGAATCGACCGAGACCCAGGCCAAGCTCGCGCGCCTTGCGAAGCTGCCTTGCTTCGAGTGCCACACGATCAAGGACTACAAGGAAGGCGAAGACTTTCCGCACGTGATGCACGAGCAAGAGCAGGGCGTCGGTGGTCACTGCCACAAGTGCCACGCCTTCGAGGGACACTTCCAAGTGACGGTCCGCAAGGAGGTCTGTGCCGAGTGCCACGACTGAGACTCCCCCGGGAGGAGGCCGTCGCAGCCTGCTTCTGAAGGTGGCGTTGTTGTGCGGGGTTCCGGCCCTGCTGGGGCTCGCGTTTGCCTCGTTCCGGTCCTTCGAGCACTACGTTCAGCATGACCCCGACTTCTGCGCCCAGTGCCACGTCACCCAGGACCAGTACACCATGTGGGCAGAGGGCGAGCACCACAACGTGCCGTGTCAGGCGTGCCACGAGCAGACGACGGCCCAGGCGCTGGATTCGCTGCGCGGGTTCATTTCGTCAGAGCCTGCAAAGGGTTCCGGGCCGCACACCAAGGTCCACTCGCCCAAGGTGCCGGTCAACGCCTGCATTCGCTGTCACGAGAAGAAGGTGGGCGACTGGCCGCAGATCGGCAAGTCCATCGGTCACAAGGTGCACCTCAAGCAGGGCGACATCACGTGCAAGAGCTGCCACGCGCGCACGATCCACAAATTCGGCGCGGCGTTGGACGCGTGCCCGGACTGCCACAAGGGGCAGGCCGTGCGCACCACGGGCATGGAGAAGCTGCACTGCAACGCCTGCCACAACTTCCTGAACACCAATGACACCTTGATCCCCACTCGCCGCGTCTGCTTGGACTGCCACGCCGCGCGCAGCGTGTCGATGCCAGAGCGCGCACAGAACGAGCACATGGCGCGCTTCTCATGCGGGGTTTGCCACTTGCCCCATCAGGACAAGAAAACCGCGCATGATCAGTGCCTTTCATGCCACGAGGGCATCCAGCAGCACCCCGGACTGCACGCGGTACCCGACCACGCGGCGTGCCAGGACTGTCACCAAGCGCACACCTGGTTGCCGCAGCGCAAGCTGTGCCTCGAGTGCCACGACGACAAGGACAAGCATCACTCCGAGCAGACGAACTGTTGGAGTTGCCACAAGACCCAATCCCCAGCGGCCGACCTCGCTTCGCCCCCCACGGCGGACGGCGCGTCAGAGGCGCCGCCATGACATCGCCGACACCCAAGCTGCGTCGGCCTCGCTTCAGCTTGCGGATTCGTCTTGTCCTGCTGCTGTCGGGCATCATCTGCCTGATTCTGGCCGGGCAGACGCTGTTCTGGCTGTCGAGTGAGGTCACGGATCTGGACCACCGGATCGCCACGCAGGGGACCATCCATGCCCAGGGAATCGCGAATGCCTGCGCGGGGTTGATGGGCGGCTCCGACCCGCATCGCTTCGACTTCGTGATGGGCAGGATTCGGCGGACGGTGGACCTGATCGAGCTGGCCGTCGTCGATCCGTCGGGCAAGGTGCTGGCCCACAGCGACGCCACCCAAGTCGGCCACCAGCGCACGGATCGTCGCCACGGCGTCTTCGGACCTCCGCGGTCAAGTCCGGGTCTCATCGGTCTATTCGGCAACGCCTTGGCCTATCAGGTGTCGGCTCCCGTGCTGCGAGGCAGCGATGTGTTGGGCTTCATCTACCTCGAGTTCCGCTCGAACGAGATCGCCGAGCGCGCAGGTCGGCTGATGCGGTCGGCCGCGACCATGGCGCTGTTCTGGCTGTTCGTGGGAGCCGCGGCCGGCACCGTCTACGTTCGGCGCATCACCAAGCCGCTGGCCGTGCTGACTCAGGCGGCGCAGAGCATCACCGAAGGGCGACTGGACGCCGTGCCGGTGGGTCTGCCCACGTCTCACGACGAGGTGGGGACGTTGCAGGCGAGTTTTCGCCATCTACAGGCGGGGTTGCGGGCCCAGCGTGCAGAGAACGCCGAGCTGTTGGACCGGCTGCAACAACTGAACGACAAGCTGCAGCGCCGCGTCAACGAGGTCACGGCAGAGCTGCGTCAGACCGCCGCCTATCTGGAGTCGGTGTTTCGCTGCATGGAGGTCGGTCTTGTCACCGTCGACGCCCACGGCGACATCGTGCAGGCCAATCAGGGCGCGGACCGGCAGCTGACCGGCCTTGGACGCCCGGAGGCAGGCAAGCACGTCAGCGCCCTGATTCCCGACGGAGAAGCGCTGGGAACGATGGTCGAGACCGTGGTGCGGTCGGGCGCCGCGGCAACGCTAGAGGTCGTGCGCAGCTGCGAGGTGGGGCCTTGGCATGAGGGAGGGCCGGTCTCGTCGGCACCGTCCGGCGGGCAGCGCACCCTGGGCTTTCGCATGTACCCACTGCGGGGACCGTCTCGCACGACGCTGGGGGCCGTGATCCTCGTCACCGACCTGACCGAAGAGCGGTTGGTCGAGTCGCGTCTGCGCCGTCACGATCGGCTGGCGTCGCTGGGCACCATCGCCGCGGGGTTGGCGCATGAGCTTGGAAATTACATGCATGGTATCGGTGGGTTTTCGTCGATCCTGCTGAAGTCGCTGCCGCCCGACAGTCCCCACCGCGAGGACGTGCAGACCATCCACGACGACAACGCCAAGGCCGTTGCGCTGCTGGAGCGGTTCCTGCAGTTCGCCCGGCTGGGACAGGTGCGCTATCAGGTCGAGCCGGTGGGGACGATCCTGCGCGAGGCGGTCGGCATCTCCTCGTATCGCTTGCGGAAAGCCAATGTTCAGGTGGTCGATACGGTCGTGGACGAGGGCCCCGAAGCGCGCTGCGACGCGCGACTGCTGACGCAAGTGTTCGTCAACCTGGTCCTGAATGCCGTCGATGCGATGGAAGGTCGGGCGGAGCGCTGCCTGACCGTGAGCGCGAACCTGTCCGGCGAAGACCGCGTGGTCATTCGCGTCGAAGACACCGGCGGCGGCATCGACCCGGCTCACGTCGAGCGGATCTTTGATCCGTTCTTCACCACCAAGGGCGCGACCGGCACCGGTCTCGGACTGTCGATCGCCCACCAGATCATCGAGCGTCACGGCGGCACCATCACGGTGCAGAGCCGCCGCGACCAAGGCACCACCTTCGTGATCGAACTGCCCTGCTCGGGACCTCTCGAGCAGGACGCTTGAACGTCCCCCCCCCAGGGACGCGTGTGACCGGATGAAGAAGCCCACGATCCTGTTCATCGACGACCAGAAGTCCGCGCGCGACCTGTTCTCGCGCCAGCTGGACCCCGAGCGCTTTCGTCCGCTGACGGCACCCGGCGTGCTGGCGGCTGAGGAGCTGATCCGTCAGGAAGCGCCCGACGTCATCGTCACCGACCTGCGCATGCCCGACATCGACGGACTGGACGGCCTTGAGCGGTTCCATACCCTGGACCCCGAGCTGCCCGTGATCCTGATCACGGCGTTTGGCACGGTCGAGACAGCGGTTGAGGCGATGAAGCGCGGCGCGTTCGACTATGTGCGAAAGCCGTTCGATACAGGAGAGTTGGAGATCGTCATCGACCGCGCCCTGGGCCACCGCAACCTGCTGCGGGAAAACGCCCGGCTGCGATCCGAGGTGGCGCGCAAGTCCGCGTCGGACGACATCATCTGTCGTGCTCCGGCGATGATGTCCGTGATGGACTTGGCGGCGCGCGTGGCACCGTCCGACTTTTCGGTGCTGATCCTGGGAGAGAGCGGCACCGGCAAGGACCTGTTCGCCAAGCGTATTCACCAGTTGAGCAACCGCGCGTCGGCACCCTTCGTGTCGCTGAACTGCAGCGCGATCCCCGAGCACTTGCTGGAGAGCGAGCTGTTCGGCCACGAGAAGGGCGCGTTCTCAGGTGCGACCAATGCACGCGCCGGCTTCTTCGCCGAGGCGGACGGCGGCACGCTGTTCCTGGACGAGATCGGCGACATGAGCCCCAACCTGCAGCCCAAGCTGTTGCGCGTGCTGCAGAACGGTGAGTACTACCGCGTGGGCAGTCGGCGCTTGACCAAGACGGACGTTCGTTTGGTTTGCGCTTCGAACCGTCGCATCGAAGAGCTTGTCGAGAAAGGGCAATTCCGTCAGGACCTGTACTACCGCATCAACACTGTCCGCATCGCCTTGCCGCCCCTGCGCCAGCGCACCGAAGACATCCCGTTGCTGGTCGAGCACTTCCTGCAGAAGCTGCGCAAGACCTTTC
>JBMOIG010000139.1:0-11407 GCA_049317445.1 Myxococcota bacterium | reverse complement strand
TCCCTTGGAGTTGACGGCCATCGAGGGGCTGGACACCAAGAGCGGGCTGCGCACGCTGGGTGGCAATCCGACTGCTTATCTGCGCCTGCTGCGACAGTTCGCCAACCGCCATGCGAGCGATGCGGCGGAAGTGCAACGCCTGCTGACGCTCGGCGACCAGACCGGCGCCATGCGCACGGCCCACAGTCTGAAGGGAGTGGCGGCGACGCTGGGCATGGCCGCGATCGCAAGACTGGCAGGAGAGGCGGAGACCCTGACCAAGCAGGATCCCCCTCCCCCCCGGCTGCGCGAAGTGCTGACCCTGCTGACCGCGCAGCTCGCCACGATGGCGACGAACCTGCTCGCCCGAATGCCGCCGCCTGAGTCAGCCTCGGACATGGCTGTGCCCACTGTAGCCGTAGATCCCGCACAAGTCCGCGCGGTGATTGAGAAGCTGCAGTTGTTGCTTGCCGACGGCGACACCGCAGCAGGGGACCTGTTTCGCGAGTCTCGCAGTCTGCTTCGAGTGGTCTTGGGCTCGAGCCTTGACGTTCTGGACGAGCTCGTACAGGACTTCGCCTACGACGAGGCGCTCAACCTGATTCGCACCAAGTTCCCAACCTTGCCTTAGGCTTCGTGCAGACCGGCCGCCCGGTTGCGACCACTGGAAATCCAATGGGAATCTCGGGTGGGCCCCGTATCGAGGGGCTCGGGAACACTCCTCGGTGAGGTTTGCCTGCTTCAGGGCACGATTGCCACGAGCTCGACGTCGAAGACGAGCGTTCCCTTGGGCTTGCCCTGCTCGCCGTCGTACGCCAGCTTGGCGAGGACCCAGAAGCGGAACTTGGCACCGGGCTTCATTTGTTGCACGCCCTCTGTCCAGCCCTTGATGACGCTGCCCAACGGGAAGGACATGGTCTCGTCGACGTCGGTGTGGTCGAAGCAGCGACCGTCCTGCGTCCAGCCTGCGTAGCGCACGGTGACTTCGTTGGTCCCGGTCGGGCGTACATCGCCTTGGCCCGGGGCGAGCTCGACAAACGTGAGGCCACTTGCGGACTTGGTCGCATTTGCAGGGGGACGCTTCAGGTCGGCGGGCGCAGGCGGGGCGCGCTTGAGCTTGGCCAGCGTGACGTCCAGCACCAGCGGCGTGCGTTCGGCCTTCGGTGTGCTGCGGGAGTGCGCCAGGGCGGCGGGGATCCACAGGCGACGCGTCTCTCCCACCACCATCAAGCCGATACCTTGGGACCAGCCCGGCAACGCCTTGTCCATCCGCAGGATCCGCGGCTCAGGCACGCGCTTCCAGGTAGTGCCCACCCTCTTTCCGGTGTCGTTCCAAGCGACGTAGTGCACAAACACCGTGTCGTCGCGGCCGGGGCGCACGTCGCCGGTGCCGGCCTTCAGGACCTTGGTCACGAGGCCCGACGGGCGCTTCTCTGCGTCGGCAGGCGGTGACTTCAGGTCGGCGGGCGGGTCCAGACTCGGTCGACCGTCTGCTGCGGGAGCCGTGTCGGGCGCGGCGGCGGCGTCTTCTGCTGCCACATCGGGAGCAATATCCTCTGCTGCTACCTGTGCTTGCGCGTCGTCGGGCACCGGCTCCACGGTCCCGTGGCGATTCTTGCCACAACCCGCGCCCAAACCGGCAACGAGCATGAACCAAGTCCCGAGGAAGAACCAGCGCCGAAGACTTCCCTGACCACAAGGCGAACGCATCATCTGGAGTGCTCCCACGGGACCGATCAACGACCCCTGCGCGCGCAGTATCCGGCCGGGCGCAAGCAGGGACAAGCGCAGGATCTGGGGGCGTACACAAGACCGCCTGCCGTTGCACTTGCCGCCTCGCCCGCCGTGCGCCAGCATGCCGCCATGATTCGCCGCAACCTGCACGCCGCCACGCCGTTCGTCACCAAGGACGGATCGACCATCCGGTCACTGCTGGACCTATCGTGCGCCCCCGTGCGCCACCAGAGCCTGGCTGAGGCGACGGTCGAGCCGGGCGGCCGCACCACACGCCACCGCCACCCCGGCACGGAGGAATTCTACTTCGTGATGCAAGGCGAAGCGTGGCTGGAGGTCGGCGGCGAGCGCCGGCTGGTCACCGTGGGCGACGCGGTCCTGATCCCGCCGGGCGCGTCGCATCAGGTGATGAATCTGGGCAACGAGCCTTTCCGCATCCTGTGTTGTTGCGCCCCGCCGTACCGGCACGAGGACACCGAGCTGCTGCCGGACGGCTTTGGCGACGGCTGACCGGACGCACTCACGGCACGCGCATCGCGTACAGCCAACTGGTGCCGCCCACGCTCTCCAACAGGATGGCCGTCGGGTCCTCTCGCGTTGTCGTGACCAGCTGCAGCGTTGCTGTGCCGCCCACCGCGCGCAGGGTCTGCGACTTGCCGATCACGCCCCCCGTCACGTCAACCGTGTAGACCGTCGTGCCGCTGGCGCCCAGAAACAGGCGCAGCTTGCTGCCGGCCGCCGACAGGTGCACGTCGGTGATGCTGGTGGCCGCGAAACCCAATTCGACGGGCGTGGCGGTCCAGACACCGCCGGCATTGGTGACGTACAGCGTTTGGGACAGCGTGTCGGCGCCCTTCTTGTCGTAGAGCGTGACGACGGCTTCCAGTGCGCCGTTGCGCACCAGTCCCGACGCGTGGATGCCGAATGGTCCGGCACCGGTCGTGGTGAACTGCGTTGCGTGAACGACGGCGGGGGCGCTCCACGAGCCGTCTGCCTTGTCGAAGGCCTTCGCCGCCAACACGCCGTTGCTGCGGTTGTAGTAGAGCACCCAGGCATTTCCGCTGGCATCCCCCTCCAACAGGCTGCCCTGCAGCGAGTCGGCATCGACGGCGGTGGTCACGGTCACCAGCGCGGTGGGGACCTGCCAGGTGCCCGCGGACAGCGTGGCATCGATCAGGTGATAGCTGGTCGAGGACCACGCGGCGTCACGGGCCACCAGATGCAGTGTCCCCTGCGGCCCTGGCCACAGCATCGGGTCGAACAGGAACGCAGTCGGCGAAGCCTGCAAGGCGTTGGCCGTCAGGAACGCCTGGGTCTCGTCCCACACGCCGTCGACCTTGGTGAGGTACGATGCGAGCACCGGGGGGTCCGCGCTCTGACCTGCGCGATAGTCGTAGACCACGTGAAGATTGCCCTTGGCATCGGCCGCAAGCGCCTGGCCGTTGACCATGCCGTGGTTGTCGCCCTGGCCGGTGTGGTCTTGGCTCGCGATCGCGACAGGCAAGCTCCAGTGCGCGCCGTCGCTCGATTGCGCGTAGTGCAGCGTGTCGACCGTGTCGGTGGGGCGCCCCCAAACCATGTGCCAGCCCGCGGCGTTCTTGACGGCGGTGCGCAGGCCCGTGGTGAAGGCGGGGGCTTTGTCGATGACAGGCAGCACCGTCAAGTGCGCGACTGCACTGAACATCGTCTCGCCGGTATCGGCGATCTGGCAGCGGAACAGGGCCCCGTCGTCCGCGTCCTGCACCGTCAGCGAGTGGGTGTTCGCCTTGGCGTTCGCCACATCAGTCCAGGTCTCTCCCGCGTCATTGGAGCGCTGCCACTGATACGCCAACGGAAGCGGCCCGGACGCGGACACGGCAAAGAGGACCGATCGCCCGGAGGGGGCCGCAGCATCCTCAGGCTGGTTGTCAATGAGAATCGGCGACTTGGCGATGGTCAGCAGGGCCACGCTGCTGGTCACGCTGCCCGCCGGGTTGGTGACGACCACGCGGAACTTGGCGCCGTCGTCGGCCAGAGTGGCAGACGCCACCGTGTACGAGCTCTGGTCTGCTCCCGGGATGTCGCCCCATGGCTTGCCCACGCCGTCCGACCGCAGCCAGCGATACTTCAGACCGCCAGAACCCGTTGCCGTTACAGAGAATTTGGCTGGGGCCAGCTTCTGCACCGACTGGCTCTGCGGCTGCAGCGCGATCTTCGGCGGCAGACGCTTGACCGTCAGCTTGGCCTCCCCGCTGGTCACACCGCCCGCCGGGTTGGTGACCACGCAGCGCAAGCGGGCCGCGTCATCCTCCATCGTCGCGGCCGCAAGGGCATACGAGGGCTCGCCCGCCCCAGCGACGTCGCCCCACGACTTGCCTGCGTCGTCCGAACGCTGCCACTGGTAGGTCGGAATGCCTGAGCCCGTCGCCGTCAGCGCGAACAAGGCCGGCTGCCCTTCATCGACCGCCTGATCCTGCGGTTGTGCCGTGATCTCGACCAGGTCGACCGTCACGTGCAGCGTGCTCGCGTCGCTGGTCGCCTCACCTGCGGAATTGGTGACCCGGCAGCGGAACTGCGCCCCGTCGTCGGCCCACTGGACCGCCGTCAGCGTCAGCATGGCCTCAGCAGCCACATCGACGTCCTCCCAAGTCGCTCCGTCGTCGTCCGACCGCTGCCACAGGTAGGCCAGGTCGCCCGAGCCCTTGGCCGTCACGGAGAACACCGCGTCGCTGCCTTCTGGCACCGTCTGCCCCTGCGGCGACGCCGAGATCGTGGGCGGCAACTGCGCCACAGTCAGCTTGGCGGGTTGGCTCGTCGTGGTGCCAGCCGGGTTCGTCACGGCCACGCGAAAACGGGCACCGTCGTCGTCCAGCGTGGCCGCGGCCAGCGTCAGGGTCGCGTCGGTCGCGAGCGGAACGGGCTGCCAGGTGGCGCCGTCGTCGTCGGAGCGCTGCCAGGCATACGTCAAGCCGCCCGAGCCGGTCGCTGTCACCGAAAATGCAACAGGCGCGCCCTCTTGGACACTCTGGTCGGCCGGCGTCTGCAGGATTTTCGGCAGGGCGCGCGTGACGGTCAGCTGCTCCGGCAGGCTGGTCGCGCTGCCGGCGGCATTCTTCGCGATGCAGCGGAACGCGTCGCCGTCGTCGTCCATCGTGGCGCCTTTGACGACGTACTCGTCCCCGGTCGCCCCCGCGATGTCCGTCCACCCGGCCGCGCCCTGCTCGTTGCGCTGCCACTGCAGCGTGTCGGCATGGATGGGGTCGACCCAGAAGGACTCGTCGCCCCCCTCGTCCACGACGTGCGGGTCAGGGAGGATCACGCCAAACGAAGGCGGTGACTCGGTCACGGCGCCGTCGCTGCAGCCCCCCAGCCACAACGCGAGCGAACCCAGAAGCATCAGGAATCGAATGGCGCGAGGCATGGTTCCTCCAGAAGGCCCGGTGGGCGACAGCTTGTCTTCCCTAGGGTCTACACGCGGTCGGCGTTCAGGTCCAGTTCGAACCCGCTGCCACCCTCGCCGCACCGGCCGTTGGTCGGCAGTCCATGGACGAAGCGGTCGGTCGCCCCCCGGCCAGGTCCCCGCCCTGCCACCGGCATGGAAACAGGTCCCTCCCCGATGGCCGACACCTGCTCCGACCGCCACATCGCTGGCCCCTTGCTGTTTCTCAGATCAGGTGCGTGCTGTCCGCAACCGTCGCCGTGAAGCATAGGTGCCTCTTGTGCGAGGCCGCGCGAGTCAAGCCCAATCGCATGATCTTGTTTCGTTTTGCCCCAGTGGAAAATCGGGCCTTGCAAGTCCGTTGCTGCGAATCGATTGGCAGCGTGTCTTGACATGTCCTAACAGAATTGAAATGTTCGAGTTCCAGTGCCGCCGATGACCGCTTCGGTTCCGGCGCGGCGGACACCATCAGGCGGCGAATCAGGCGAGGCGAAGCCGGATGGTTTGAGTGGCGACTGTCGCTCCAATAGCAAGTGATTCGGCAAGTTGCACCGCCCTCGCCTGCCGAGACGTGGGCCCGGGGGGTTCGCTCCCCAACGAGACGATCGAGGCAACCAGTAGCGAGGGCTGCACACTGCAGCGCAAAGGGGGCATCGTGATGAGGGAACTGTGCAACTGGAGGCCGACCCGGGCAGTCCTGACGGCGGCTCTGGCGGCTCTCACCATGGCAGCGGTGAGCTCCGCCCAAGCCGCGGTACCTCAAGCGACCTTGATCGAAGGCGCGCTGGCAACGGGCAACGGCACCCCAGCCACCGACGGTGACTACTCGATCACGTTCTCGCTACATGCCGGCGCGGAGGGCGGTGTGGCCCTGTGGTCCGAGGGTCCTGCGCAGGTGACGGTGTCGAGCGGACGGATGACCCATCGACTCGGGTCCATCGAGACCTTGAACGCCGCAACGCTCGCCTCGGCCGCGTACTTGGAGATTCGGGTCGGTGCGGAACCGCCTCTGGCGCGACAGCCGCTGTCGGCCGTCGCGTTTGCCATGCGCTCCTCAGTCGCCGAGACGCTGCAGTGCTCGGGGTGCGTGCCGCTTTCGGCGCTGGTCCAGGGCGCGGTAGATGCGTTCGTCATGACCTCGTCACTCGCCAAGGCCGCGAAGTCTGGCTCTTATGCTGATCTGGCCGACCCGGTCGACCTGTCCGTCTTCGCTGCTGCCGCCGATCTCGCCATCGTGGCGTCCTCCGGCGCATATGCAGACCTGTCGGACTTGCCCAATCTGGACGCCTACGCCAAGGCGCAGGACCTCGGGGCCTACGCGAAGGCCACGGACATGGACGTGCTCGCCAAGAAGGACGCTCTCCACAAGGTCGCGACATCGGGTTCCTACGCAGACCTGACCGACCCGCCCACGCTCGTCGAGGTCGGCAAGGCCTGCGGCACGAATCTGGTCGTCGCCGGTTTCAAGGCGGACGGCTCGCTCGATTGCGTCCTCGGCCAGGCGGCGGACCTCAAGGGCGACGATATCGTGGTCGTGTCCAATGGCGCGATGTCAAACGTCTTTCTGGACAAGCTGAGCAGCGCCAAGGTGCCGCTGAGCATCCCCGACAACAATCCGCTGGGGATGGGCGACACCATTACCGTGCCGGACTTGGGGTTGGCCCAGAAGCTGACGGTCTCGGTAAGCCTGACCAACAGCGACATTAGCGGTGTCACCCTCAACCTCTATGACCCCAACAACAACATGTACAAGCTGTACGACAAGGGCTTGAAGTCCGGCGCGTCGATCGACACCACGTACCCGACCCCGACCAAGACCGTCTCCGGCGACCTGACCACCTGGCACGGCAAGAATCCCAAGGGAAATTGGTTTATCCAGGTGATCGACACCAAGTTCAAGGACAACACCACAGACGGTCAGTTGGTCAGTTGGAGCGTCAACGTTCAGACCCTGTCGAACAAGAAGGTCCAGATCGTCGGCGACCTGATTGTCGACGGCTCGGTCACCATCGGCGCCGGCAGTTTCCTGCCTGCAGGCGTGATGATGTTCGTCAACGGAGCGGCGTGTCCGACCGGCTTTGTTCCGGTCGACGGCGCCAACGGCGCGCCCGACCTGCGCGGCCGCATGCCCATCGGCGTCGGCAACCTTCCGCAAGGAGGTTCGGTCGCGCTGAAGGCTACCGGCGGCACGCACCGGTGGCGCATGTACGGCGGCGGCGGTTGCACGGCGGGCAGAAGCAACCGCCAGCGAGGCGACTTCCACACGACCGGCTTCGGCTGGCAGGCGGAGTCAGAGGTGACGGTGGGCCGCGGGACCAGTTGGACGGGCTACTACGACCACCTGCCGCCCTACCGCGGCATCTTGGCCTGCATCAAGCAATAGTGTCGGCGACGACGCAGAGATCGGGTGCTGTGACGAGGTCGGACCGCCAGGGGCGGCAGGAGCAAGGGGGCACCGTGAAGAGAGACGTGTTGAGTTGGAGTTCTTCCCGCATCGCGATGGCGGCGGCCACGATGGTCCTGGGCTGGACCGCGGCAGCTCAGGCGGCCGTCCCTACCACGACCCTTGTCGAAGGGGCGCTGGCGGCGGCGTCGGGTCAGCCGATTGCGGATGGGGCGTACGCGTTCACGTTTTCGCTGTACAAGAGCTCGGTCGACGTGAACCCGGTGTGGACCGAGGGCCCGATTCAGGTCTCGGTCAAGCAGGGTCAGATGACCTATCTGCTGGGCACGACCGTCGCTCTGGGTGCGGACACGCTGGCTCAAGCGGGCTTCTTGGGGATTCGCGTGGGCGACGACCCCGAGCTGCCACGCTCGCCGCTGGCCTCGGCACCCTTCGCGCTGAGGGCCAGCGCCGCCGACGGTCTGGCCTGCTCTGGGTGCCTGCCGTTGACCTCTTTCGTCCAGGCCGAGGTTGGTGCCTACGCGAAAGCCGCTGATCTGGCTGCGTTTGCCACCTCAGGGAAGCGGTCCGACCTGGCAGGCGCACCGGACTTCGATGCCTATGCCATCTCCTCCAAGCTCGCCAAGGTCGCCAAATCAGGATCGCTGATGGACGTTGCGGGCAGGCCCGACGTCAGCGGCTTTGCTGAGGTCGCCAACCTGAATGCGTATGCCAAGTCCGACACCGTGGCCGAGTACGCCAAGACGGCCGATCTGGCCAAGGCCGCCACGACAGGCAGCTACTTGGACGTGTCCGGCGCGCCGACGTTGCTTGGGCTGGGTGTCGCCTGCGGTACTGGACTCGTCGTCCGGGCCATCAAGGACGATGGCACCCTCGTTTGCATCGCTGGTGCGGCCACTGAGCTGAAGCCCGACGACCTGACCGTCGTGTCGAACGGCTTGCTGACCAACGTCTTCACGGACACGTTCCCCAACGCCGGTCCGAAGGCCATCCCGGACAACAACCCGACCGGCGTCGGTGACGAGATCGTGGTCGGCGACGTCGGCATTGCCCAGAAGCTGACGCTGACCGCGAAGATCACCAACAGCGACATCTCGACCGTCACCGTCATCGTCTACGACCCCGCCAATGCAGCCTACAAGCTGTGGAACAAGTCGGGCACGAAGGGCGCCGCCATCGACACGACCTGGCCCTCCCCAACCAAGACCGTCACTGGCGACCTGACCACATGGCAGGGCAAGAACCCCAAGGGCTCGTGGCGAATCCTGGTCGTCGATGGCCAGTTCCTGAACAACACAAGCGACGGCCAGCTCGTCAGCTGGAGCGTCAACCTGACCACGATGTCGAACAAGAAGATCAACGTGAAGGGCGACTTGATCGTGACGGGCACCCTGGCGCTGGCCGGCGCCAGCCCCGTGCCGTCGGGTGTGATCATGCCCTTCAGTGCCGCGTCCTGCCCGACCACCTGGTCACCTGCCGACGGCAACGCCAATCGTCCTAACCTGCTTGGCCGCTTCCCGATCGGCGTGGGCGACCTTCCCCAAGGCGGCAGTGTCACGCTGCGCCAGACCGGCGGCTCACACATGTGGCGTCTGTACGGTGCCGGGCCCGGGCGCGGCTGCCGCACCTGCTACAACTACGACCTCAGCAACACCGGATGGGGCTGGCAGGGCGAGACCGACGTCACCGTCGGCAACGGCACGAGTTGGACGGGATATAGCAACCACCTGCCTCCCTACACGGGTGTGCTGTGGTGCGTGAAGGACTGACGTCTCCCTTCGGACTTGGCCAACCGCCGGCCGAAGGGAATTGGAAACGGTGCTGTGACGAAGTCGGCCGTCTGCGGACGGCGCATAGGGGGCACCCGTGAGGACAGAGTTCGACAAGTGGATGCCGGTTAGCCGGACGATGATCGCAGCCACCGTGGCCGCTGGCTTGCTTCTCGCGGCCGGAGCGATGGCGGCAGTGCCGGAGGCGACCCACCTCGAAGGGACGCTGGTTTCCGCGGGGTTCGGCCCCATCACCGACGGCACCTATGCCCTGACCGTGCGCCTTTACGCGCAGGCCGAAGGCGGCGAAGCGGTGTGGACTGAGGGTCCGACCAATGTCGCCGTCCACAACGGCACGTTCAGCTACCGGCTGGGCGCCAAGACGCCCCTGACGGCCAGCGCACTCGTGACCGCACGGTTCATTGGGTATCAGGTCGGCAACGATCCGGAGCTGGGTCGCAAGGAACTCGCCTCGTCGGCCTTCGCCCTGCGCACGGCCGTCGCCGAGCAGGTCGACTGCTCGGGCTGTCTGCCGATGTCAGTGCTGGACCCGCAGGTCTTTGCGGGCTTTGCCAAGGTGGCCGATCTCGCTGCGGTGGCAACGTCCGGCAACTACGCCGACCTCGCGGGCACCCCTGACGTCTCTGTGTACGCCAAGATCGCCGACCTTGCGACGGTCGCTTCTTCGGGCGCTTACAGCGACCTTTCCGGCACGCCTGACCTCAGTGTGTATGCCAACGCGACGGACTTGGACGTTCTGGCCAAGACAGCCTCGCTGAATGCCTATGCCAAGTCGGCGGATCTGGCCGCTTTCGCGACCACCGGTTCGTTCAATGATCTGCAAGACACCCCTGCGATTGTCGCGGTCGGCCAGGCCTGCGGCACCGGTCTGGTCGTCGCAGGCATTCTGGGCGACGGGGCGGTCGACTGCGTGGAGTCGAAAGCCGCACCGTTGAAGCCCGATGACATCGCCATCGTGTCGAACGGCCTCGTAACCAACGTGTTCAGCGACGTGTTCAGCAGCACCAAGACGCCGCTGGGCATACCGGACAACAACCCGACCGGCACCAGCGACGCAATCGTCGTCGGCGATCTGGGTTTGGCACAAAAGCTGACGGTGACGGTCAAGGTCTTGAACAACAGCGACTTGACGGGCGTGACGGTCAACCTGATCGACCCCCTCGGCACCAAGTTCGTGCTGTACGACAAGGGCGGCAAGAAGGGCGACAACATCGACACGAGCTATCCCGACGTGACCAAGCCGGTCAGCGGCGACCTGACCACCTGGGCCGGGAAAAACCCCAAGGGAACTTGGTACTTGCAAGTGATCGACGTCAAGTTCCTGAACAACACCACCGACGGCCAGTTGACGGCATGGAGCATCAACGTCCAGACCTTGTCGAACAAGAAGGTCCAGGTCAAGGGCGACTTGCTCGTGGGTGGCTCGCTGGCGATTGGCAAGGGCAGCATCTTTCCGGCCGGATCCGTCCTGCCGTTCAACCTCGCTTCATGCCCGACCGGATGGCTGCCCGCGGACGGCGGCAGCGGCACCATCGACATGCGCGGTCGGATCCCGCTGGTCACCGGAGACCTGCCGTACGGCGGCACGGTCGCCTTGAACGCCGCAGGCGGCTCGCACATGTGGCGCATCTACGCTGCGGGCGGCTACGGCGGCAACCGGTGCGGCGGCAGCAGCGAGATGGGCAGTTGGGGCATCGGCTGGCAAGCCGAGTCCGACGTGACGATGGGCATGAACAACAACTGGGTGGGCTACACCAACCACCTGCCACCCTACACGGGTGTGTTGTTCTGCCAGAAGCAATAGCAACACCGTGCACCCGCGACCGCAGAATCCCGCGGCCGGGCGCCCGTTTGGTCGTTGTTGCAGCCCCTTGACCGCGGCCTGAGTGACCTCGCCAGCGCGCGGCCAAGCGAGCTGAGTCGTCTTGGAGGCTGCGGGCGTGGGAATACGTCCCGCCGTCACACACTTGGCACCCGGGCAGCTTGAACCGCGTCGACAGGCCGCGTAGGGTGGCTGCCTCCTTCGTCCTGCCCTTGGAGTCCCCATGCACGACCCGACCTTCGACCCGTATGCCCTGGACC
>JBMOIG010000138.1:0-11651 GCA_049317445.1 Myxococcota bacterium | reverse complement strand
AGGTGTGCCCAGCGCCTTGGGAATTCGCCAGACGCGGAACGCGAGCCCCCTCCGACTCCGATGGCCGAGGCCAGTTTCGACGAGCACGCCATTCCGCCAGGCCAGCTCCTCGGCGGCGGCCGGTACCGGGTCGTACAAACGCTCGGTGGCGGTGGCATGGGCCTGGTGGTGCGCGCCCTCGACCTCCGTCTAAAGCGCGATGTCGCGGTAAAGCTGCTGCATTCCGACCTCGTAGCGCACCCGACGGCGCGGCGGCGCATGACCCAAGAAGCTGAGGCACTGGCGAGAGTTGAACACCCCAACGTGGTTCGCGTGCTCGACGTGTTTGACGAGGGTCCGCAGCTTGCGCTCGTACTCGAACTGGTCACCGGCGGCGACCTGTCTCAGCGCGTCGGCCCTGGCGGCATCCCCGCAGTCGATGTGGTGCCGTTGATGGTCGGCGTGCTGAGCGGGCTCCAGGCGATTCACGATGCCGGGCTCGTCCACCGCGACATCAAGCCGGGCAACATCCTCCTCAGCAACACAGGCGTGCCCAAGATCACCGACCTTGGGGTAGCACGCGACAGTCGAGCCCGCGAACGCACGCAACTCGGGGCGGCGCTTGGCACGCTGGACTATATGAGTCCCGAGCAAGTCCAGAGCCTGACGGTGGATGTGCGATCGGACGTGTACGCAGCCGGCATGGTGCTCTACGAACTGCTGACCGGGCATCGGCCCTACAACGCCACCACCGACTTCGACATCGCGAATGCGCACGTACACGTTGCCCCGAACCTGCGTGCGTTGGAGGGCAAAGCGCCGCCGCAACTGATCTCGGTTGTCGCAAAGGCGCTGGCAAAGGCTCCGGACGATCGGTTTGCGTCTGCCGCAGCGATGGCGGGGGCTCTTGGGTCGCTGTCTCTGGATTCTGCGCGGCCAGCCAAGAAGGTGGCGGTCAGTCCGCGGACCAGCATTGCCGCGACCCCATCGCCCGTGCGGCAGCACTCGAGTTCACGAACCGTCTGGGCCGTTGCGGCATCCGCTCTGGCCGCCGTCGTCGTGGGGGGAGTGGTCTTTGCGATTGCCGGCTCGAAGCAGGCCCCGGTTCCCACTGGCGCCGCTGTCGAAGCGACGCCTGCGCCTGCGGTCCTTCCAGACGCACCGCCACCCGCGCCGCCGCCGCCGGTCGAGCCCGCAGCGCAGCCCGAGGTGCCCGTCGAACGCAAGGACGACCCGCCACTTGCGCCCGCGGCAGATGCAGCATTCCTAGGGCCCTGTGAACTTGCCGCGGCGCTCGAGGGACGCTGGCTTCTGACGACAAAGGTGTTCGGCAACAAGACCCGAGGCCGGTATCGGTTGACCTTTCGCCGGTCCGGCTGCGACACGAGCGTTCAGGTCGACCGGGTCGGTTTCACGGTCGCCGGGCCGATGATCCTTCAGCCGTACTCTGGAACTGCGCAGCTGCAGCCGCCCTCCCACAGCACGCTGGGCCTCGCCCGTGTCGATGCCGACCTGTATGAAGGTGAGAAGCTGCGACTCTCAGTCGCCTTGCATGTGACTGTACTGGAAGGAGAACTACGAGGCATCTGGCACTACGACCGCACCTTCTGGAAGGAGAACTTCAAGGGGCCTGTGCGGGCAGTGCGTGACGTGGGCGAGGACTTCCCTGACTTGGAGGACGACGGCGACATGCCCCATATGGGTGTCTGCCCGTTGCGCGACTGCACGTGGACACCCGGTGGCGGCGCTGTGCCCTGGTTCTCTTGCTCCGGTGGCCAGACGACCTGCCGGGGCCGGCCATGATGCGGAAGTGTGCTCGGCAGATCGCATTTCCGTCGTGGGCAATCGTCGGCCTTGTGCTCGTCGCGTCGTCGGTCTCGTCTGCCGTCAGGGCTGCTCCAGAGCCATCGCACGCCGTTGTCCAGGCGCCGAAGGTCGCGGCCGGCCGGCTGGTTCAGCACTCGGTTGGCGATTCTGTCTTTCGCTCTCGATTCAAGTACATGGTCTACGTGCCGCCGGGTCCGCAGGTGGCAGGCGAGCGGTTGCCCACTCTCGTCGCGCTTCACGGGCTCGGCGGCGACCATACCTCCTGGAAAACGGCCGGCCTGCCCGCTGAGCTGGATCGCGCCATCGCAGGCGGAACGCTGCCCCGCTGCCTAGTGTTCTTTCCTTCGGGGAAGAACGGGTTCTGGACCGACTGGTCCGACGGCCGCCATCCCTACCGCGCCGCTCTCGGCCGACAACTCGACGACTTCCTGATGAGATATCCAGCGGATACGCGGCCAGGGCGAATGGCTTTGGTGGGCTTCTCGATGGGCGGTTTCGGCACGCTATCGATGGGGCTACTGCAACCGGAGCGGTACGGGCTGTTGGTGGCGTTGAGTCCGACCGACCTCGAGCTTGGGCTCGACGACCCGACCGGTCCGGCCGTCTACCGACAGCTCGTGGGAAAGGGGCCGCGCGCGGAAGCGCTTCTTCGCCTGAACCCGCGCCATCTCGTCAAGTCCGGGCGTGCCCGAGCGGGACAGGTTGTCCTGCTGGCCTACGGCGAAAGCGAGCCACCGCGGTTCAGTACAGGTACGGCGTTGTTGTACCAAGCGCTTAAGGAAAAGGGGGTGGACAGCGAACTGATGGCGGTGAAGCAAGGGCAACACGGCTGGCAGACGACGTGGCTGCCGGTGCAGAAATGGTGGATCGAGCGGTTGGGGCGGTGGTGGCGAGACCCCACATGAGGACGCGTGATGCGTTTCCCTACGACGAGGCGCATCGGGGGAGTGTGCCTGCGATTGGTTGGCGGCGTAAGCGGGGAGACCGCCCAATTCGACCACGCCCACGGCGACGGCACACCGCCCACCCCACCCTTGCCAACCCACCAACAACCCGCCCATCCTGCGGCCGCTTGAACGCATCACGAACTGCCACGCTGTTCCTGCGCCCCCGGAGCCACCTTGCCAACCCCAAGCCCGCTCGTCGTCACGGCCGACACCACCCCGCGCGTCAACCTGGCCCACCAGCAGAACCACCTGCCGTTCTTTCGCCGCCTGGAAATTCGCAACCCAGGCGACGACGCAGCGGTCGATGTCCGCGTCACAAGCACGGCAACGCCGCCGTTCTTCGCGCCCTGGGAACTGCGGATCGCGACGATCCCGGCCGGCCTGACGCACGTGGTCGCGCCGGTGCCTCTGGTCCTCGCGCCCGACTTTCTGGCCCGGCAGCTCGAACGCGAGGTGGGCTTTGTCGAAGTCGGCGTCTCGGTCGCGGGTGCGCCGCCCCAGCTCCTGCGCCTGCCAGTCGAGGTCCTGTCGCCGTACGAGTGGGCGGGCGTCGGCGTCTTGCCCGAGCTGCTGGCCGCCTTCGTGCGTCCGAACGCCCGCGTACTCGCGCCCCTGCTCTCGGAAGCGGCGGCGTGGCTGGGGCGCGCGACCCAGGACCCGTCGCTCGCGGGCTACCAGGGCAAGGACCCCAGGCGCGTCCAGTGGCTTGCAGAGGCGTTGTATGCGGCGGTCCAGTCGAGCGGCGTGACCTACATCAGCCCGCCGGCGAGCTTCGAAGAGAGCGGGCAGAAGGTTCGCACGCACGAACAAGTCCTTGAACAGGGCATGGGGACGTGTCTGGACCTGACCGTCTTGTTCGCGGCGCTGCTGGAACAGGTGGGCCTGCATCCGCTGGTCGTGATCGTGCAGGGCCACGCCTTTCCCGGTGTCTGGCTGACCGATTTTGCGTTGCAGGAACCGACCTTGGACAACCCGCGGCCGATCCGCAAGCGCGTGGAACTGGGCGAGGCGCTGGTCTTCGACTCGTCTGCCGTCGCGCAAGGCGTGCCGTTCGACGACGCGCGCCGCAAGGCCGAACAGGGCCTGGCCGAAGAAGGCAAGTTCGTGATGGCGATCGACGTGCACTGCGCCCGTACGCAGCACATCCGGCCGCTCCCATTCGACGCGAGCGCAGGGGCACGCATCCCCGACGCAGCCGGCGGCGAACCGCAGTCCAACCTCCCGCTGCCACTGCGTTTGCGCTCGGTCGAGGATCTTCGCTTCACCCAGCCCCCCGCGCATGGCCAGTACCGGGGTACGCGAAGAATCGACATGACTCCGGGGAGGTTTTGTCCGGCTGCGGTGTTTCCTCAGTGCGCCGCCCCGAGTGCACCACCGGGGGTACCCGCCGCACCCTAGACCGGCGCGAGCACTGTCACTGAGCAAGAGCAGCCGCGCGACGGCGGCCCCTGCACGGTCAGGCACTCCCCGATGGCCGGGGCTGCAAGTCAAGTGCCTTGAGTGCGGAGCGTGCGCAACGTAAGGTCTTGTACATATTCTGGTTTGTCCGAATACGACAAACCTCAACGCCTCTGGCCAGGCCCCTGCGCCACCATCAGATAGGCCACCCCTTCCGTGCAGGGGCGCGGTCGCGGCGAGCGCGGGCCTCGCCCCGGAGTCACCCATGACCGCCTACACCCTCCCGCGTGCCGCAGCCCGCGTCCTGGATGCCCTTACGGCCCATCTGGACCTTGGCGAGGTGCGCGTGCTGCCCGCCGATCCCGGTGTGCGCGACGCAATTCGCGTCGAGCGGGTCGGCCTGGCCCTGTTCCACGTCGGCGAGGCCACGGCGGACTGCCCTGAGGGGGCATGGCGCTTTGCCTTTCTGCGCGACATCGATGGCCTCTGGCTGCCGGTGTCGCACAAGGCGTTCGTGCACGACGAGGACGTGGCCGTCATCGTCGGACCCGACGGTCTGCCCGAGATGTGGGAGCCGATCAAGCTCAAGCATCTCCGCATATTCTCAAGCATGTGGCTTGTCGCGGTGGCGAGGCAGCGCGACGGCGTGCGGCGACTTCGGTACCGGCCACTCTCGACCAACACGTGATCCAACACGAGCCCGCCGTGCCCGACCTCACCCTGCCAGCACCCGAACCCAAACTTCGCCAAGGCACCGCCTGGCGCGACGGCAAGGTGTACCAATTCCATCGTGATTTCATTGAGGTGGCGCGCGTCTGGCCCCAGCCTGCTGCATGGCGCAAGGACACCGGCGGCACCTTGCCTGGGTGCTGGCGTCGAGCCGCAACTTCTTGCACCGACCACGCAGTCCATGCGACGCGCTCGCAGGCTGGTCGACCTGCCCAGGCACAAATCGCTGGTGCGCTTGGGGTGGCGGCGCAGCAAGGCCGTGGTCCGGCTGCTGGGCAAGATCGCCTGCCTGTCCGGTTGCCTACTGCGGTTACGTCTAACGCCATTCGCGCACAATGACGAGGGGGAACATGTCCGAATTGCTCACCTTTCCAGACGGTCTCGAAGTCACGGCGGTGCGCAAGTACGCGGGCCGAATGCGAGACATCGCCAAGCGCATCAAGATCCCCGTGGACGACGCGGCGTTGCAGGACGCGGCCCGCTACATGTCGCCGCTGGTGCCGTCTGGCGCCGTGCTCGTCCCGGCGCCGTCGTCACACGGTCTGAACCCGGCGATGCTGGTGCTGGCCTCCTACATCGCGACCCTTGGCGAGGGTGCAACGGTCGTGGAAGCGGTCGTGCGCAGGCAGGCGGTGCAAAGCTCGATGCTGCGCAGGCAGGCAGGCAAGCGAGGCACCCTCGTCGCAGAGCACGTCGCAAGCATGGGGGCAAGAGAGCCCCTGCCGCCTGAGGTGTACGATGGCAGGCGCCCTATCGTCGTCATCGACAACGTCGTGACCGAGGGCAACACGATCCGGGCGATGGAGGCCGTGCTGGGTCTGCCGCTCCAGGCCGTCGTGCTCGCCGATGCGAGCCGCTTTCGTCCGAGCAGGAAGAACCCCAAGGGACCGTTCGTCGTTTGCGTGTCGGGATCGCGTGACTACCACAACCTGCAACATGTCCACGAGGTGCTCTGCCTGTTGCCGCACGGGACCGTCGTGCTGCACGGCGGTGCACGGGGCGTGGACGCCGAGGCGGATCGGGTGGCACGGCTGCTGGGGTTGTGTGTGGAGGTCCAGCCGGCGGACTCGAGCTCGTACGGTCGCGCGGCCGGGCCGCACCGGACCCGGGAGATGGTCGAGCGCGCGGACTTCCTCTACGCCTTCTGGGACGGCACGTCTCGGGGTACGGCATCGGCCATCCAGGCGGCCGTCGAGTTGGGCAAGGAGTTCGACGTGATCCTGGACCAGTAGCCTTGCCTTCCAGCTTTGCCTGCTTGTCGGGTTGTCTGCTACGGCTGCATGTCACGGCTTCATAGGTGTTGCGCGATTCTGGCGGGGTCGGGCTGTGCGTTCCACGTGCACGCGCCCGAAGCGACGGTCTTCGTCGAGCCCCAAGGTGGGGTGTGGGTGCAGGCGTAGGTCAAGGGCGCGTACAACTCGCCGGTGCCCGGGTGGGTGGTGGGCGCGCTTCGTCGGACCCTGGCTCAGCCGATGCAAGTCGGCGTAGTTGATTCACCACTTGTCGTGCTACCCGACGCGCGCAGTTTGCGGGACCAAGCCCGACACGCCCCCCGGGGGGCAGCCTCTTCCAAGCCCATCATCCGCCCCTTACCGCCGTCGTAGGGGCACTTTCCCTACCGGCGTTCTCCCCGCCCGACCAACGCCGTGTTACCGTGTCGATCGGACGAAGGCGCTCACGCCAAACGTGCACGAGTGAGGCGACAATGGCCAACATCATCGGCACCCGACGCGATCACATCCTGAACACCCTGAGTCAGCAGCCCGACCGGGAACTGCGGGTCAGCGACTTGGTCGACCTGGCGGAGGGTAGGTTCACCCGCAACAACCTCCAGGAGGCGCTGGGTCAGCTGCTCAAGGAGGGCAAGATCGTGAAGACCAAGGAAGGCTCAGAGGCCTGGTGGGCGATCGCCGCGCCACCGAAGGCCGAGGTTGCGCCGCCATCGCCCCGCGTCCGACCGATCAACGTCATCCGCAACAGCCGGTGGTAGGGCGCGTTCGGTGGCATGGTGCGGAATGGTGTTGTCGTGGTCGCCGACCGGCGGCGTCGGTTCGGCACATCGGACATGCGGCAGGTCGGCTCGGACGACGGCGCTCTCGGGCCGTCTATCGCTTCGCTGCGGGCGTGGCAGGCTTTGACGAAGCCGTTTCGGGAGCGAGGGCCCACCAAGTCGCGCGGCCCTCGGAATTCTTGACGACCTTGCCGGTGCTGTGCAGGTGAGCCAACGTATTGTAGATGGCGATCTTCTCGAACTTCTGGGTGTTGCCCTCCCACCCCACCAGCTCGGCGCAGGACATCTCGTTTTCCGGGTACTGCCTGAGAACGGAAAGGACGTATTCGGCGGGTGTCATGGTGTACTCCGGTGTCCCAGAAGAGGGGCGCGTCGCCTACGTGATGGCCCGGCCGGGCCTGTCCGCGGGCTAGTCTGCAACGGCGTCGCAGGGCGGTCAATTCTCCGAACTACGCTTGGCGGCGTTGGATTCCTCGCATCGTGCATCCGGCCCCGGCCGGTGGAAGCGGTCCCTGACGGCGTGATCCTTGGTCGTGTTCTGCGCGCGTCAAAGACACGACCACCACCGGTCGCGGGTTGCCGATGGTCAATTCCAGTTGTCGTCGAGGTTCCCGTCCGCATCGGGAACATGGCGCAATGCACGGGCGGCGTGGCAGCCGCTTCGAATCCGGCGTCGCGCGCTAGAGTTACAGAGCATCGGTAGGGCTGGGCAACAACACCGGGCGCCCGGGTACTCCGGGGGCGTTCAGCGTCACATGGCGAGCGTCCACGGTCTCGCCGATGATGCGCTCACCTCGCACCATCTTGGTGCGTCAATCGCGCTTGCTCGGATCGGTGACGGGCCGCGGAGACCGATCCCCCTTCCCTCCTGGACTACCCCGCCCCGCCGCTTCCGCCAGCAAGCCGACCAGTTCCTCCGTGGTCAGCCGCCCCGCGTCGGCCGTGCCATCGAGCAGCGCCGAGACGAGATCGCGTTTGCGCGCGTGCAGTTCCAGGATCCGCTCCTCGATCGTGCCGCGTGCCACGAGCCGATACACGGTCACCGGCTTGTCCTGGCCAATGCGGTGCGCGCGGTCGGTCGCCTGGTCCTCGACCGCTGGATTCCACCAAGGGTCCAGATGCACGACGTAATCCGCGGCCGTCAGGTTCAGGCCGGTGCCGCCCGCCTTGAGCGAAATCAGGAACACGCTGCCCTGCCCGCGCTGGAACGCATCGACTTCCTTGCGCCGGTCCTTCTCGGGCGTCGAGCCGTCGAGGTAGCGATAGGGCACCTCGGCCGCGTCGAGCCGCTCGCGCACCAGCGCCAGATGCGTGACGAACTGGCTGAACACAAGGGCCCGATGCCCCTCTTCGCGCAGCTCGGCAAGGCGCTCGAGCAGATGCTCCAGCTTGGACGACGGGATGGGCGAGGTCGGATCGAACAACCGCGCGTGGCACGCCACCTGCCGCAACCGGGTGATCGCCGCCAACACCTGGAAACGCTTCTGCTGTGGCGGCCCCTTGGCGTCATTGATCTCTTGCAGCGACGCCAGCCGCACCTGTTCGTACAGCAGGCGCTCGTCGTCCGACGGCTCGATGTCGACGCGGATTTCCGTTCGCGGCGGCAGGTCCTTGGCCACCGCGGACTTGAGCCGACGCAAGACGAACGGTTTCAAGATGCGGCCGAGCGCCTGCTGCGACTTCACGTTGCCGTCGCGCTCGATGGCGATGCCGAAGCGCTCTTGGAACAGCGGCCACGGCCCCATCAGGCCCGGCACCACCGCGGCCAGCACCGCCCACAGCTCGCCGATGTGGTTCTCGACCGGCGTCCCCGTCAACCCGAGCCTAAAGTCGGCCTTGAGCGCGGTCACCGCCTTCCAGCGCCGGGTCGTCGCGTTCTTCACGGCCTGCGCCTCGTCGCACACCAGCGTCGCCCAGTGCACCGCCGCCAGCACCGCCGCGTCGCGCACCAGCAGATCGTAACTGATCACCAGCACATCGCCGCCGCGCAACGACGCTGCCTGCTTGCGGTCACCATGGCGCCACGCTTGCAGGCGCAGCCCAGGCGCGAACGTCTGGGCCTCGCGCAACCAGTTGAACTCGACCGACGTGGGCGCGACCACCAGCGCCGGCCCCAGCTCCTGCCGGTGCAGCAACAACGCGAGCGCCTGTACGGTCTTGCCCAAGCCCATGTCGTCGGCCAGCACCGCGCCCGTCGACCACTCGGCCAGTCGCGCCAGCCACTCGAATCCCTCGCGTTGGTAGGGCCGCAATTCGGCCAGCAAACCCACCGGCACCTTCGGACGCAGATCGCCAGCATTGCGGATGCGCTGCACGGCGCCCACCCAGCGCCCTTGGGCCACGCCTTCGGCCACTCCGTCGAGCACCTGGGCGTGCAGCGGCGACAGCGCAAGGCCGTCCTTGGTCGCCACCACCGCATCGGCGGCGGCTTCGAGCTTGACCCGCAAGGCATCGGACAGCTTGAGCCAAAGGTCACCCGTCACCTGCACATACGCCCGTCGATTGCGGATCGCGTCGAGCACCGGCGCGAGATCCACCGTCGCATCACCGACCTGCACCTTTCCCTGCACGCCAAACCAGTCTGGACGGTCCAGCACCTGCACGCGCAGGTCTTCCGTCTTGGCCGTCACCACCTTGCGTCGGCGCGCCCAGTGCACTTCGACCGCATCGGGATGGGCCGCCAGTCGCGACACCGCCTCGAGCGCCTCGTCGCCTTGCAGGTGCAGCGTTTCGCCCGAATCGTCGCTTGTTTCCACGCCCAGCAGGGTCCAACACGCCTCTAGAGCGGCCTTCTCTCCAGCCAGATCGCGCCTGGTCCAGACGCGCTGTCCGTCGTGTTGACCATACAGATCGACAGGTTCCATGCCAGGCCGCTGCAGCGCACCCCCAGGCAACGGCCGGACCCGCGGTGTGACCGAAAGCTCGGCACCCGGCAGGGCATCGACCTGGAGCACCGGTCGCACGCTCGCCGGCACGCGTTGGCCGCGAAGCTTCTCAGGCACTTCCGCGGGCGCCAGTTGCGCCAGCCGGGGCAGCCGCTGTAACCAGGACTCCAGCGCGCCTGCCGGCACCTCATCGTCCTGGGCCAGCGTTCGCAGCAGAGCGATCTGCGGCAACGTCATCGGCGTCACCTGCCAGTGGTCGCCAGCCAGGTGGATCAGGCAGTCGGCCTTCGGACCCGGCAGCCATTGCAGAACCGCCATCGGCACGTGCAGACCCGGTGGCAGGTCGACGCGCCAGCGAGCCCCGGTTCCTCTGGCCTCTAGCCGCAGCCGAAACGGCACCTCGCGGACAGCGGTGGGCTCGCCGTCGGCGTGAAACAGGTGGGGGTGGCCGACCAGCGCCCGCATCACACGGCACAGGTTTCGCTCGGCGTCGGGCAAGTTCGCCATGGCTGTGGTCAGGCCGGGGTCGGGCCGCAACAGCTCGGCCACTTTGGCATCGGCGGGCGTCGTGCAAAGCGCAGGCGTCAGGCGCAGTTCCTTCAGGCTCGCCTTCTTCAGCTTGGGTTGACCCTTGCGGTCCTTGCCCAGCCACAGCGGCGAGACCTCTGGCCGTGCGGTGGCGCCGGCAATTTGCCAGGCGAGCTGCTCGTGGCGCAGCGGCTTGTTGGGATCCGGTTGCGCGGCCAGCAGCGCGTCCAACTTGTCGATGGCGAGCTGCCAGATCGGCACCGCGAGGATGTGGGCGAACTGCCGCAGGTTCGCGGGCACCGGCTCGGCGTGCAGCAGGTCGAGCAGGCGGTCGAGCGCCGCGACCGTGACCTGGCAGGAGGGGCTGCACTCCGACGCGAGGTCGGGCAACGTCGCGCCGTCTACCGTGAAGTCTACGAAGACCGCGCCATCGCTGCGGTGTTTGGCGCAGAAGCGGCGCGCGTCGTGGTCGACGAACACCACCCGGCGCTCGCCGCCGCCCAAGAGGTGCACGTCGATGCGCGTCAGGTCCTTCGGGCGCGGTACGCCGAACCCCGCGACCTGCGTACGCAACCCCAGCACTTGCTGCCGCATCGCTTCCAGCTCGGCATCGGAAAGCGGCGGTGCGGACAGCCGAGCCGCGACCTCCTCGCGAGCGGCGGCCTCGGGCTGCTCGGCCATGCGGCACAGGGCGAGGCCGGCGGTGATCAGCTCGGGATGGACACGGTAATAGCTCATGCCGGCGTAATGGCAGAGTAAATTCTCGATCGAGCTCCCTGGCGGAAGGTAACCGCGCAGCTCGGCCGTGCCTTTCAGCTCCGCCAGCGTCGTGTCGGCGGCAATGCGACGCCAGATCGACTGCCCAACCCAAGCCGTCCACTGCTTGGTGGTCATGCTGACGCCGAGTTCCACGACCGGTGGCGGCAAAGGTGCGGGCGCTTCTCTCGTGGCCTGAACTTGGAGGGATGGCCTGCCCGGGCCACGTTTGGTGACCGCGGCGGGCACGGCGTGGCGGTCGAGCCAGCTCGCCACGTAGGTCGCGAGTTGCTGCTCGCCCGACGCGCCGAAGCGACGGCGGATCTCGTCGATGACCAGGGGCTTGGTCACGAGGTCGTGCACGGTCTTGCATTGGCCGGTGCTGTGCAGGCGGCGCAGGAAGTCCACGGAACGCAAAGCCTCTGGTACGGCGCTGACCAAGCCGGAAAAGGGCAGGGCGAGCGACTCAGGCCAGCCGGGGTTGTACCGCGCGGCACTTGCGACGCTGGCGAGCTGAAGATAGGCGGTGGACATGGCGGCCGGGGCGCGGCAAGGGGCGCCGACGGCGGCGGAGGATAGCGGAAGGTCTGG
>JBMOIG010000137.1:0-11662 GCA_049317445.1 Myxococcota bacterium | reverse complement strand
TCAGCGAAAGGGCGTCCTTACCCGCAAGCAGGGTTGGACTGAGCGCCTGCACCGAGCCCAGCGCGTGTACGAACGTACCGCTGCCGACCTTGACCGTCGTCGGACCTTCAGACCACACCACGGTGTCGTCCGCGCCCTGCAGCAGCGAGAACGTCATCGCGTAATCGCCGTCTGCCGCCGGACCGCCGCCGGTGGCCAGCAGCGCACCCTCGACCAGCGCCGTGTTCGGGATCGCCGCCTGCGCGACGCCGGTCAGGACCGTGAGTTCCACCAGCACCGCAACTGCCCAAAACGCCTGAGTTGAAAGCCGCAGCATCTGTCGCCCCCTGTTTCCGCGCCGGTTACGCAGAGAGGGAACTTGCCCAGCGTTGCGGGGATGGTCAAGTCAGGAATTGCGCTATTTCTTGTCGCCGGCAGGGGGATTGAAACCGGGCTTGAAGGGCAATTCGGCGTTGGCGGACGCGTCGAACGCTTCCTGAGAGATCGTGCCGTCGGTGAGAAGCTTGGTCATGTACTTGCCGCATTTCTCGGCATACCAGTCGCCCCAGCCGTTGCCGCGCATCGTTCCCCAGCCAGATCGCGGGGAGGGCTTGATGATCGCCATGTACACGCCCTCGGCCGGCGTCATCTGCTGCGGGGTCTTGCTGTAAAACGCCCAGGCGCCGCGCGTGATGCCATAGATCTTGGGGCCGAATTCCACCGCGTTCAGGTAGATTTCGAGGATGCGCCGCTTGCCCAGCACCTTCTCGAGCTGCCAGGAAATCAGCATTTCTTCGAACTTGCGGCTCAGCGCCTTGCCGCGGCGCAGGAACAGGTTCTTGGCCAATTGCTGCGTGATGGTCGACCCGCCGTACACGAAGCGTCCGGTCGACAGGTCGATGCCCAGCGCCTTTTCCAACAGCGACTCCGAGATGCCGCGGTGCTTGAAGAACGAGTCCTCGCTCGCCCACATCGCGTACGCCACGACGACGGGAATCGCGGTCAGGGGCGTCCACGAGCCGCTGCCGGGGCCGATGTGCACGTCGTCCAGCAGCGTGCCGTCCTCGTTGACGGGCCGGTCGAAATCCCCATTCAGCTCTTGCAGATCCAGGTTGCCGAACTTGTCGACCGTGCACAGGGTGTCGCCCAGCGCCAGGTCCACGGCCACCGCGCCGGTCTGGGGCAGCTGCACCGCCAGGCTGGCCGACCAGTCCATCGTGCCGTGCGCGTCGATGCGGCCAATCGTCGGCAGCATGCTCACCGGGATCGCGTGCAGCATGGCGCCGCAGTCTTGCATCGGGGCGCCCACGGCGATGTGGACGCGCGGATTCGAGTCGAGTCGCGCGACCTCGGCCTCGGCGTGCATCCACGCGTCGCCCAAGCGGATTTCTGGGGTGGCGAACGTCAGCGCGGCCGGCGAGGCGCGGGCCGAAAGCTCGAAGGGCAGGGCGAACTGAAAGTCAGCGATGGGGCGGTCTGCCAGGCGCCACCAGTGGATGCCCATGTGCTCGGCGGCAAGCTGGCCCGTCACGTCGAGCCGGCGCGCATCGGGCGCCAGGATCGTCGCGGTCAGGTCGAAGTCCGCTTGCTCGCCCAGACTCATGCCCGGCACGCGCGACGCGGCGACCTGTGCCATGCCCGCCCCCGCCACGTGCAGCTCGAGCCGGTGCTCGCGCGTCAGCGGATGGCGGCGCCACAGGGCGTTCAGCTGCCCCCAGCTTCCGGCGGCGTCGAAGGGCCGCACCGACCCCTCGAACGGCCGACCCTCGGCGTCGGCTCGGCCGATCACCAGGTGGGCGTCAGACAGCCCGAGCAGCGGCCGGTTCTGGGCATCGACCACATGCAACAGCCCGCCATTCAAGCGGATCTCCAGCTCGCCCGGCACCCGCTCCAGCGGCCATAGCTTTTCGAGGCGCCCGTGCGTGGCCAGCAGCGTCGACTGGACCTTGCGCAGCTGGTCGATCCACCCCATGGCTGGCCTTTGCCGCAGCACCGGCACGCCGCGCGGCGTGGTGGCGACGCGGACGATGGCCTTGGGCTTGTTCTTGGTGGTCGCGGCGGGCGTCTTAATATTGTCCTTGAGTGTCGATGACTTGCGCGCGTTCACCCGGCCGCCGACCGGGGCTTCCTCGACATCTTCCTCTTCCGCAGCGGCCTTTGCGGCGGCTTCGGCAGCGGCCAGGGCGGCCTTGGCGGTGTCGGGGCGCAGCACGGCCAGCTTGTCGATGCGCGGACCCAGATCCGGCACCTGCCGCAGCAGCAGACTGTCGCGTGGGACGACCAGCGCGGGCTTGGCGACTTCCAGCAGCCGCCAGCCATCCGGGTCGGCCAGTTGCTGCAGATCCGGTGCCGTCAACGTCACGGTTGCGATGCCTGCCCGCGCCCCGCCCAGTGTCGCCTGCAGGTCGGTGGCCGTTGCCTGCGCGCCAACCGCCGTCCTTTCCGACCGGATCACGACCGACGCCACCTGCACGGCCAGCGGACCCAGCGTGCCGGGATTCCACGGCAGTCGCGGCGGCTTGCCCTTGGTCGCAGGGGGCGGCGCCACCTTTGGCGCGAACCGCGTCCAGACGCCCGGCTCGACGGCCAGCGCCATCGTCTCGACCTGCAGCGCGCCCTTGCGATAGCCCACGCGGCCCACGGAAGCGTGCAGCCCCACCCCCGCGACCTCGATGCCGCGCACGGCGGGTCCCAGCGCGTCCAGGCTCGCGCCCAGAATCTTCAGACGCAGCCCGGGCATGCGGGCATCGACGGACGGCACCCCCAAGTCCAGCGGGGGCTCGAAGCGCGCGGTCACGGCGGGCTGGTCGGCCTCCTCCGTCATCTCGGCCCGCAGCACGCCTTGGCCACCGGCACCGGCGAAGCGGCCGGTCATCTGGCCCTCGACGTCGGACAAATCCAGCGTTCCTTCCAGCGCTTGCACCGTGAAGCCGCCCGGCAGCAACCCCGCGCCCTTGCCGACCGCGCGCACCTGCAGCGACCCGTCGTGCACGGTGACCCGCGACGCCAGCCGGTCCAGCGCCGGGGCCTCGCCGTCGTCGTCGGTGTCGTCCTTGGCCTTGCGCAGGGCCTTTCGCAACCGCTGCCAGGCGTCGGGCTTGCCGTCGCGCACTTCGACCAGCACGGCGGGCCGGTCCAGCGCCACGTCGTTCAGGCGAACTCGTCCGCGCAGCAGGTCAAACCACGCCAGATCCGCTTCAATGGCGCGGACTTGCAGCAGGGTGGATGGTCTCTCGCCCATGCGCAGGTCCCGCACCGTCACGTGCCCCAACACGCCGACGTCCAGCTGTTGCCAGGTGACCTGAAAGGGCGAGCCGGCCAGCCGTCGCGTCAGCTTCTCTTCCAGCGTCGATGCGACCCAGCTGCCGCCAGCCCACGAGAGCGCGACCGCGACAAGCCCAAGGCCGGCCGCCGCGAGCAGGGTCCGCCCGGATCCCAAGCGTTGGAGAAGTGGAGAGTCCGGCCGCATGGCTCCGTCGCGGTGCGCCTGCCGAAGTGGGATGGGGGACGCAACCGCGCGCGCTTTATGCGCCAAGCGGGGAAAAATGGCCAGCTTTGGGGAAGGGAATAGCGGTCAGGACGGCGTGGCGCGGAGAGCGGGTTCAGATCGCGCCGTGTCCCTGCAATGTCGAAGGGTTGGAAGACGTTGCGACCTTGCGGCGCACGGCTTCGACGGCGTGGTAGGCGCCCATACCGGCCAGCATCGCGACGCCAAACGTCAGCGGTTGGGCTTTGAGCGTCGTCATGGACACCAGCGCCGGGCCCGGGCACACGCCCGAAAGACCCCAGCCGAGGCCGAACAGCGCGGCGCCCGTCAGCAGCGGTCCATCGATCTTGGTGCGTGCGGGCAGGTGCCAGGTCGTGTCGGCCACCGGTTGCTTGCGCTTCAGGATCCAGGCGAAGGCGACCACGTCGACCGCCAGCGCCGAGCCCATGACGACGGCCAGCGTGGGGTCCCAGACGCCGAAGAAGTCCAGAAAGCCCAGCACCTTGGACGGCTGCGTCATGCCGGCCAGCCCCAGACCGACGGCGAACAGGACGCCAGAGACGAACGAAACGACGAGCTTGCGCATGACTTACGCCCCCTTGAGCTGGTTCAGCGTGAACACGACGGCGGCGGCGGTACCCATGAAGGTCAGCGTCGCTGCCAGCGACCGCGGCGACCGGCGCGCCAACCCGCACACGCCGTGGCCGCTGGTGCAGCCGTTGCCCAGCTGCGTGCCGTAACCGACCAGCAGACCCGCGACGGCCAGCTGGCCCAGCGGCGCCCAGCCGACGACGGCCACCCGGTCGGGCGAGACCAGACCCAGCACAATCGCCCCCACGCCCACGCCGATCAGGAAGACCACGCGCCAGTCGGTGTCCTTGGAGCTGGCCGAGAACAGGCGACCCACGATGCCGCTGACCCCCAGAATTCTGCCCTGACCGCACAGCAGCAGGGCAGCGGACAGGCCGATCAGCGCACCCCCCAGCGCGGCGATGGCAGCGACCTGTGGGGTGAAGGCGGGGGACAGGGTCATCAGGAGCCTCTTGAGGTTGCCGGACTGTCGTGTCTATTCCCATCGACAACGTAGACAATATAGCAGATCCCCCGTCAGGGTGCAAGGGAAAGTTCTGCCGAACGCGGTTGACCAGCGCACGCAACTGCCCGACCCTCCGCGCCCCCTGTGCCCCCCAAAGGAGGCAGCCATGTCCCGCGTCGTGATTCTGGACTTCGACGGCACCATGACCGACGCCGAGGCTGAAGGACGCCCGTTTCGCGACGGCTACCTGCTCGATCTCGCGCTGCTGGCCGACCGACCGCTGGCTGAGGTCACGGCGCTTGCCGACCGCATCGAAGCGGACGTGCTGGCCGCACCGCAGGCGTATGGTTGGAACTGGAACGGCCACGTCGTCTGCCCGGCCACCGTGGACCCGTACCAGCGGATTGGCCCGGTGTCGCGGGGGATCCTGGACCATTACGGCGTGATCACCGACCCCAAGGAGCGGTTCGAGCTGCTGGAGGGCACGCTGTTTCGGCAGAATTATCGCAAGACGATCACGGCCTTTCGCCCCCACGCGGCAGAGGTGCTGGCAGGTTTGCGGGGGCACGAGACCTGGGTGGTGACCAACGCGCACGCCGACCACGTGAAGGCCAAGATCGCCAACCTGAGCGCGCAGGTCGACGGCGGACTGGGCTGGCTGGTCGACCGTGTGCGGGGGCTGGCGCGCAAGCAGGTGGTGGACATGGACGACCCACGCGTGGCCGACATTCCGCGCGAGATCTTCCTTCCCGGGCTGCCGCGCCCGGTGCTGCCCCGACGCCCCCACTACCGCGAGCTGTTGGACGAATTGCGCGCCGGTCGGCCGTGGGATCAGGTGACGGTAGTCGGCGACATCTTCGAGCTGGACTTGAGCCTGCCGCTGCTGCTGGGGGCCCGCGTGGTGCTGGCCGGCCACCCGTTTACGCCGCCGTGGGAGAAGGCGCACGTGCAGGCGCACCCGAAGGCCAAGTGGATCGAAGACTTGCGCGATCTGGCGGCGGCGCTGGCGGACTGACGCGACCTACTGCACCTCGAGCACTTCCACCTCGCGCACCGTCCCTGCCGCCCGCACCTGCGCGACGTCGCCCACCTGCCGACCCAACAACGCCTGGCCGACGGGTGCCGCCGTGCCCACCACCTGAACCTCGCAGCCATCGACCACCAGCCGCTCGCCGACCCGCATCGGCAGCAGCAAGTAGCGTTGGGTCCTGCCGTTGTCGTCGACCAGCACCAGCGTGCCGGGCTCGATGGCGACAGGGGCCACGGGCGGCGTGAAGAAGTGCAGGGAGGTCAGGGTCTGGCGCAATTCGAGGATCCGGGCATCCTGACCTGCCGTCAGGTACGACAGCTCGAGGGATCGGGTGTCGTACTTGTCCTCAGCGCGCGCTTCCTCATGGGTTGCGGCGGCGTAGGTGGCGGCGGCGCTTTGTTGCAGTGTGCGCAGGCGCAGCTCGAGCTCGTCGCGCAAGGCTTGCAAGATGCGGGTCTTGTCGGGTGCGGGCATCGGCAAGGCTCGGCCGCGGGCGGTGCGGGCAGTGCGGGTTGTCGCACGGTCGGGGGCGGAAGGGAACGCGAAATGGCCTGCGGGCAGGGCAGATGAGGGACGCGATGGGCAAGGGGACGGTGCTGGTGACGGGCGGCGCGGGCTACATCGGTTCGCATACGGTGCGGGTGCTGGCGCGGTCCGGCTTCGCGCCCGTCGTGTTCGACAACCTGTCGTCGGGCTGGCGGCAGGCGCTGGCGCCCGAGGTGCCGCTGGTGGTGGCAGACCTGAGCGACCGTGCGGCCTTGCGTCTGGCCATCGCCCAGCATCGTCCACAGGCCGTGATCCACTTCGCCGCCTTCATCGAGGCGGGCGAGTCGATGCGGGAGCCGGCGCGCTTCTGGGACAACAACGTCCGCAACACCTGGAACCTGCTGGAGGAACTGCGGGCGGCCGACGTGCGCAGCATCGTGTTCTCCAGCTCGGCCGGCGTGTATGGCCAGCCGGACGTGGTGCCGATTGCCGAGGACGCGCCGCAACACCCCGTGAACACGTACGGTCTGACCAAGCACGTCGTCGAGGCGATGCTGGGCGACTACGACCGCGCGTACGGCCTGCGCAGCATCGCGCTGCGCTACTTCAACGCATGTGGTGCCGACCCGGCGGGCGACATCGGCGAAGCCCATCCGGCCAAGACGCACCTGGTCGAGCTGACGATGCTGGCGGCGCTGGGATTGCGTCCTGAGATCGGGGTGTTCGGCACTGACTACCCCACGCCTGACGGAACGGCCGTGCGCGACTACGTGCACGTGCTGGACCTGGCGCGTGCGCACGTGTTGGCCCTGACGGCGCTGGAGCAGGGCGCGGCGACGACGGCCTACAACGTGGGATTGGGACGCGGGTTTTCGGTGCAGCAGGTCATCGACGCGGTCGAGCGTGTGGCGGGGCGGCCGGTGCCGCGGCGGCTGGCTGAGCGGCGTGAAGGCGACCCGGCCGAGCTGGTGGCCGACGCGCGGCGCGTTGAGCGAGAGTTGGGATGGCAGGCGGAATTCACGGACTTGGACGCAATTCTGGCGACCGCGTGGCGGTGGCACTCCCGGCACCCGCAGGGGTTTGCCGGTTAGGCGTCAATGGCTGGGGCGCAGCATCAGCATCATCCCGGCCGTCAGCAGCAGGAAGCCGACGAACTGCCGGGTGGCCCAGGGCTCGCCCAGGACGAAGCGCGACACCAGCGCCACGAACACGACGCCCGACGCGAGGTGAAAAGCGGCCATTTGCGCACCCGAGTAAGTGCCGAAGCCGTAACGGGTTGCCGCGACGTTCAGCGCGTACTCGGGCAGCACGATGGCCCAGCTGGCCAGCAGCGCGGTGAAGAAGCCGATCTGGTCGCGGTACTTCAGGTGCACCAGCCACGCCGACGCCATGAAGGCACCGGAGATCGCGATCAGCAGGGGGACCAGGAGTCGCTTCATCGGTTGGGGGGACCTGGTGGGACGGTGGGCAGTAGGGCACACGGGCGTGCGGCCGGACGCGGGCTTGTAGCGTTTGTGCAGGGTTGGGTCAAATGTCCTTGGAGGCGGCGTCTTGACTCCCACACGATGGGGATGGAACGAGCAGACGCGCTTGCCTGAGGCTGGAGCTTGCCATGAAGATCGCCACCTGGAACGTCAACAGCCTGCGCAGCCGCGAAGAGCGGCTGTGTAGCTGGCTCGTTCAACACGCACCGGACGTCCTTTGCCTGCAGGAGCTGAAGGCAACCGAGGACCAGCTGCCGCTCGATCGCCTTGCGTCGCTGGGGTATCGCGCGGTGGTGAACGGGCAGAAGACCTACAACGGCGTGGCGATGCTGTCGCGCGCCCAGCCGGTCGACGTGCGGGTCGGGCTGGACGATGGCGTCGACGACCCGCAGGCGCGGCTGGTGTCGGCGCAGGTCGCCGGCGTGACCGTGGTCTGCGTGTACGTGCCCAACGGGCAAGCGCCGGGGTCCGACAAGTGGGCGTACAAGCTGGCGTGGTTGCAGCGTTTGCTCGACTGGCTGGACCGCCACCAGCGTCCGGACCAGCCGTTGGTGCTGTGCGGCGACCTGAACGTGGCGCCCTTCGACATCGACATGGCGCGTCCGGCAGAGTGGCGCGGCACAGCGATGCACACGCCCGAGCTGACGGCGTGGTTTCAGGCGCTGCACGCATGGGGGCTGCACGACGTGGTGCGTCAGCTGCGTCCGGAGGTCGGGCTGTACTCGTGGTGGGACTACCGAATGCTGGGCTTCCAGAAGAACAACGGCCTGCGCATCGACCACCTGCTCGCGACGGCCCCGCTGGCGCGGCTGGCCCGCGCGGCGCTGCTGGACCGCGATGAGCGGCGCGGCGACAAGCCGTCGGACCACGTTCCGGTCATGGTGGAATTCGACTGGACCTGAAGGGACTTGCGTCGCCTCACGGCTCGCGATACGCAGGGCCCAACAGCTCACGGACGGTGGAAAGCCCGTTCTGGGCGTCCGGGGTGTTGGGGGCAAGCGCCAAAGCCCTGCGGAAGTGCACGCCGGCCTCTTGCAGCTCGCCCAGCGCCCCCAGGACCTCTCCCAACCGGGTGTGCAGCTCTGGGTCATTTGGCATGACCGCGCAGGCCCGGCGCAGGTAACCGGCCGCCGCCTCGAACTTCTCGGCCTGTCGGCAGGCGACACCGGCGTTGCGCAGCATCAACGGATCATAGGGGCGCAGCCGCACGGCGATCTCGAATTCCACCAGTGATTCGGCAGGCTTGCCCAGTTGCTCCAACACCGAGCCCAGGTTGTTGTGGGCACCCGCATCGTTCGGTGCCAGCCCGACCGCACGCCGCAGCGGCAGCAGCGCCTCCGCCGGGCGCCCCACGTCGCAGAGGGTGGCGCCATAGGCCCGCAGGGTCTCGACATTGTTCGGGTTCAGCGTCAGCGCCTGGCGATAGCGTGCCAGCGCGCCGTCGGTGTCGCCGACCTTGCGTGCGTCCTCGCCCGCCCGTACGAACGAGACGTCGTTGGTGAATTTCTCCCGGATCGCCACCAGCGCCGTCGGGGGCAACGCGACGAACTCCGGGATGTTCGCGGCGCGGTCGGGGGACGTCAGCGCTTCCAGCAGCACCGCCGGTGCGTCCTGCCCTTGCGCGTCCACATGCGTCAGGAACAGCTGCGTGTGCGGGCCGTTGGCCTTGGACGAGAACACCATCCACCGGCTATTGGGCGACCAGCTGTGCCACGAGTTCATGCGCGACGTATTGCAGGACATGCGGCGGGGCTCGCCACCTTCCGCCGGGATCAGGTGCAGGGTGCTGTCGGGTTGCAGGAGCATGAAGCTGTTGGCCTGGGTGAAGGCGATCCACTTGCCGTCGGGGGAGTAGCGGGGGAAGTAGTTCGACTTGCCGTTCTGCGACGCGCCCTTGAGCGGCGTGGCCAGTCCGCCCAGCCCCCCGTTGAACGGGATGGTGTACAGGTCGAACCTGAACTGCTTGGCGCCAGAGGTGAACACTGCGGTCTGGGTGGGCAGCGACAGGGTGCCCTTCTGGGCGGGTCCCAAGTCGTACATCGGGGCGCGGGCGAACACCAGCGTGCGGCCGTCGGGACTCCAGGAAGCGTTGCTTTGCACGTACTTGGGGTCGTCGGCGCCGGGCAGTGCGGTGAACAGGCGGGTCTGGCGGTCGTAGATGGCGAGGATGCCCTGCACCGGGAAGAACAGCTGGCTGAAGGCAAAATCCGGCATCGGCACGAAGACAGAGCGGTCCTTGACCGTCGACACCACATACCGGCCGTCGGGCGAGACACTGGAGAGCAGGCCGTAGGTGACCTGGCCGTCGTCGCGCTTGAATGCGCTCCAGCTGATGATGCGCTCAGGCGTCAGGTCGACCCGGGTGGCCGTTTCTGCCAGTGCATACGAGCCCTTGTCGTTGGCGTAGTCGACGTCCATGCCCATCACGCCGCCGTCTTTCGAGAACGAGTGGCAGTTGCCGCACACCGGCAGTCCGGTCAGCACCACCGGCGGGGGCTGGCGACTGGCGACAGAGCCATAGCGCCAACGGATCAGGCTGGGGTCGGCGACCGCCTTGACGAACGGCAGGTTGACCTCGCGGTAGAACAGCGAGCCGTCGACGGGGTCCACAGACGTCGTCCACTCGGTGCCGCCGGTCGACAGGATGTCGTTCGGTTTTGCGGCGTTGACCCCGATGAAAGACACGCGCGCCTGGCCTTGGCTGCTGTGCTCGCGAATCTGTTTCCACTGCGCCTCGGTCGGCCGCCACGCCTGCTCTCGCACCAGCGCGACGATGGGCGCCGGCACCGAGGGCAGGACCACGCGCACCACCCAGACGTCGGCGCGCTTCTCGGAGTCAACCCAGCTGAACTTGGGCGGGGCCACGTCGGGGGGGAAGATCGTGCCGGATTGCGGGTACTTGGTGTGCAGTGGGCCGTAATGACCGTTCTCAGCCCACGCTGCAACGATTTGGCTGGCCAGGGTCACGTCGGATGCGGAAGGCGCCTGGGCGGACTGGGGTTTCTCTGGCCCGCGCGAGCAGCCGCCACCCAAGGTCGCAACGGCCGTCGCCATCAGCAGAGACACCAGACACGGCAGGGTCAACTTCACGGGCTACTCCGACTTCCCAGTGTGAGCGGGCCGCAGCCCTCTCTTGTCCATCGTCCAAGCTCGCCCTGCGGTGTCTTGCAGCGTCAGCACGGCGGGGCGACCGTCGTGTCCCTTGGTGTGGTGGCGCGTGACCTCGGTCCACAGCGCCTGCACCCTGCGTTCCCGCTCTGCCGTCGTCAGTTCGGCGAATCCGGGCGGCACGTAGAAGTGCAGGGTGTCGTGGCCACTCGGCGCGGGCTGCGGCACAGGGCGGAACCCCAGCTGCGTCCTGACCTTGTCGAGCACCAAGAGCCAGTCCGTCAGGTCGGCGTTGGCCCGCACGTCGAAGGCTACGACCTCGCGGCGCGCGCTGCGATAGCGGATCTCGGCCCGGTCGCGACCTGGCCCTACCGCGCCCCACGAGATCGACCACTTGCGCTGCTCGCCCGGCGCCACCGTCCCGAGGGCCAGCACCTTCTCGTTCGTGTACTCCGTCGCGCCGGCGGCCAGGCAGACGGCCTCCAGCTCCAGCGGTACGGAGCCCGTGTTTCGCACGTTTCCTGCACACGAGACCTGCGCCTCGCCCACGAATCCACGGCGCGTGACCACGGCGCGGGCGTCGGATACGATCGAGAAGTCCTTGGGATCTGTCAGGAAGGTGTCGCCAACCGCGAGCCTGTGCAAATAACGTGCACCATCCGGGCTTCGCTGCGTCCACGCCCGCCGCCCCGCGTCTGGCCACTCGACCGCCAGCGCCAGGTCGGACCCATACGTCAGGCAGGCGACCTCGTCCTGCGCCCGCCGCAGCAGCGCGAGCACGTCGTCTGGAGCCACCGACGGCGGCGCGCCCTGGGCCTGGACCGACAAAGCCAACGGGTCTCGCAGGATGCGTTGCGTCACCGGACGAATCCCCAGCTCGACCAGCCGCGTCCGCAGCGCCTCGAACTGCGTGGCAAACCGCAGCGGTGCCGGCCGTTGCGCGATGGTCAGCGGCTGGACCGTCGGCGCCAGCAGGCAGACGTCGGCTTCGTCGTCCGCCTCGTACCCGCCGCTCAGGTCGGTGTCGTGCACGACCAGCGCCGCCAGCACCC
>JBMOIG010000136.1:0-11739 GCA_049317445.1 Myxococcota bacterium | reverse complement strand
GCTTGATCGACCCGGCGCCGTGATTGCGCCACGACACGCTCGGGTCGGGTCCCAGCAGCGGTTGGGGGTGCTTCTGCCACGGGCCGTCGAGCGAATCCGATGTCGCGACGCCGACATACCGAGGCTCGTTGAAGCCAAGGTCGGCCAGGTACACCGTCGATGCGCTGTAGTACAGCCAGTACTTGCCGTCGCGGCGGGTGACGTAGGGGTTGCCGAGGGTGTCGAACGCCTCCTTCTCCCAGTCGAGTGTCGGCTCGAGCACCGTCGTCGGGGTGCTCCAGGTCGCCAGATCGACACTCTCGGTGCGCTGGATCGACGACTGGTCGAAGCCGCTGAACTGCTCGTAGAACAACAGGTATCGCCCACCGTCGCGCAGGATGAACGGCCGCATGGCACCCAGACTGAACAGCGGCGGCTTCAGGCGCTCCCAGACGATCCCATCTGCCGACACGTGGTGGTGGATGCCCAGCAGGCTGTTGGCGAACAGGTGCCACTTGCCGTCCGGCGACTCGGCGGGCGCGAGCACGGTCGGGTCGCCCAGCAGGAACTCGCCGTCCGGGGGCTGGGTCAGGGGGTTGCCCGGGTGCTCAGTCCACGCGCAAAGCTTTTCCGCCAGGCTGGGTTGCGCCGTGTCACTGCCGGCCGACGTCGTCTCGCACGCCCCCAGCACCGCGACGACCACCGCAACCAAGACCAGCCTTGTCGCCGCTCGATTTCGCTTGCATCTGTCGTCGGTTCGCTGCATCGGCCCCTCACGCTCTGGTCATCCCAGCCACCGCACCGCCCCGTACGCCCCGGCGCCCACGCCGGCCAGCACCAGCGCCCATGCCGCAAACGCGTGCACTCGCGCCTGACGCTGCGGATGCAGCGAATCCTTCACCTGACGCCGGACAACCCACCACGCGGCAAATCCGACCGTGACCCACGTCATCTGCGCGAGATCCAAGCCCAATCCAAAGCTGACGAGCGGCCAGGCCAGGGTATCCAGCCCGCCCACCAGCTCGCGCAGCCCGCCGCCGAAGCCCAGGCCGTGGATCAGGCCGAACACGGTCGTCAGGGCCACCAGCTTGCCCGTCGCCACGTGCGCCTCGTCGCGCCCCAGCCACGCGGAAGTCGCGATGGTGCCGCCAATCACGACGTCGAGCCACGGCGGCGGCGGCACGTCGAACACCAGCCCCAGCGCCATGCTGGTCAGGTGGCCCAGCGAAAACGCCAGCACCGCCAGCAACAGCCGCCCGTAGCCGGCCGCGCCCAACACGAGGGTCAGCAGGAACAGCAGGTGGTCGGGCCCCAGCGCCAGGTGCAGCGCGCCCTCGACCGCCCACGTCCGCAGCATCGGCCAAGGCGGCGGCGGCCACAGCGCGGCGAGCGACGAGCCCCCGCCGGGCACCGGAAAGTCCTGAATTGGCAAGGGTTCGCTGGGGTCGATGCCAGAGCGGGCCTCGACATTGCGAAGCTGGCGAGCTTTGCGCTCGCCGGACAGCGTGGCCCTGCCGCCGTCGAGCGGGACGTCGATGCCCTCAGAGCTGGGGGGGACCAGCAGCCGCTGCGGCGGTCGATCCTGCACGCGCAAGGCGATGTAGACCACGCCGCGGGTCTTCTGCTCCTGGCCGTGGACGCGGCGAATCGACAGAAGCTCAGTTCCTGCGGGGCAGGTCAGCCGCATCCGCACACCCAGAAAGGCGCCCTTCACCAGCGACTGGAACCGCGATTCCACAGGTGCCAAGCGGATCTGGCAGGTGCCGAAGGAGAACAGTCGGGTGGCGTCCTCGGCCAGCGCGTGGCGGTCAGCGTCCACGGGCAGCCCCAGATCGCGGGCCACCTGAGCATAGGTCTCGAGCACTGAAACGTGAAAGGCGAGCACCAACGAGAAGTTGCGTCCGTCGTCCGTCGCCAAGTCGACGGCGATGCCGTTCCCCGGGCGTTCCAGCGAGTGGGCGTGCACCTGAATCGGCGTGCCAAGCGTCACAGCCAGCGTCAGGCCCGACAGCAGCAACGGCAGCAGCGGTCGGACAGGGTGTGGCGGCGAGAGGGTGGCAGGGGTCATGGGCCGCGGAGTTTGGCAGGCGGCCGGACCTGTCCGCAAGGGATGGGCTCGGGGAAGGTTCTGCGGCGCTTGGGGTTTGACAGGCGGGCCGGAACAGGGACAACTGCGCCACGGAACCGACGACGGGTGGTGCCGGACGTGGATGGAAAAGGAGTGGGGATGAAGCTGCGGATCGGACTCTGGATGGTGCTCGCGTCTCTGTCGGTCGGCTGTGGCGCGCCTGCTGGCAGCGTGCGGATGCAGGAACCCGGGGTCTCGCAGTCGGCCGGACAGCGGGGCGCGCGCGAGGTCCCAGAGAGTCCCAATCCAGCACCGTCCTCCGACCTGCCAGCGACCCAAGACCCGCCGCCCGCCGACGGACAGACCGACGAGACGCCGCCGCCGCCCCCCGAAGAGGACCGCGTTCTGCCACCGCCGGAACCGCAGGAAGGCGGCCCGACGGACCCTCCGATCGACGGGGATGCCACGCGTCCACCGGTGTAGCCGCGCCCCGCTCCGTCGCGTCGCTGCGGGCAACTTCTGGCCCGCGCGCTCGGCCATGCGTACACTCCGCTGCCGGAGGTCCACGAAATGCCGTCCGTTTCCCGCTACCTGTTTCCGCTGCTGCTGATTGCGTCGCTTCTGGCGGCGTGCTCGGGCGGCCTCGGGGTTGAGCCTCCCATCACACTGCCCGACATTCAGGATCCGCTGGCCGACACCGCCCCCGAGACCAGCTGGCCCGACCCGGATGAGTCCGTCACCGGGGGTGACACCCTTGCGGACACGGATCCCGATGCTGCAGAGGCGGTTGCGGACGCCGACCCGGACGCCGACTCCGACGCAGCTGCCGACGCCGATGATGCGGATGTTGCGCCGGATGTGCCTCAAGTCATCACCTCGTGCGCCGGCCACTGCGGTGTCTATCTGGAGGACAACTCTTGCCACTGCCACGCGAATTGTGAGGCCGACGGAAACTGTTGCGAGGGGTTCGCACTCGATTGCGGCTGCGGGACCGACGCGGACTGCAACGACGCCAACCAATGCACCACGGACCAGTGCGTCAGCGGCTTGTGCAAGCAGATCCCGTTTCAGAACTGCTGCAACAGCGATGCTGAGTGCCCGGGGGGCAACGGTTGCCAGATCTCCGCCTGCTTGTCCGGCTCGTGCCAGCTGGTGCCCAAGGACTGCAACGACGGCAAGACCTGCACGGCCGACCTGTGCGACGCCGCTACGGGCGGCTGCGTGCAGAAGGTGCAAGCGGGCAAGTGCCTGATCGAAGGCGAGTGTCGCGCTTCCGGAGAGGCCGATCCCGCCAGCAACGGCTGCCAGGAGTGCAATCCGTCGCTCGCCGCCAACGCCTGGAGTCCCAAGCCCGGCAAGTGCTTCATCGACGGCCTCTGCCACCCAGACGGTCAGGCCAACGGCGGCGCATGGTGCGCCACCTGCAATGTCAAGAAGTCGACGTCCCAGTGGACCTTGGTGGCTGACGTCTGCATGATCGAGGGCGTGTGCGTGGCGGCAGGAGAGGCCGACGCGGCTGGCTGCGGCACCTGCGACCCCAAGGTCTCGTCGACCGAGTGGACGCCAGTCGCGGGCAAGTGCCTGATCGGCGGCGTGTGCTATGCGGCGGGCGAGTCCGACCCCGCGATGCCTGACTGCACGGTGTGCGAGCCGGCCATCAACAAGTCTGCGTTCATCCTGAAATCCGGCTTCTGCCAGCTCGACGGCCAGTGCGTGAAGACGGGCGCCACCGCTCCCGGGGCGTTTGGCTGCAAGACCTGCCAGCCCGCCAAGGCCAAGGACACCTGGTCGGTCAACTCCGGGGCTGCGTGCACCGACGCCGACGCCTGCACCACCAACACCAAGTGCAACAGCGAAGGCCAGTGCGCGGGCACGGCGGTCGCGGGGTGCTGCAAGACGGACGACGACTGCGGCTATTTGCAGGCGAAAGCGGGCGACTGCGAGGTGGCGACGTGCGTGGCCGCGACCGGAAAGTGCGAGCTGAAAACGGACCCTACCTGTTGCACGATGGGCGTTTGTTGCGACACGTCCACCAAGTCACTGAAGCCCTTGGGCACGCCGTGCAGCACCCTCGCCCTGTCGGTCGAGTATCAGTGCAACGGCAGCACCGTCGAGACGCGCAAGTTGTACCCCGGCTGCACGGGCACTGCGGCGACGAAGTGTTCAGGAGAAACAACAGGCTATGGCCCATGGACGCCCACAACTAAGGTGTGCGGCCCGGGCACGACGTGCGTGGCGGGTTCCCCCGACGTGCCTCCCCTCTGCGTGACGAACCCGTAGCCCCGGTTGCACGCGGACGCCAAGCGTCAAGCGACGCTGGCGAATGCGCAGATCGGGCACTTCGCCGGGTCGTGACCACGCGCCGGGCAGTGCTCCCTGCCAAAGTAGATGATCTGCAGATGCAGCTTGTTCCACGATTCGCGCGGGAACAGTCGCTTCAGGTCAGCCTCGGTCTGCACCACGTTGCGGCCGGACGACAGCCCCCATCGCTCTGCCAACCGGTGGATGTGCGTGTCGACCGGGAACGCGGGTACGCCAAAAGCCTGTGACATCACAACGGAAGCGGTCTTGTGGCCGACGCCGGGCAGCCGCTCCAGCGCCTGCATGTCCGCGGGCACTTCGCCGCCATGGTGGTCGACCAGTAGGCGCGACAGCTCGGCGATCGCCTTGGACTTCTGCGGCGACAGCCCGCACGGCCGGATGATCTCCCGGATCTTCTCACCACCCAGCGCCGCCATGCCGCGCGGCTCGTTGGCCAGGGCGAACAGGTCGGGCGTGACCAGATTGACCCGCTTGTCGGTACATTGGGCGCTCAACAGCACGGCCACCAGCAGCGTATAGGCGTCGCGGTGGTCCAGCGGCACCGGCACCTCAGGGTAGAGGCGGTTCAGGACCTCCTGAATACGGTCGCATTTCTCTTGAATTTGCATGGGGCTCCGGGCGAAGGGCGACGCTGGATCCGGACGACCCGGGGGCCGAGAGGATAGCCGCAGCGGACGTGGCGGCAAGCCTGTTGCTCTGGTACATTCGGCCGGTCCACCAAGCCCCGGGAGGGCCCCGCATGCGCCGGAATCTCTTCGTTCTGCCTTTCATTCTCGCCCTTTTTGCCTTGACGGCGGTCGCTCAGCCCGTGCCGCCTGCAACGCCAACGGAACCCGCTCCCGCCGCGCCCGCGCCCGCGACCGCGCCCGTCGCTGCCGCACCCGAGGACGCTGCGCCTATTGAAGCCGCTCCGGTCACTGCTGCCCCCGAAGCGCCGCAAGCGACGCCGCCGTCCAAGCACGGTTTCCGCCCTGGACACGGGCCCATGCACGCCAACCCCAGACGCTTGGCCGACAAGGCTGAGTTCTGCGGTGACGACGCGTCGTCGTGCCCCTGCTCGGCGGGCAAGTGCGACAAGAAGAAGGGCATGGGCGAAGGGCATGGACAGCAACGTCCGCACGGCGACCAGCATCGCGAGCACGGTCAAGAGGGACGGCGTGGCGACATCGAGGCCACGGGTTTGGTGCAGCTGCAGGCCGCGTTGATGACGGGCAAGGACAACCAGATGGCCCGCGGAGATGCCGCCCAGCGTGAGGGTTTCGGTCTGCGGCGCGCGCGGTTCGGGCTTGAGGGCGACATCGGTCGCGGCATGGAAGCCGGCATCGAGGCCGAGTTGGCCGACGCTGAGAGCCTGCTGAACGAGGCGTGGCTGTCGATTCGCACGTGGAGGGGCTCGAAGGTCATCGCGGGCGCGCAGAAGATGCCGTTCTCGCGGTCGGCCATGATGAGCGCGGCCCACACCGCCCTGGCGCAGCGTCCGTTCGCGGTCGAGGCGATGGCCCCGTTCCGCCAGCTGGGCGTCGTGATGACCGGCAAGTACGCGGACCTGTTCGGGATCGAGTGGCATCTGGGTGTGTTCAATGCCTTTGAGCGGGCAGGCACCTTCCATGGCGGCATCGCGGAGAACGCGGGCCTTCGAGGCAACACCTTGGCGGGGGACAGCCCGTTCTCGGGCCTCAGCTACGTCGGCCGACTCTCCGTCGAGCCCATGGGTGGCGTCGGCAAGTCGGTTGCGGACATCGGTTGCCCGGACCGCGGCCCTCGCTTGGCGGTGGGCGGCGGCGCCGTCTACAGCGACGGTGGCACCAATACGACGATGGCCATGTCTGCGGACTTGCTGTTGAAGTGGAACGGCGCACACGTGATGGTCGAGTACCTCCGCGACAACGCCAAGCCCGTCGAAGAACCCACCACGCCCGCGCTGATCCCGGCCCAGCTGGATAGGCAATCCATCGTCGCCGAGGCCGGTTATGCCTTCTGGCGCGCCAACGCTGCAGTGCGGTTCGAGCTGATCGACCCGAACGTGGACCAGAACGACGCGACCGACGAGGCGATTGTCAGCGGCGCACTGGGCTACCAGCTGATGCGCAACAAGCTTCGGCTGCAGGTGCAGTACGACCGCCGTGTCGAGCTGCACGGCACTGATCTGGACAACGACACCGCCTACGCCCAGCTGCAGTGGCTGCTGTGACCGCCTTGCGCGCATTCGCTGGACCGCCCGCGGAGGCTTCGATGCACCGGCCCGATCGCCCGAACCTGTGGAAGTCTTTGACCCTGCTGGGGTTGTGCGCCGTGTTGGCGATTCTTGCCGTGGCGTGCCAGCCAGAGGCTCCCAACCAGTTGCGGGCCGCCCAAGCCACGTCTCGCTACGAGCTGGTCGGCGGACCGGTCGCTTACGCCGACGTCGGCGACTTCGTGTTGGAAAACGACAAGATCCGCATCGCCATCCTGGGCACCGGTCGCTCGTGGGGCCCCGGCTTGTTCGGCGGCAGCCTGGTGGACGCCGACCTGCGCCGCGATGGCGACGCGCGCTTTCCCCCCGGCAGCGGGCGTGACCGATTCTCAGAGCTGTTTCCTTTCGCGAACTTGCTGGTCCCCGCGCCGCTGGGCACCCAGGTCTCGGTCTTGAAGGACGGCAGCGACGGCCAGCAGGCGGTTGTGCGCGTCGAGGGCAAGGGCGTCTTCCTGTTCGAGGCGATCGGCGTCCTGAAGGCGTACCAGAGCCAGCTCGAGTTCTTCTTCCCGGGGTTGCGTCTGGGCGTCGACTTCCGCACTGACTACCTGCTGCGACCGGGCGATTCCTTCGTCACGATGAAGACTTCGCTGTTCCTGCCTCCCCAGCCGCGCGGCGTAGGCGATGGTCAGGGGTTGGGAGAGACGTGCAAGAAGGACTCGCAGTGCCGGCAGGGCTTTGTCTGCGACCTGGCCAAGGACGTCACGCCTGCGACCGGCACGTGCGGGTGCCCCGTGCTGCAAGCCTGCACCAAGACGTGTGAAACGGGTCTCGCCTTCGACGCCGCCGGTTGTCAGGTGTGCGCCTGCAGCCCCGTGTCGCCGATGGTCCAGCCGACGGCCAGCGACCCGCCCGGTAGCCAGTCGGTGCTCGGCTACATTCTGGGCGACCTGATGGGCGCACCCCGCAAGGCCGGCATCGGCGCGGGCGACTTCGTGTTCTTCGGCAACCAGAACGACATCTTCGTGCCCGGCCCCGGCTTCGACGAGGAAAAGCCGGTCTGGGACGCGCTGTACGACAACCTCGACACCTTCACGCACCCGCTTGGCTTCGACTTCGTGGCGGCGGCGGGCGGCGATGTCAGCTACGGCTATTACACCAAGAAGCAGTCCCCCGCAGACGGCGACCCGCAGGTGCTGGTGCCGCTGTTCGCATCGGCCGCCACCGCCTTCATCACGTCGACGCGCAATTGTCAGGCGGGCACGGGTGACGACGCGACGTGCGAGGCGTCGGCGGTGCTCGAGTACGAGCGCTACCTGGCCGTGGGGCAGGGCGACATCGCCAGCGTGACGGACATCATCCTGAAGCACCGCGGCACTCCCACAGGCCACGTGCAGGGTTATGTGCGGTGGCGCGAAACCGGCACGCCTGCCGCGAATGCCACGGTGTTCGTGCTGCAGGACCCCGACACCAGCAAGACCTGGACCGACGTGGACGTGGTGCTGAAGCAGCTGCGGGCCAAGACCGGCGGCAACGGCATCGTCAACGCCATCGATGCCGACCCGGGCGTCGACGAGGTCGAGGACGGCGCGTTCGAGGCCCAGCTGCCCCCCGGCGACTACCTGCTGGTGGCGATGGACGCGCACAAGGTCGTGACGGGAGATCTGCTGAAGCTGAAGGTGGTTGCGGGGGGTGACTACGTAGTGGCGCCATCGCTGCCCACGCCCGCGCGCGTGCGCGTGCAAACGACGGATGCGACGGGGGCCCAGCTGCCGGCCAAATTGACGCTCGTGCGCCTGGACGCCAAGGGCCAACCGCTGCACCGCGACGGCGGGCGTCGTCCGTACTTCGGTCAGGGTCGCCTGGGTACGGGCGTGCAGCACGTCGGCTTCGCGATGGACGGCAAGTTCGATGTGCCGGTTGCGCCGGGCCGGTACCAGGTGGTGGTGTCGCACGGTCTGGAATTCGGCATTCACGACGAGACCATGGACCTGTCTGAGGGCGAGGAGCGCGTGATCGACGCCGCGCTGCTCCATGAGGTCGATACCGAAGGTTGGATTTCGAGCGACTTCCACCTGCACGCCGAGCCCAGCTTCGACTCCGGCATGCCCCTGCGCGACCGGGTGAAGACCATCGCGGCGGAGGGGGTGGACTACGTTGCCGCGACCGACCACGACGTGCTCAGCAACTACCTGCCGTTCATCCAGGATCTGGGCATCGACCGCTTCCTGACCGCGGTGGTGGGGTCAGAGGTCTCGACGCTCGAGATCGGTCACTACATCGGCTTCCCGCTGAAGTACGCACCTGGCGACCAGCCCTCGCACGGCTCGCTCGACTGGTACTGCAAGCCGTCGGACCAGATCATCGACGGCATCCTGCAGCGTTCCGGCTTTGCGACCGGCGATGGACCGCCCACCAGCATCGTCGCCCACCCACGCGACGGCTTCTTCGGCTGGGCAGACCAGGCGGGCATCAACCCGTTCAGCCTGACGCGCGCGCTGCCGCAGCTGGAGGAGTCGAACACCACCTTGCGAACGGTCGCCTGCGACTTCGACGCGATGGAGGTCTTCAACGCCAAGCGTTTCGAGCTGATCCGCACGCCGACGGTCCGCGAGGTGCAGATCTACTCGCGGTGTCTGTATCGCGTGGACCGCGCCGGCTTCGGTGCCAAGGGCGTCCAGCTGTCGGACACGCAGGCGGCCGTCGCGTTGGCCAAGGCGTGTCCTGAGCTGGCCGACCGGGGTCTTGAGAACCTGACGACCTGTCCCGCGGAGGACGACCTGGCGACCTGCCGCCACCGCTATCGATTGGCGCTGGCTCAAGAACTGGTCGGCGAGATGTTGCGCCGCACCCCAGAGGAGCAGGCGGCGTGGCTGAATGAGCCCACCTCGACCGATGCGGTCAAGGCCGCGACGATGCTGGCCGCGCTCGAGACCGTCTGCAAATTCGACGAGAACAAGGTCGACAAGCCGCTGGCCGACGTCGTGAAGGCGGCCGACATGGATCGCCCTTGCGGCCGAACGCCGGGCGTGCTGGAGGACCACTTCCGCTATCTGGAGCACGGCTTCGTCAAGACGCTGGTCGGCGGGTCGGACAGCCACAGCACCAAGCTGGAACCCGGGCTGCCGCGCAACTACATCCGGTCCGGTACGGACGAGCCGGGTGACGTCAATCCCTTGGAGATCTCGAAGAATTTGCGCGCAGGCCAAGTCGCGCCTTCGTACGGCCCGTTCATCACCGTGGACGTGGCTGGCGTGGGTCCCGGCGGTGTCGTGAAGGCCAGCAAGGGCGGGCAGGTCCAGGCCAAGATCCGCGTGCAGACCACTTCCTGGTTCGGCGTGGACCGCATCGAGATCTATCGCAACGGCCTGCTGGCGTGGTCCAAGGACCTGACGGTGGACCCGAAGCGGATCGTCGACTTCGACCAGACCGTGGCCATCGACGTGCCCGACCGCGACTCGTGGATCCTGGTGGTGGCGCTGGGGACGGACGCGAGAAACCTGATGCGGCCCGTGTACTTGGACGTTCTGTTCGGCGAGATGGCCCTGTCCCGCATCGCCGCACTGGCCTTCACGCAGATCAAGGGCATCCCGGCCGCCAGCCTGTTCCCGCCGCCCGCACGCATTCCGGACTACTTTCCGGTGTTCCCGGTCGGGCTGACGAACGCCGTGTTCCTCGACACCGACGGCAACGGCCGCTACGACGCACCGCTGCCTTACCCGGCGTTCTGTTCGCCCCAGTGCGACCCGGCCACCGGCGACCTGACCGACGGGACCAAGCGCAAGTGCACGGACATCCAGTCGAATTACAAGTGTCTGGAGATCGACCGCCGCTGCGGCTTGGACATTCCGGGCATCTGCGACCTGTACGCGGAGCAAGAGAAGAGCCTGCTGAAGGCGGGGCAGGGTCGGCGCATCTCGCCCTGACCTGACAATGCCCGTCGCCCCGCCCCTGCTGACCTGACCGTTGAGGTGCCGTCATGACGATTGAGGACCCGCACGCGCCATCCGAAGCCCCGGCTCCGTCGGGCGTCGTTGCCCAACCCGGCACACGGGAAGGCGATCTGCAGGCGCTGACCGGCGACATACTGCCGGCCGAGGCCGTGTTTCGCCGCGCCGAGGACAAGCCGCCCCTGTACCGCCTATTCCGCGGCGGCATGTACGTCAGCTACATGATGGTCGTCGTGTGGTTCTGCCTCTCGATCATCGTCGGCGCTCTGCTGTCCGTGTGGGGCGAGTCCGGCGATGCGATGCGCAACCGACAGCAGCAAGCCGGAGCGCTGCAGGCCCTGCCGACCCCCGACCAGTGACCCCGCAACCCTGACGCCGTGCGCCCCCGACGACCCGGACTCCGCCCAGAGGTGACCCGATGCAGACCGTCCGCCTGCCGCAAAGCGAGCTCGAGAAGGCCTTGTCCTCTCGCCCCAAGCACATCTTCGTCGCAGGAGCGTCGCGCGGCATGGGCGAGGCTATCGCGCGCGCTTTGGGAGACGAGCCTCACAACATGACACTGGGTGCCCGCTCGTACAACAAGGTGCTGGGCATCGCGATGGATCTGGGCACCGCGCGTGCCCTGCCGGTGCGTCTGGACCTGACGGACCAGCGTTCGATCGACGAGGCGGTCGTCTCCGCCGAGTCGCGTTTTGGCCCGATTGACGCATTGGTCGTCGCTTCTGGGGTCAACGCCGAGACGCCCCTCGAAGACCTGAGCTCCGATGCACGGGCGCGGTTTCGCCACATCCTCGAGGTCAACCTGTTTGGCACGTACTTCTTGGCGCAGCTGGTGACGGCGCATATGCCGAACGGCGGCCGCGTGCTGTTTATCGGCAGTGTGCTGGCGCGCTTCGGGGGCACCCGCTCCAGCGCATACACGGCGTCGAAGCACGCGATTCTGGGCCTGACCCGCAGCATGGCGTCTGAGCTCGCGCCGCGCGGCATCCGCGTCAACGTCCTGAACCCCGGTTGGGTCGACACGCAGATGGCCCACGACGTGCTGGCGCGCATGGCGCAGAACTCCGGTCAGACCCTGCAGCAAACGACAGCGGCGATGATGGCCAGCCAGCCGATCCGCCGGATGATCAAGCCCACCGAAGTCGGCGCGTACGCCAAGTTCCTGCTCGGGCCCGGTGGCGACGCCATTACGGGGCAGGGCATCGACCTTTCGTGCGGGGCGGTCATGATTTGACGCCACAGCCAGG
>JBMOIG010000135.1:0-11905 GCA_049317445.1 Myxococcota bacterium | reverse complement strand
GGTCAGGTCGATGCCGCCCGTCCAGTTGCCTTCGAACAGGCTGTCGAACTGCGCCTTGCCGTCGCCATCCAGCCGTGTGAGCTGCGAATCGGTGACCTGTCCGGTCAAAGTCGCCGACTGCACGTTGGCTTTGCCGAGCATGGTGGGTTGCTCAGACTTCAGCGACGCGGCACCGGTGACCTTCTCCGACTCGCTGTCCCACTTCGCCGCGACCTTGCCTTGTCCGCCCAGCGTCTCGACGCTCAGCTGCAAGTCTCCCGACAGATCGACCTTGGACGAGTCCGTCAGCTGTCCGGTCAGCATTCCGGTCGTCAGCGTGGACTTGGGGGCCAGCGCAATCTCGGCCGCGTTCTGGATCGTCACCGCGCCAGACAAGGCCGCGTCTTGCACCTTTGCTGCCAGCGTGCCCTCGGTGAAGCCGCCGACGCCGATGCCCACGCTGCCAGAGCCGGTGACTGCGCCTTCCGACGAGACGTTGACCTCGACCGAACCGCTCTTGAGCCACTGCGTCAGCTTGTCGCCGCGCAGGTCAGAGAAGCGAAGCGTTCCCTTTCCGGTCACGCCTGTCGCCGCGACGGTGGCGGTGACGTTGGCGTCGATCAGCGACCCCACCTTCAGCGGGGTGTTGTCGAACGTCGAGGTCATGTCGCCGTTCGCTTCGATCTTGATCTTGGCCATCGGACGGTTCATGACCGTGCCGACCGAGAGCGCGCCATCGACGAAGCCACCCTTGAACTGCCCGGAAGTGCTATCGAAGTTCAGCATCGCGGCCGACTTGATGGTTAGGCCGGGAATGCCCATCGAGGGCAACGACACGCGCTTGGACGTCGTTCCCGCCTGCAGCTGCGGCAGGTTGGCCGTGACCTTCTTGCCGCCGAGCGACAGCTCGACCCGCTCCGGCATCTTCGGCCCGTCTGCCGGCGCCGTGCCATCGTTGCGGTAGATCGCCCGCCGCGCCTGCTCGTTGCGAAGACCTAGCACCTTCGCGCCTTCCAGCACCTTCTCCGCCGCCTGACGTGCCGCCTGCTCCGCCTCGTCGGTTGCTGACGAAACGCCCGTCGCGCCTCGGGTCGCCGCCTGCTCACCGCCCATCTGGACGACGTGCGCCAGCTCCTCCGCCATCACCTGTTCGCGGTCTGGACCGGCCAGCTCGTCGGCCTTGCCCATCACGATGTCGGCACCCTGAGCAAAGGCGGTGGCGCCGTGCAGGTCCGCCAGTTCCTTGGCCTTCTCACCCGTGTGGACACGGACGTCGGACATGTCGCGACCGAGCGACTGCTCCGCCTTCTGACGCATTTGCCCCGGAACCGCGGCGCCCTCTCCCAACACCTTGCGGACGTCGGCGGTCGGGTCCGACGTGACGCGCTGCAGGTGCTCCATGCCCTGCTCTGCCAGCCGGTCCGCCTGAGCGGCACCTTGACCCTGGTCGACGGCCCGGCGACCGCCGTTCAGAACCTCTTGCGCCTGCTGGGGCAGCTGCGACTGCGCGGCCGCCGCGGCACCCTCGGGCCCAGTAGTCAGCGCCTGCTCGACCTGCTTGGCACGACCGGCGGCCTCTGCGGCAACCTCGACCTTCGGGTCCAGACCGGCGACTTCGGCAACCTGCGAGATCGCCTGAAGCGCGTCGGGATCCTGATCCGCGGCTGCCTGCTGCGCGAGATTCTCGGCCTGCTCGGCCGACTGACCGAACACCGGGCTGCCCAGCTCACCGGCGGCGACCTGACCAGCCAGCGGGTCGGTCAAACTGCCCGCGGGAAGCTGCAACGCAGGCGCGGCGCCTGCAGAAGTGGGTGCAGGAACAGCGGCTTGCGGAGCGGGGGCCAAAGCGGCCGCGGCTGGAACCGCGTCGATCGCTTGCGGACCGGCATCCAGCGCCTCAGGTGCGGCGGCCGGAGCAGCGGCCGCAGGCGCCGCCGCAGCGACAGCAAGGTCGGGACCCGCCACTGCCGGAACTTCCGTCACCGCGACAGAGGCTTCTGCTTGAGCCGGCGCAACAACGACCGGAGCCACGCCGCCTGAAACAGTCGGGGTTGCAGCCGGAGCGACGGCGGGCGCGCCACCGGCCACTCCCGTCGCAGGTGCTGCAGCTGACGGCGGCGCTTCCACCGCGGCCTTGGCTCCCTCGACCACGGGCACCGGGGCCTGCGGGGCGGTCGCCGCGGGTGCTTGAATCTGCGCCTGACTCGGCTCTGCGGGCGTCAGTGTTGGCGCAACTGCGGGCGTCTGTGCCGCTGCCGATGCGACCTGCGGAGCCGGAGCGGTCAGCGCCGGGGCAGCGGACGGACCAGCCTCAGCCTTGGGGGCCTCTGCAACGGGTGCGGCGGCGGTCGGGGCAACCGACGCTTCGGGAACGGCGACGGCCGGGGCTGCCTTCTCTCCGACCGGTTTGGCCTGAACTTCGGCGATGGTGGCGGCAGCGACGGCAGCCGGCGCAACGGCTTTGGGAGTAGCGATTTGCGCATCGGTCACGGCGGCGGGAGCAGCCTGGGGCACCGACTCGACGGCGGCGGCAACGGCGGGTGGAGCGATGTCGGGAGACTTCTGCGGCTCTGCACCAGCCATACCCTCGGCCGCCGCATCACCGGTCTGAACGGATTCCGGCGCGCCTGCAGGCACTTGCGCTGGCGCCGGACCGCCCGCAGCAGTGTCTGCTCCGGACTTGGGCGCTTCGGTGTCCAGTTGGGTCGGCTGCGGTGCCGACTTCACCTCGGGGCTCTCAGCGGCCACCTTCACTTGCGGAGGCTCGGCGGCGGGCTCGGCGGCCACTTCAGTTGGCTCAGCGCCCTTCGGCGGAGCGGTCTGTGCGTTCGACATCGCCGCGGCAACCTCGCCATCGATAGGCGGCGCCTTGGGAACTTCGATCGACTTGACATCGACGGCGTCGCCGCCGGGCTGGGTCGACACCTGTTGCGCGTTCGCGCCCAGCGTTGCGGGAGCCTGCTGTTCTGCCTGCGGCGACATGCCCTGCGCTTGCGACTTTGCGGCTCCGCTGGCGCCACCGCCCTCGGGCACCTGTGCGGCCAAGGCTTCGGGCTTCTTGAAGGACTCGAGCTCCGGGTCGCCCGGCGGCAACGCTTGGACTCGCGCCAGTTCTTTCTGCTGCTCAGCCTGCTCGGCCGGATCGTTCTCCGCCTGCTCCACCTGACGACCCAAGTCGCCCGTGACGCTCGCGCCCGTTGCGCCCAAATCCGGCAGATCGGGGGCCTTGTTCCCCTCGACCTCAGTCTTCGCCACGTCGTGCGGCTTGACCGGCGCCTTCTGGGCCTTCTGGTCATCGCGATTCAGCTTGGCCTTTTCGAACATGGCTCTCTCGCTTTGGCGCCCACTGGCCGCAAAACTCCAATCGTGGTTGTAGGGGTCGCGCGCGTGTCCGTGCAAGCTTGGTCAGCGGGGGCGAACCGATGCATGGGGCGGGTAGACCACACGCGGAACACGCAGCGGGGACTTGCGCGACGAACCGTCCCAAGGCAGGCTAGGTAGCGACAACCCGCTGTGTTTGCGGGATTTTGTAAGGAGACTTGGATGTCGGTGCGATTTGAGCTTGTCAGGACCGTTCGCTCATGGGTCGGAGTGTCGTTGGCTGCCCTGACCCTGTCGGTGTGTGTGTCTGCCTCCGCCTTCGCTGCGGAGAGCCCAACCCCGACCGCCGCGACCGCAGCGGTCCCATCCCCCGGTGCCGTCCCGGCCGCAGCCCCGCCCAAGTCCGACGGCGCGGTACCCGCAGCACCGGTCAACCGCACGGGCGGCGGCGGATGTCAGAGCGGACGCCGCAGGGGCGTCGCAAGCGGACCTTGGGCCGTCATCACGGCGTTTGTCGTTTTCGTAGGACTTTGGCTGGGTTCTCGCACGGGCAAAGGTAAAGGCAAGGGCCCCAAGGGCTCCGGGTCGAAGCCGACGTCTGACGGTTCCGTCCCCCTGGCCAAGCCGAAGGCGGCTACGCGTGCAGGTTCTCGACGCGGCCGGAAAACGTGACGAAGAGCACGCAGCCGCTCTCGGTGTGGGGAGCCAGCACCGCCGCTGCCGGAATGTGGGCATAGGCGCCGCGGTTGACCCGATTGCCCTGCACCACCAGATCGCCATCCAGGACAAGCACTTCGACGCCGGCGTGGGCGCGGTGGCGCGGATAGGTGGTGCCGGGCGTCATGTGGATCATGACGGCGCCGCCCCGTGTCTCCGGGTCGAATCGCAGCGACTTGTACGACACGCCCTTGGACGCGGCACACATCCAGGGCTGTTCGTCGGTGTTCTCGAAGAGGTAGCGCTCGGTCATCGCGATCTCCTGCGGCAGGCAGTTTCCGGGTGCGGGTCAGCCAAGGTGCCGGATGCTAGCGGACTTTCCGCAGCGGTGCACTACGCATCCGATTCGGCCCACAGCGCCTGAGGCTGCAGCATCGCCTCGCCTCGCCACAGGTCGTCGAGCGTCTCGCGCGACCGAACCACGGTGTACGTGTCACCGTGCACCATCACCTCTGCAGCGCGGGTGCGGCTGTTGTAGTTCGACGCCATCGACTGGCCGTAGGCTCCACAGCCCAGCACCGCGATCAGCTCGCCGGTTCGCAGCTCGGGCAAATCGCGGTCGCGCGCCAAGAAGTCGCCGGACTCGCAAACCGGCCCGACCACGTCGACTTTCGCGATACGGCGGTCTGGAGCCTCGAGGACCGGCACCAGCGTGTGATGCGCCGAGTACAGCGCCGGGCGAATGAGGTCGTTCATCGCGGCATCGACGATCACGAAGGACTTCGAGTCGTTCCGCTTGGTGCCGAGGACGCGCGTCAGCAGCAGGCCCGCGTTGCCCGCAATCACCCGCCCGGGCTCCGTCAGCAGGTGCAGACCATGACGCCGGGCGAGATCGGCGACCGTGGGCCCCCACTCGAAAGGCGACACGGTGGGCTCGTCGCGATAGGCGATGCCTAGACCGCCACCGATGTCCAGCGACTCGAAGGGGATCCCCTCGGCCCGCAGGAGCTCGACCAGATCCAGCACGCGGGCGACCGCCTCGATCATCGGCTCCAACTGCAGGATCTGGCTGCCAATGTGGCTGTCGACGCCAACTACACGCAGATGGGGCGAAGCGGCTGCCCTGCGATACAGGTCGCGCGCCTCCACCATGGTCACGCCGAACTTGGAGGTCTTCAGGCCGGTCGAAATGTACGCGTGGGTCTGGGCGTCGACTTCAGGGTTCACCCGCAGCGCGATCGGAGCCCGCGTGCCCAGCCGCCGGGCCACTGCCTCGGTACGGGCAAGCTCTTCCGCCGACTCGACATTGAGGCAGTAGATGCCGACCGACAGGGCCGCTGCGATCTCGTCGTCGCGCTTGCCAACGCCCGAGAACACGATCTTGCGGGGGTCACCGCCCGCCAACAGCACCCGGCGCAACTCTCCCACGGACACGATGTCGAAGCCGCTGCCCAACGACGCAAGCAGTTGCAGGACGGCCAGGTTTGGGTTGGCCTTGACCGAGTAACAGACCGTGTGCTCGACACCCGCAAGTGCTTGGTCAATCACGCGATAGTGCCGCTCGAGCGTGGCGCGCGAGTACACATAGGTCGGCGTACCCACCTCAGCGGCAAGGCGAGGCAGCGGCACGCCCTCAGCGTGCAGAATGCCGTTTGTGGAATGGAAGTGGTGCACGGGCCTCGCGAACGGCGACTAGAACATCAGCGTCAGGTTGCCGAGCAGGCGCCACGTGTTCTCCGGCTGCTTGGCCTCTGTGGCACCGTACCAGCCCTTGAGCAGGTCGAACGCATCGCCCGGAAGCAGATAGGAAAAGGCGATCGAGCTCTGGAACAGCCCGCGCTGCCCCAGAATTCCCTTCGCCTCCAGCTCGGTGCCCAGCGAGCTGCCCTGACCCGGGGTGCCCAGCTTGTCCACAGCGCCGGCATACAGGACGGACAGGTCGAGGCCGAGCTCTTGCGGCACGTAGAACGGGTAGGCGTTGATGCTGACGGTCGGCTTGGCGTACCAGGCGTTGGTGACGCCGCCGATGACCTCGCGGAACAGCAGCGAGTCGACGCGGTAGTTGCGGTGGAACTTGAAGGCCGTGACCTGCACGTTCGGCTGACCGTAGACGGTGTCTAGCGAGCATGTCCCGTCGCCGACCACGCCAAAGCAGCCGGTGTCGTCGCCGCTGGCGGCGCCTGCGTCCAGCGTCAAGCCGAAGCCCTCGTTCTGGAATGCGGCCTTCAGCGCGCCGCCCCACATCTGCATGTCCTTGGGCTTGGCCGCCTGGCCGCCCACCGTGTTGGCGTCGTTGATCTGGCCTTGAATGAAGGCGAATTCGCCCTCGACGACGAAGCGGCGCGCAAATGTCGGCCGTGACTCCCAGCGGACCCAGGCATCGCCGATGCCGGCCCACGCATCGCGCGGAATAAAGCCGTCGGCGCCCGCATCGCCCGCGCTCAGGTCGGCCGGTGCCGTGCTGCCCAGCAGGTCCAGTTCCTGGGTGCGATAGAGCAGGTAGACGCCGTAGTCGAACGCTGAGCCGTTGTCGTCGAGGAGCTTGGTCTTGCGGCTGGCGATCTCCTGAGCAGACATGGGCTTGCTGAACAAGGCGATGCCGTGTTGGCGAGCGTCGTCGCGCTGCTCCAAATCGCGGTTCTGGCCGTCGATGCGGCTGGGGTCACTGCCCACCAAGCCTTCAGCAACGAAGTCGTAGAAATAGCTGGCGTAAAGCGGTCCCAGCTTGGTCACGAAAGCGATGCGGTCGGCGTAAGAGCCGACGTCTGCGTCGTAGCCTGAGCCCTCCCACGGCATCCGGGCGCCGCCAAAGGTGTCGACCGGACGCGCGCCGTCCCAGCCGTTGCCGCCGCCGCCGTTGGCCAGAATTCCCAAGCCCCAGGTCGAGGACTGCCGTCCAAAGCGGATCAGGCCGAGCAAGGTCTTCCACTCGCCATACGCCTCCTTGACCGACACCGTTCCCGGGCGGGTGCCGGTGGCGAAGGCGAGCAAAGGCACGTCGGGCCGCTGCAAGGCACCGGCGTAGTCGGGCGAACTGCCGAGCAGGTAATTGTCGAACAAGTCCAACGTCATCGCGATGCGAATCGAGTCACTGAGGTGCAACGTGGGGGCGAAACGCAGGCGCATGTTCGTGCCGGCCACGTCGTTGGCCTGAGCGTCGATCTGGTCCTTGAAGTCGCCGTCACGGGTCGCCGGCCACAGCGACAGCGGCGGCAGGATGGCGCTGGTCGTGAGCACGCGCGAGTCGAATTTCTCACTGCGCACGGCCATGCCCAGGTGGCCGTTCGAGATCAGGTCGGGGCGCAGGCGGAAGTAGCCGTGGTACTCGAAGAACGGGTACGTGGGCGGAGCGGGCGCTGCCGGGACGTCCCACGCCTGACCGCCCTTGTCGCCCGAGTCGATTTCATCGAGCAGCGACGGCTTCTTGGGCGTATCGGCTGGTGGGTCGGTCGGCGTGTCCGTCGGCGTGTCTTCCGGGGGGATCTCGTCGGTCTCTCCCGCAGCGGGGACGTCGGTCTCATCTGTGCCGGGTGCCTCTTCCGCGGCCGGCGCCTTGTCGGCGTCCGGATCCGCAGGCTCGGCGAATGTCGGCTGGGAAAGTGCCAGCGTCAGACCGATCGCCGCGGCGACCCAAAGCCCAACGACTCCGAGACGTTGAGCATGACGACCACGGCCCAGCGAGCCCGTGCGGATTGCCGATGCGATGATGCCGTGCCAAGCTGCCACAGGTCGCCTCCCCCTTTGCGAGTGGGGCGCCATTTCACGCCTTATCCGGCCTCGCGTCAACCGATCAGGTGGCCGAACCGGCCCGCAGCGAAACGAAAATTCCCCCTCATCTCGAAAAGTTGCCGCAGGATACCGCGCAGATGCCCTCTCCCCCACCCAACCGCTTGGACTTCGACCGCAACGCGACCTCGCCGCTGGACCCGGCTGTGCGCGAGGCGATGTTGGAGGCGTTGGCCATCGACCTTGGCAACCCGTCGTCCGTACACGGTTTGGGTCAGACGGCACGGCGGCTTGTCGACCGCGCGCGTCAGCAGGTGGCCGATGCGCTTGGGGTGGCTGCGGGCGAGATCGTGTTCACCAGTGGCGCGACCGAGGCCAACGTTCTGGCCTGGCGGGGCGTTCTGGGCCACGGCAAGAACGGATTTGCGGCCGTCACGAGCGCGGTAGAGCATCCCTCCGTACGCGCCGTGGCTGCCCAGCTGGCAGAGGAGGGCGTGGCGGTCGCAAGCGTCGGCGTCGACGCAGATGGCCGACTGCAGTTGCCAGAACTGGCTGAGATGCTACATGGTTCCGCCACCGGGTTGCTGAGTCTGATGGCCGCCAATAACGAGACGGGGGTCCTGTTTCCGGTGGCAACTGCGGCTGCGCTGGGGCGTCAGGCCGGGGCTACCGTGCACGCCGATCTGACCCAAGCGCTGGGAAGAATCCCTGTCGCTCCGAAGACGTGGGGCCTGGACCTGGCCAGCCTGTCGGGCCACAAGCTGGGCGCTGCGCCGGGCGTGGGCGCGTTGTGGGTGCGACGGGGTGTGCGGCTCAGGGCGCTGCTGCCGGGACATCAGGAGCTGGGGCAACGCGCCGGTACCGAGAACGTCTTGGGGATTATCGGGTTGGGAGCGGCGATGGCGGCCCTGCCTCAGCGCCTCGCCAGCGCCACCGAAGTCCGTCGGCTGCGCGACCGACTTTGGAGCGGGCTCCAGACGCGCGTGCCCGGCGTGCGTCGCAACGGCGACGTGTCGGCCGACCTGGAGACTGGCAACACCCTGAACGTCTCCTTCACCGACGTCGACGGCGCAACGCTGCTCATGGCGCTGGACCTGGAAGACGTCTTGGTTTCCGCGGGTTCTGCATGCTCGTCGGGGTCCCTCGAACCTTCCCACGTGCTGCTGGCGATGCACGGCGAGTCGCCCGAAGGTCGTGGGCGCGCGCGCGCCGCGCTAAGGTTCTCGCTGGGTCCCGACCACACCGACGCGCAAATCGACCGGCTGCTGGAGTTGTTGCCGCCCTTGGTGGCGCGGGTCCGCGGGGCTGCCGTCGGTGGACGGACGCCTGCCTGATCGCTACCCTGCGCGGCCGCTACTGGGACACCTCACCAACCACATGACGCAAGACCCCGCCCAGACGAACCTTTCGACCGCCGCGTGGCTTCTGGCCGCGATGCGCCTGCCTGCGGGAGCGCGGGTGGCCGTGGCGATGAGCGGCGGCGTAGACTCCAGTGCAGTCGCGGGGTTGTTGGTCGAGGCGGGCTACCGCGTGTTCGGGCTGACGGCGCGGCTGTACGACGTGGACCTGGCAGCAGAGCGACGGTCGGGCACCTGTTGCGCCCCGGAGGACGCCCGTGACGCGCGCGGCGTCGCTGACCGCTTGGGCATCCGTCACTACGTGCTGGATGAGCGCGAGGTGTTCGACCGCGACGTCATCGAGCCGTTTCTTGCGTCGTATGCGGCCGGCGAGACTCCGAACCCCTGCGTCGAGTGCAACCGGTCCTTGAAGTTCGACCGGTTGGTTGAGCGGGCCAAGGCCCTGGGAGCGGACGCGCTCGCGACCGGCCACTACGCCCGGCTGAACCTGAACGCCGACGGCCACGCAGAGCTGCGGCGTGCGGTGGACGCGGGCAAGGACCAGTCGTACTTCTTGTACCCGATGACCACGGAAGTGTCCTGTTTTCTTCGCTTTCCTCTGGGCGACCTGACCAAAACGCAAGTCCGCGCCCACGCCGCACGTTTGGGATTGCCGACGGCGGAGAAGGCCGAGTCGATGGACATCTGCTTTGTGGGCACAGGCAAAGCGCGAGACTTCGTCGCCCAGCATGTCGGCAGCCGCCCCGGATGCATCGTCGACTGCAGTGGCCGGCCGCTCGGCTTCCACAAGGGAATCGAGGGTTTCACCATCGGTCAACGCCACGGACTCGGTCTGGGCACGCGTCGGGCGGATGAGCCGCCTCTCTACGTCGTCGACAAGCGCGCTGACGGCACCGTGGTGGTGGGCGAACACGCGGCGCTGTTGGTGCGCAAGCTGCAGGTCCGGCGCTGCGTTTGGCTGTCCGGCGCGCCTCCCGTGGAAGGCGACGACGTGCTTGTGCAAGTGCGCCACCGAGGCCGACCGGTGACGGCGCGGGTAGCCAAGGTCGATGCCGCAGGCGAGAATGTGGAGTTGGACGTCACCGGCGAGCTTCACGGTGCCGGACGCGGCCAGAGCGGCGTGCTGTACGACGACGACCGGGTGCTGGGCGGAGGAATCCTTGGCGAAGCAAGCTAGCGCACCCGATCCCGTTACCGCGCGTGCCCGGCTATGCGAGCTCTTGGGCCATCGCTTCGAGGACCCGAAGTTGCTGGAGACCGCGCTGACCCACCCGTCCTGGCGCAACGAGCGGGATCCGGGCGGCGTCGACAACCAGCGGCTGGAATTCCTGGGCGATGCGGTGGTCGGCCTGATCGTGACACTGGAGCTGGTTCGCAGACTTCCGCAGCGCCGCGAGGGCGAGCTGACGGTGCTGAAGTCACAGCTGGTGCGAGAGCGGTCGCTGGCCGAGCTGGCCGAGCAGGTCGGCATTGGCCCCGCCCTGTTGCTGGGAAAAGGCGAGGACCGCACCGGTGGCCGCGAGCGACCGTCGGTTTTGTCGGACGCCTTCGAGTCCGTACTGGGCGCCGTGCTGCTGGACGCGGGCTATGCTGCGACGACCACGCTGCTGCTGGACCTGATGCACGAGTCCCTGGATGCCGTGATCGCGCAAGTGCAGGAGGTCGCCGGACCGGGCACCGAGCTGAGCGCGTCGACCGCCAACTGGAAGACCGCGCTGCAGGAGCTGCTGCAGCAACTGGGGGTCGCACCGCCCACGTATGATCTCGTTGGAGAACTCGGTCCGACCCACGCCAGACGGTTTCAGGTCCGCGCGACCACGAGCCTGCAAGGTCAAGAGCGGTCGGCCGAAGGTGCCGGCTCGACCAAGAAGGCGGCCGAAACGGAAGCGGCACAGCGGCTCTATGCCGAACTGCGGCTGCTGGTGGACGCAAACCAGACCGCATCGACCTAGACGAGTCGGGCGCGCGCCCTTAGAATCTCGCCGTTCGCGGCGCAACGGCTTGGCAGCGATCACAAGGAGTGTCCCATGGGTCTCGGAATGCCTGAGTTGCTGATCGTGCTGGCAATCGTCGTCGTGCTGTTCGGCGCAACGAAACTGCCGCAGCTGGGCAAGGGCCTGGGCGAGGCCATCGGCAACTTCAAGAAGGCGCAGAAGGATGCGGAGCGCCAGATCACCCGCGACGAGGTCGACGCCACCCCGCAAGTCGAGGCCAAGCGGCCGGCGGACAAGCTAGAGTAGCGACGGTCGGACCTGATCGGCCGGACCGCTTGCGTTTCGGGCGACGTCCCCCTAGACTTCCGCGCCCGCTGTCCCGCTCGGGTCGGTAGCTCAGTCGGCAGAGCAGCAGACTTTTAATCTGTGGGTCGCGGGTTCGATTCCCGCCCGACTCACCCAGCGTCGGCCGAACCGGGCGGCCGGTCCGCGAAAGACAGCGCAACGAGAGTGACGGCCACAGGGCCAGAGAGAAAGTCAGAGGTTACGTCCGGTTCCACGTCCCCGTCGTCTAGCCCGGCCCAGGACACCGGCCTTTCACGCCGAGAACGCGGGTTCGAATCCCGCCGGGGACGCTCCCTTCCCGTTAGACTGAAACGCAAACGCGCTCACGCTCCGATGGACTTCACCGTCCGCCGGGTCGTGAGCGCGCTTCGTTTCAGCTTGGCGTTGGGCCACCGACTAGTGGTGGTGATGGTCGCCTTCCCCGTGCACGTGGCCGTGGGTCAGCTCGGTGGCGGTGGCCTTGCGCACTTCGGTGATCTTGATGTGGAACCTCAGGGTCTCGTCGGCCAGCGGGTGGTTGCCGTCCAGCATCACCTGGTCGCCCTCGACGCCAGCGATCCAGACCGGGAACGACTCACCCTGCTC
>JBMOIG010000134.1:0-11951 GCA_049317445.1 Myxococcota bacterium | reverse complement strand
CGTGCTGGGTGTCCGGCATGTGCTCCAAAGGGCTGATCGCTGTCAAACTCGGGTCACCGGATTGGTATGGGAGCACTCTGCCAGCCACCGTCTCGGCTCCCAGAGCGCCGCACGGGCCTTCTGGTACGGACCGCCGGCAAAACCAGGGCATTCTTCTCACGGATCAACGGTGAATACCTGACCCTCGCTTCCACCGGCGCAGGTGCCAAACCCCGCCCGCGAGCGCGACCAGCGCCACCCAACCCCAGAACGTGGATTCCGTCGTGAAGACGACCCCTTGTTCGGGATCGAAGCAGCGTCCGTGGTCATTGAAGCCATACGCAAGCGCACAGGACAGGTAGAGCACGTAGAAGACCCAGGCGCTTGCCAGAGCGACGGCGACACAGAGCAGGCCCAGAACGAGTGGAAACGTGGCGCGCATGAAGACTCCGCGGGCGTGGTGGAGCCCTGAGGCTGGGCGAGTGGAAGAGGGTTCGGGCTACACAAGCTCGCCGTCGTCCTCGTCTTCCTCGGTCCCGAGCAGGTCGCCCGGGTCGAAGCAATGCTCGTTCTCTGGCGCGGTGGCAAACGCGTCGAGCAGCGCGTCAAGGACGTTCCACTGTGCCTCATCGATGTCGCCACTCTTCAACAGCGCCTCGAAGTTGTCCTCGATCTCGGTGAATTCATCCATGTTGGCGATCGAGCCCCGCGCCAGCGATTCGGCGACGACGTTGCGTGTTCGCGGCACGGCCAGACCCGCCTGCGCCACGCCACGCCAGAACGCCTCGACGTGAGGACCTACCGACTCATTCCACTCAACCAGGAAGTCCCGCTGCAGTCCGCGCAGGCCTGCGGCCGCGACGCCCGGCTTGGCCAGCTCCCGACACTCGTCGATCCACTCGAGGCGTTGCTTCTTGCCGGCGTTGTCCAGGTAGGGCGACGCCTCGGCCACCTCCTCAGCCATCGCGACAAGAGCAAGGAACGCTTCGAGTTGACGGGTATCTGCGGGTCGTGCGGCCATCGTTCTCCGGTTGGGCCCCTCCGAACGCGAAGGGCGTGGCCCCGGGAGTCTTTCCGATTTGCCCGCGTCTGGCCAGCCGGCGGACCCTCGCTTGGTTGACGGGTGGGGGGCACGGGCGTAGAGGGGTGCGCGCGCCTGTTGTGCGCCCCTTGGAACGATTCCTGGGCGGCGGCGGACCGGTTGGCGCGGGCTGGGTGGGCGCGTACTCGGAGGCTGTGTGGGTGCTTACGACCGATCGCGCTGGCTTGACCTCGCCGCGCACCAGAACCGTTTGGGCTCGAGCACTTGGTGCGCCTCTGTCCTGCGTCTTGCGGTGCTTTGCATCGGCGCTTCGGGCTGTTCGTCGCCGGGCGACGCGGCCGACACGGCAGGGCTGGCAGACGCGGCGCCCGACGGCGTTGTTGCCGAAGATCAGGTAGATTCCGTGGATGCCGCCCACGACGCGACGTTGGCCAAGGTGCCCAACACGGAGTGCGCGTCCGCCTACCCCGGGCACACGGTGGGGCTGCTGGCCTGCAGCGACAAGGCGTCTCCGGGCTACACGCTGGTCGCGCCGGTCCTGTCGTCCGACACCTTCCTGATCGACAACTTGGGCAACGAGGTGCACCGCTGGCCGTCAGAGAACCTGGCCGGCTTCACGGGCTACCTGCTGCAAGACGGCACCCTGTTGCGTGCTGGCAAGGTGGCGGGAGCGCCGGGCTGGTTCGGCGTGCTGTTTGCCAGTGGCAAGGTCGACAAGATCGCGTGGGACGGGACGTTGCTGTGGAGCTACACCATGGCCGAACCCGACCGGATGATGCACCACGACGTCGCGCCGCTGCCCAATGGGCACGTGCTGGTGCTGGCGTGGGAACGCAAGACCAGGGACGAAGCGATCGCAGCCGGCCGTGACCCCGCGAAGATGAAGACGGATGTGCTGTGGATGGACACGATCCTCGAGCTGGAGCCGGTCGGCCCGAACGAAACCAACGTGGTGTGGCAGTGGCGGCTGTGGGACCACCTGATCCAGAACTTCGACCCCACCAAACTCAACTACGGCGACCCTGCCGCACACCCCGACCGCATGGACTTCAACGCAGCCTCCACGACGATTCCAGAGTGGGTTCACGCCAATGCCCTGAGCTATCACGCTGGGTTCGACCAGATCATGCTCACGATGCGCGACGCGAGCGAGGTCGTCATTCTTGACCACAGCACGACCACGGCAGAGGCCCAAGGCTCGACCAGCGGCAAGCGCGGCAAGGGCGGCGACCTGCTGTATCGCTGGGGAAATCCCGCGATGTACGGCAGGGGCACGGCGGCCGATCGGCGGCTGTTCGGCTGTCATGACGGCCACTGGGTCGAGCCGGGGGTGCAGGGTGCAGGCCACATCCTGGTCTTCAACAACGGATCGAGTCGACCGGGCACCCCCCATTACTCGTCGGTCGAAGAGTTCGTGCCGCCCGTCGATGAGAACGGCGACTACACAAGCGAGCCAAGCAAGGCGTTTGGGCCGACCAGCGCCACCTGGACCTTCAAGGCCGACCCACCGGAGTCGATGTATTCCGCCCACATGTCGAGCTCGCAGCGCCTGCCGAACGGCAACATGCTGATCTGCGACGGCAGCACCGGCACGCTCATCGAGGTCAGTGACGCGGGCCAAGTCGTCTGGAAGTACCGCAACCCCGTGAGCATCATCGGCCCCGCACGCCAGGGCGAAGAGCCCCCGCCGGGGCCCACCGGAGTTGGTTCCGGCCTCATCGTCTTCAAGACCCGTCGCTACCCGCCCGACTATCCGGGACTGGCCGGCAAGGTGCTGACGCCGATTGCGCCGATCGAGAACTGACGTCTGTCGAGACGATGCCCTCGCTGGACCGTGGTTTGGGTTGCGGCTCGCTCCATTGACCCTCCCACTCCACGGCCCATACTGGCCATCGGCCTCAGCAATGAGGTCGATACCCCGGCTGCCCGGTCTGAATGTCGACCAGCGGTGAAGAGGGGAATCTCGGGAGGTCCCCCCGGCCTCCAAGCGAAGAAACAATCTATGAATTCTTTTCACCTTCGGTCCACGAGTGTTGCGATTCTCTCTTTTCTTTGGCTTTTGGGAGCTTCTGGTTGCGGCAGTGAGTCAACGGATGCGGACGTGAGCGCCGATGCCGGTGACACCGCTATCGCCGACATGGCCGGGGATGCCACCGAGACGGAGGACGCCGCCGCCGAGGTTGCTGCGGATGTTTCCGCAGTTGATGTCGAGGCCGATGTCGCACCGGATGTGGTGACGCCGCCCAACATCACGGGGCTGCTGCCTGCCACCGGTCTTGTCCAGGCCGCGCCGACCAGCGTGTCTGTGACCTTTGACAAGGCAATGAACGCGTTGGACGCCTCTGCGTTCACCATCAGTGGTTCGTGCGCGACGCTGCCGACAGCCGGCGCGCTCGCGATGGGCGAGGACGCGAAGGCGGCGACGCTGACGCTGGTCGGTGGCACCTGTGCCGATGCCGAGACGCTGACGATTGCGGCGGATCCGGTCAAGACGGCCGACGCGACCGGGATGGCCGGTGTGGGGAGCCCGGTGTCGGCAACCTACACCATCGATGCGGCCGGACCGGTCGTCACGTTCGCCGCGGTGGATTCGCCGGTCAGCCACTTGAGCATGAAAACGGTCGTTTCGTTCAAGCTTGGCCTGACCGACGCGTGCATCGGAGGGGCAGTGTTGACGTCCGCGCTGACGGCTGAGGGTGGCGGGCTGACCGTGACCACCGCATCGGGCGATGCGAGCTGTGCGTTCACGGTGGAAGTCGCCAATTCGGTCGTCAAGTTGGGCAACTGCACGGGCACCGGCTCCGTGTCGTTCCACGCCAACGCGGGCGTCGCGCAAGACACCTTCGGCAACCTCTCGCTGCAATCGGCGGAGAGCGAGGCGTTCACGGTTCTCGCCGTCGCGCCTACGCTTGTCCAGTCCACGCCAGCTTCAGGCAGCACGTTCTCCAGCATCCCGGCGAGCGTTGACCTGAAGTTCTCTGCGGCTGTGACGCTCAGCGACGGTGCGGTCTCGGTGTCGGCGGGCACGTGCGCCGCGCCGCCCACGCTTGGTGGGCTCACCGGCAACGGCACGGCGACGATCAACGCAGCGCTGACCGGAGGCAACTGCACCGGCACCCAGAGCTTCGGCTTGGTCATCGCCATGCCCAAGGTCGCCGACATCGACGGCAACACCGGCTCAGGCGAGGCGAGCGTGTCGTTCACGCACGCCAAGCCAATCAAGAAGCTCTTCATCACCGCAGCCGCGTATACCGGCAATTTGGGCGGCATGGCCGGCGCCGACGCCAAGTGCCAGAGCGACGCCAACAAGCCCGCCGACAGCAGCACCTACAAGGCGGTGTTGGCGGATGAGACGACGCGGCAGGCCTCGCCGGCGCAGAACTGGGTCCTTCTGGCCAACGCGGGGTACGTGCGGCCCGACGGCACGCTGATTGGCGAGACGGATAGCACGATGCTGTTTTCGTTCATGGGCTTCAACAATCCCATGTCCGCGGACAACGTCTCCCTGTGGATTGGCTTCTACAGCGGTTGGAGCACGGCGGCCGGCTACACCTGCACGAACTGGACGGCCACCACCGGCCTCGGTTCGAACGGCAAGTCGTCCGCTACGATGCCGGGTGGCGTATACGGCGGTTACGGCTCGTGCTCCGATGCGAAGTCGTTGATCTGCGCTGAGCAGTAGTTGGGCCGGGTGAGGGTGGCGCAAAGCCAAGGGACCGCAGTCAGGGTCCAAGCGTTGTGACCACCTTCGCCCGTTGCCGATCCGACCCGGTGTCGGCCCCCGTCCTCGTCTGGGGCTCGGTGCTCGCGGGTACTGCAATCCACCTACGGGCAGCCCGTCATCGTGCAGAGGGCGCCGTCGCTGATCCACTTCAGCAACGTCTGCTTGTCTGCGGCGTTGGCGAACCCGCCGGGGGGCATGCTGCCGCTTTTCACCATGGATTTGATGCCGCCTGCAGAGTTCTTGGCGTAGTTGCAGCTGGTGCCGAACTTGTGCCCGTGGCAGCCGTTGCACTTGTTCTTCAGGATCGTCTGCACGGACGAGTAGGTCGCCTTGCACGCGACAGCGGGGCAGTCCGTGGCGCAGGTGGCGGTGCTCTCCCCTGCGTCGCACGTGCCGTCGCCGCACACGGGACCGGCCTTGGGGCAGTCCTGCAGGCAGCTAGCCGAAGTCTCGCCTGCGTCGCAGGTGCCGTCGCCGCACACGGGACCGGCCTTGGGGCAGTCCTGCAGGCAGCTAGCTGAAGTCTCGCCTGCGTCGCACGTGCCGTCGCCGCACACGGCCTGGGTCGAGGTGTCCGATCCATCGGCACTGACTTCGGAGTCATTGCCGTTGAGGCTGTCTCCCTCGACGCTGACATATCCGCCGGTGGAAGGCGAGGCCGTGGTGCAGCTCGCAAGGCTGAGGCAGGCGGCGAGCAAAACGACCAAGCGTTGGGACAGGGCATCCATGGTCAAGACTCCGTTGGCTTCGGGGCCGCCGCAGGCGCGGCAACGGTACTGTGGATCGCGCTCCCCCGCGCGAAGCCTTGAAGCCTACGGATGCCTTGGGAAGACGACAAGATCTGGGGGGTCAGCAGGTGTGTGCAAGGCCACTGCGTTCAACGGTTCATGGGCGTGCGAGGTGGGGGCGTGCCATCAGCCGGGACGGTCGCTGGCGGATTGCATGCCCTATGTGCCGGCAGTAGGCTGACGCGCCCTTAGTCGGTCCCGCGCGCGGGCCAACGCGCCGACAGGTGGTGGAGTCGGTTGGATGTGCGGCATCGTGGGCATCGCTGGCAGCGCGGCAACCGGTCTTGGCGAGGCCTGGGTGCGCGGCGTGGTTGCGACCGGCCTTCAGCATCGCGGACCCGACGGCTCCGGCGTGTGGGTCGGTGAGAACGCTGTGCTGGGGCACACCCGCTTGGCGATTCTCGACCTGTCCCCGGCCGGAGCGCAGCCTATGGCATCGGCCTCCGGACGCACGCTCCTGACCTACAACGGAGAGGTGTATCGGGCCGACGAGTTGGCTGGACGCATCCCCGGTGTGCCCTGGCGCGGGCACTCAGACACCGAGATCATCGCGGAGCACGTCGAACGTGCCGGGACGGCGGGCCTCGAGGACCTGCACGGGATGTTCGCCCTCGCAACGTGGGACCTGCAAGCGCAGCGCCTGACGCTTGCCCGCGACCGTGCGGGGATCAAGCCACTGTACTGGGCGCATGTGGGCGACGGTGTGGCCTTCTCCTCCGAGCTCGCGCCCTTGTGCGACTTGCAGGGCGTCGACAAGACCTTGGATCGCGAGGCACTGGCGCTGTACCTGTCGCTGGGATGCATCCCCGCACCATGGACGATTTGTCAAGGCATTCGACAACTTGAACCTGGATACGCCCTCATTCTGCAACCCCGCTCGCCCCCGCGAATCGAGCGGTTTGCCTTGCCGCTAGGCGAGCCAGCGTTGGCCGTGCTGATCGACCCGCTCGAACAGGACGAGGCACTCGAGGCTGCGATTCTTGCCGCGGTCGGCGACCAACTCGCGGCGGACGTTCCGGTTGGCGTGCTGCTGTCCGGGGGCGTTGACTCGGGCGTGGTAGCGGCGGCGGCAGCTCGCAAGACCGGACGCATCAAGACGTTCTCGATCGTGCATCAGGACCCTCGCTACGATGAGCGAATTCACGCCCGCGCCATTGCCCGACATCTCGGCACCGACCACACCGAGTTGGAGATGCCGCTTGGTGGCATGACCCGCGATGAGCTGGAAACGCTGGTGGACCACCACGGCGACCCCTTTGGCGACTCGTCGTCCTTGCCAACCGCCCGTCTGGCCCGATTGGTTCGCGAACATGTGACGGTGGCGCTGTCGGGCGACGGAGGCGACGAGGTATTCGCCGGCTATCCGCGGTACTGGCAGAACGACGTAGTCCGTCACCTCGCGCGACTTCCGGGACCCGTGCGTCGAGTGTTTCTGCAGGGGTACGGCGCCGTCGGGCCTCGTCTGGCATCGGAGCGCTGGCGGTCGCCTCTGCGCAGATTCGCGCGCGCGGTGCAGGCCGCCGGGCGCGGGCCAGGCGAACAGGCGTTGTCGACCCTGACCTTCTTCTGGCCAGACGAACAAGCGGAACTGCTGCGTCCGGACCGGTGCTGCGACGCCGACATCCTGGAGCGCTTGGTCGCTGCCCGTGCACCAGCCGGTCGTGATCCGGCTGAGCCCGACGCGTGTCACCGCTTCGAGCAGCGTCTGGTCCTGCCCGACGACATGCTGACGAAGGTGGACCGGATGTCGATGGCGGCGTCGATCGAAATTCGTCCACCTTTGCTCGACGACCGCATCGCCCAGTTCGCCGCGGGTCTGCCGATCGGACGCAAGATGCGCGGCCGTGAGGGCAAGGCCATCCTGCGCGCGCTGGCTCGCCGCTGGTTGCCTCCCTCGACGGTTGACCGACCGAAGATGGGATTTGCCTTGCCGCTGCTGGATTTCGGTGGAGCGGTTCTGGCGGATGCCACCCGTTGGGCCCTGGAAAGCGCCGATTCGCCCCTGCGACAAGTCTTTCTCCCAGAGGCGCTGTCCGCCCTTGCCCGTGAGTTCGCCCGCCTTGGCGACGGCATCCATCCGGAAGACTCGGCCTTTCGCCGCGCGCATCGGCAGTGGCTGCTGGTAGTGCTTGCGCTATCGCTGCAGAGAAGAGGAGTGCTGTTGTGACCGACGATCCGTTGCGGGTGTTGCTGTGGGCACCGGTGCCTCCTCCGCTGGGAGGGGTCGCGCGATGGGCTGAGCGCTACGGGCGCTCCGCAGCTGCCGCCGGGATTGAAGTCGAGACCGTCGACACGGCACCTCGCACGGAGGCGTTTACGGAGCGCAGTGAGTTTCGCTTGGACAGACTCAAGCCGGCCGCACGCGCGTTTGCGCAGCTTTCCAAGACACTTGCGCGATTTCATCCACAAGTCGCGCATCTGACCACGACGCTGTCTTGGGCGACCCCTCGAGACATAGCGGCCGCGTGGGTATGCCAGCGTGTCGGAGTCCCGACCGTTCTGCATATTCGGGCATCGACCCACATCATCGAGTGGCGCGATAAGATGCCGGCATGGCGCCGAGCTCTGCTGGACCATGCGCTGCAGAGCGTCGATGCGGTCCTCGTCCTGTCGGTCGAGCTGGAGGCTTACCTGAAGCAGGCCGTGCCGCGTGCGCGGATCGAACGAATTCCGAACATGATTGAGGTCGCGGAGGCTGCGGAGCAGAGCGAAGGCGCTGCCGTGCTGCCGCCGCGCACTCGGCCGCGCGTGCTGTTCATCGGCAAGCGCACGCCCAAGAAAGGCGTCGGTGAGTTGGCGGATGCCGTCCTTGCGCTGGATGGTGTCGAACTCGCGATTGTCGGCGGACCTGGTGGTGCGATTGACCCGGAGCACGCGCGCACGATGGAAGCCTCCTTGGCGCAGCTGCGTGCAGCTGGCCGGCTGGTCGAGACCGACGAGTTGCCGCCTGAGCAGGTGACGCGCGCGTATCGCGAGGCGGACGTGTTCTGCCTGCCGACATGGCGCGAAGGGCTGCCCAACGTGTTGCTGGAAGCGATGGCCGCCGGAATGGCCTGCGTGGCCACGCCAGTCGGGGCGATTCCGGAAGTCTTGCGGGAGGACCGCGGCATCCTCGTGCCTGTGAACGATCGCGTGGCGCTGACGGAAGCCCTCGGGCGTCTACTCGCAGACTCTGAACTGCGGCGAGCCTACGGCCAGCGAGCACAGCAGGCCGCCTTGGCCGAATACGGAACTCAGGCGGTGATGGCCCGGTATCGCGCGCTGTACGTCGATTTGATAGCGCAGCGTGGGTCCGGCGGCCAAGCTGCCCGGCGCAACTGACCCGTCGCAGCTATCCTTGGGGAACCACCATTGGCGTGGTCGATGCACCGCTCCGCACTCAGGCTCCACGTGCTCCGCAAGGTCCGCCCCGCGCTCAATTACCCAACGTGCAGTAAGCACTGGGACCCACGGCGGACGCCTCGCGCGTGTCGATCAGGTTGTAGCGAAAGGCGACCGTCCACTGCTGCCCCGTCTGGTCGGCGTTGGGGGTAGAGGACCAGAACGGCTCCTCATCCTTGAACACCGACAACCCGCCGTCGCCACAGCCGCTGCACGACCCTTCGCCCCGGCAGGTTGCGTAGGAGCTGCATGTGTCGGTGACCCCGCAGGTCCCGCCGGGTGCGGTGGCCGGGCACTCGACGATCAACGTGCGCAGCTCCGAAATCGTCGGCAGCCGCGCGCCCAGACTGGCGCAGTGGGCCTCTGCCTGTGCGTACGACAGCATGTTTACCTTGTCAGACCAGTGACGCCCCAGGAACTGCTGGCACAGCGGCTCGGCGGCGGGACAGGGACCCAGCACCGCATCGACGTCCAGACCCGGCACATCCGGTGTCCACGCGTCGGCGTCGGCAGCCAGACCGTCCAGGTCCGCAGCTTCCACCCCATCGGGGGCCGAGGCCTCGGTCGTGCCGCAGCCGGAAGCCGCCGTCCCGAGTCCCAAGCTCGCCGCCACGCTCCACGCGAACCACTTGCTTACCATGGTTACCAGCCTTGGGCGCCTTGGGAACTCATCTTGTCGGGCGCCATCTTCGCATCACCATATTCCCGAATTCCGGGGCTGTCACGGGCCTCGATGTGGCGGTTGCCAACAGTGGTGGAATTGGCGCGGGCCCAGGCGTAAGGTCGGCGGGGACCGATCCCCACCTGTGGACCAGGCGTGCTGCTGGTCGATCCGCAGGGCGGGGGGTTCGGATTGCTGGGCAAGTAGCGGCGGGATAGCCCGACAAGAGGTGTCGCGATGTGCAAGTGCCTGGCTGGTATGCTTCTTTCCGTCTTGATGGCAGTGCCGTTCGGCTGCACCGAAGCGGCGGTCGAGCTGGACCGCACGCCCGAGAGCCGCGAGCTCGTCGATCTCGAGGCCGTGACGGCCTTTCCCGCGCGTATCGACGGCCAGCGCATGGTGCGCGTCTGCGGCGAGCCGCTGCCGGGCGAAGAGGCGCTGCAGCCCAACGGCGTCGAGCTGACGCTGAACCTGATGGGCACCGCGTTTCAGCAGCCGACCGCGTGCGAGGTGGACTCGGACCTGTCGGTGCATGAGGGTGACCGCGTCGACTTCCAGACCGTGACGGCGACCGGAGCCAAGGCGACGCTGACTGCGGACGAGGTCCAGTTGACGCTTGCCTGTGCGGCCAGACCGCACGTGCCGGGCGACCCGTCGCCGTGTCCGGAAACGCCGCAACAGATCCCAGGCGCGGCACTGCATTACGCCGGGTGGACCGGTCGGTGCGATGCTGAGGACACGACCACGCGGCTCAACGTGGCGGTGCTGGTCGACGACAGCGGCTCGACGTCCGGGCTGGTCGATCCGAACCCGCCGTACTTGGAGGAGCCGGACCAAGACGTCGAGTACCCGATGCCTATCACCAAGGCGCACGAGTCGGACCCGTACGACGCAAGGCTGGTCGCAGCTTGGCAGTTCGTTGACAGCCTGACGCTCGGCCACGACCGCACCATCGCGTATTCGTTCGGCGAGAAGAACAACGTCAACGTGGCGTGCTCGAACGGCGCGACCTGCAGTGATGGGCCGCACAACGGCCTCATGTGCCTGTTCTCTAAAGACTGTTCCGGCGGCGAGTGCATCCCCGATGCGAGTGGCGACTCCAATGAGTTCGCGTCGTTGCCGATCTCCGGGCCCAACCCGTCCCGCGAGGCTCGCTGCTTCGGAGCCCACGGCCAGAACCGCAAGTTCATCGAGTTGGGCCTCGAGTTCATGAAGAACAACGGCGGCGGTCGTGCGCCGCTGTGGCAGGCAATCTATCAGGCCTACGACTTCTTCCAGCGCTCCCCCTACGCGGGCGGCGGCAAGGTCGACGCCCCAAGCGCGATCGTCGTGCTGACCGACGGCCCCGACACCTGTACTTACTCTGACGACTTCAACTTCAGGGACTTGACCTGGTCTGGCACCGGCCTGCCGTACTGCCGCCTCAAGTGCACAGAGTCCGAGTACGACTTCCTGAAGCTGCGCAGCCTGTTGTGGACGGGCGACAACAACGGCGACGGCGTGCAGGACTACGACAAGCCCCGCAACCAATGCGCCTCAGGCGAAAGCCACGGCAACGCGTGCACGACCGACACCGACTGCCCCGACAGCTTCTGCCACCGCGTCTGGCCGGTACCGATCCACGTCGTGCAGTTCCAGTCGCCCGCGCACCTGAACCCCGACGCGCGGTTGCAGGAAATCGCCTGCCGGTCGGGCGGCACCTTCCAGTTCCTGAATTCCGAGCAGTACGACAAGTCCAACGCCTCGGACTACAACCAGATCGCGGTCGCCATGGCCCGCGTGCGCCACACGCTGGCCGGCTCGTGGCGCGCAGGCTTCCTGCTGCCCGATCTGGCGACCCAAGCGCCGCTGGGGCAGATGGTGGCGCTGGAAGGGGCGGTCCAGTTCACCAGCGCCAAGCTGCCCAGCCTGACCCTGTTGACCGCCCAGAGCGGCGGCGCCGGACACTTTGCCCGCATGGCACCCGCAGACGGTCGGCTGTTGATCCGGCGGGCGTGCAAGGACCACGCAGACTGCGGCGGCACCGGACCCTGCGGCAAGAACCACTGCAACGAAGCGGGCATCTGCGTGCCCACCGCGGCGCCCGACAACCGGCCCTGCGGCGACCCCAACGACGAGGCGGCGTGGGCGGCCTCCCGCTGCTGCGGCGGTGTGTGCGCCAGCGGCACGTGCGACACGTTCTGCGGGCATTAGCGCGGCCCCTTGCCCTACCGCAGCGCGCGTTCCAGTGAGGCGCGGAACTGCTTGGCGTCAAACGGCTTGACGATCCGCTCGTTGGGCACTTGGTCGAGAAACGCGTTTGTTTCGGGGCTGAAGGCGCCGCCGGTCAGGAACACCATGCGCCGTGCGTGTTCCGGGTGGGTGCGCACCAGCTCG
>JBMOIG010000133.1:0-12035 GCA_049317445.1 Myxococcota bacterium | reverse complement strand
GCACGGGCCTTCTGGCACGGACTGCCGGCAAAAGAGGGCATTCTTCTCACGGATCCCAGTTGCCGGTTCAGGAGGGGGACGCACCGACCAAGGTCAAGTCCCGCTGTCGCCGTCGACACCGCATCGCCGACTGGCGTGAGGGCAGCGGCGAGAAGCACCGTGCCGCGCATCTGGCAACTGGTACTACCTGACCCCAGTCGATCTACTTGGCAAAGTCGTAGGGTCCCGGCGAGCACACGCCGTACTTGGGCAGGCATTTGGTGAACCCCAAGGCGGTGCAGTCGACCTTCTCGACCCGGCCGGCGTTGCACACGGTGACCGCATTGCCCTCACACGATGACTCACCGCCGGGCAGGCACTCGGCCGCTACGCCGCAGAACGCCACGCCGCCTTTCTCTTGGCACGTCAAGCCCTTGCCGAGTTTTCCGCAGTCGATGGTCGCCATGCCGCCGGCGACGCACGCGTTCAGCTTGCCGCCCTCGCACGCAATCCCCGCAGCATGGACCGACAGCGAGCCGTACTGGTTGACCTCGCAAGCGTCCCCTGGCCCCTTGCACGCGGCCATGTCGGGCGCGCACTCGGAGCCAACGACCTCACACGCCGGTCCATCCTGCACCGTGTCGCTGGCGCAGACGACGGGGTGTCCATGGACGCAGGTGTCTTCGAATGTCTCGTAGTCGCAAGCGGTGGGCTGGGCAAGGACGACGCATCCAGGTTTGCCTGGGCCCGCGGTACAGTGCAGGCCGAGCTTGCCGCAGTCGATCGTCAGCTTCATGCCATCATTGCAGCCCTGCAGGACGTCGCCGCTGCAGACCGCGGGGCAGTCGGCGAAGGGTACTTGAATCGTCGTTCCCAGGCAGTCGGTGACGGCCTGACAGCCGTTTGCCTTCGTGGCAAGGCACGCCGCGCCGATGCCAAAGCGGTCGTACCAGACGGTGGACGCGGTATAGAAGGCGTCGAGTTGAGACTGCACGTCGTTGTCGGGAATGCAGCTCGCCAGGTAGACCGCGGCCTTGGCCGCAACCGACGGGTTCATCAGAGGCAGGCCGCCCGTCGAAGTCTCGGTCGCGGTGGCGTCAGAGCCCTCGTTGACGTCCGCACTGACCGTGGTGTCCTGCGTCGAGGTCGTCGGTGTCGCAGCAGGTTGATCACATGCCGAGACGGTACAAACGACCAGAAACAAGCAGAATATACGCATCCATCGCTCCTGTCGGGGTGAAATCGGACGCTAGTCGGGCGCCAGGGTTGTCTCGAGCTGCCGGTCAGGAAGCTGGGGATCTCGCGGTTGAATCGCACGTCCACCGACGGGACGTCGGGGCTGATGACCACCGCATAGCCCTGCAGTACGCCAGTGATCGTGCCGATCCGAAGCCTGAACTCGCTCTCTTCGAATCGCAGCCCCCACCGTCGGGCCAGCTCGGGGAGCTCGCGGATGGCGCGTTGCCGGTCAGAAAGCGGGCCGAGAATGGGGATCCATGCGGGCAGGCTCATCGGTCACCGTTTGAAATGGGGGACGGGCAGACGGCGCTGCCGCCACCTCCAGACCCTCTGCAGGCGCCCACGAGGCGTGCTCCAGCGTCTACGCCCGCGCCAACCGGCCGTCAAGACGCCGGTTTCTCCATGTAGTGGGCCGGGGGTCAGGACCAGACACCTGTCATCTTCTGCCCCCGGTCGACCGCCGAACCAACACCGCAGCAAACACGGTCCCCTCGTGCGCAAGATCCTGACCCACCTGCGCTTGCCCACGACCGTGGTGACCCGGCGACCGTAGCGTCCCTGCGCGCGGCGTTCAGGAATGGCGGGTTCTGGCGGCTGCCACGCGCTCTTGACGGGCGTAATCACGATGCAACTCGCGATGATGCTTGCCCTGCCCACTCTGCCCTGCTTCCCTGCGTGCCATGAGCGCTTGCCTCTGGACCGTCCTCGCATGCTCGCTGGGTTTGACAGCCTTGCTGCTGGGTGCTCGACGCATCTGGCGGCAGCGCTTGGTCGATCCGCCGCCCGTGGTGTTCTTCGACGGTTATTGCGCGCTCTGCAGCCGGTCCATGGAGTTCCTGATGCGCCACGACCGCGCCCAAGTGCTGCGCTTCAGCCCGTTGCAGGGCGAGACGGCGCGCACGCTGCTGGGACCGCAGCCCGAGGGTGACCCGGACTCCATCGTGTTGGCGATGCAGGGTCGCGTCTGGCACGGGTCTGACGCCGCTCTGCGCATTGCCTGGCAGCTCGGCGGCGTCTGGCGCGGGCTGTTCGTGCTGCGCTTGGTGCCACGGCCGGTCCGCGACGCGGTGTACGGCTGGGTCGCCCGGAATCGCTACGCTTGGTTCGGGCGCAAGGAGACGTGCCGACTGCCGACCCCAAGCGAGCGGGCGCGGTTCTTGCCATGACGGCCGCGGCCGAAGCCCCACGGACGACCCCTTGATCCCGCGGAACGTCTCCGAAGGCGCGCAGGAGCGCATCGAGCGGTACGTGGCTCAGGAGGTCGAACGTCGCACTTCTGCAAGCGAGGCGACGGGGCCGGCAACCGATGGGTGCCCTAACGCTCGGGTCGGGGCAATCGGCTGCCCAACAGGCGGTCCCAAAGGTTCGTATAGAATCCGAAATTGCCGTGTGGGTACCGGTGATGGTCGGCGTGGTGGCGCCCCCCGGTCAGCAGGGCGGGTCCTCTCGGCAGCAGCTCCATGCCAAAGTGCCCCAAGGTGCCCCAAATCCCGTTGAGCATCAGGTAGGCAAACACGCCGCTCCAGCACGGCTGCCACAGCGCCAGGACCCCCAACCACAGCCCGCCGAACCCCAGCACTTCGGCGGGATGAACGACGAACAGGGTCAAGGGTCTGACCAGCGAATGGCGGTGGTGCAGGGCGTGGACCCGCCCGTACAAGTGCCCCCAGTGCGCCATCCGATGACCTGCGTACAGCGCCGCATCCATCGTCAGCAGCAGCCCGACCGCGTCCCCGACCGCGCGCAGGGGTCCCGAGGTCGGCACGACGACGATCCAGCCCCTGCAGAAGGCCCACCAGCCCAGCCAGGTGATGGCGGCGCTACCCAACACTGTTGCGGCGGCGGTCTGGACCTCTGCCACGGTCAGGGCCGGCGGAGCGGGGGCGATCCGGCGGTCCGGCCACGGCCGCTGCAACGCCCAGCCGCCGACCACGCACGCCAGCACTTGCGCCAGGTTCAGCAGGACTGCCCATCCGGCGGCCTCGACAGGACCCAGCCCGAGCAGCCATTGCTGCAACAGGGCTTCTGCGTGGGCCAGCGGCTGCATCGTCCTCCTCCGACTCTCCCCGAGTCGGCACGCACGTGTCGAGGGTGAGCTGTCATACCTCCGGCTTCACGAAGCCGTGACCCACGCCAAGCGACGCGTCCGTAGGGTGGCAGAAAGGGCGCACCCTGTTGCTAGAAGAATGCGCTGATGACATTGAAATCGTGAATGAAATGACGACATGTCGCATTGCGGCTCGCAGCTGGCCGGACGCCGACCGCTGACGCACGGGACCATTTGGCAAGTCGCGGCGGAGTTCGACCTCATGGTCGCGCCGCTCCCTGCCGGGTTTGCGGCGCTTCGGGGGCAGACGCCGGCACCAGCGACATCACGTATGCTGTCATCGCCCGCGCGTCCGCTTCCGCGTACACGACATTCGGGTGCCGACGTCCGGGCACCACGGCCGGCCCCTGGCGCAGCAACGCAAACACATAGCCAAGCTCCAGCCGCAGCCCGGCCGCGTCGAGCAGGGGGGCCTTCATGGCTGCCGGGTCGTGGCAAGCCGCGCACTTGTACTGGTCGTACAGGACCTTGCCAGTCATCGCGTCGGTCGGCTGGAATTCCGGCGCAGGCGGCAGGCGGTCGTCGCCCAGCGCCGCATCGACCCAGGCCGCCAGCAGCGCAGCCTCGGCTTGCGTCATGCCAAGCACCGGCATCCGCTCCGGCTGGTTCATACGCACCGTTGTGGGTTCACGCAGGAATTTGTCGAGCCACGGCCGCTGCACCCGCGAGCCCTCGCCGTCGAGCGCCACCCGCGACACGTCGCCGCCTTGGGCACCCACGCGGTGGCACACCAGGCAGCGGAACCGGTCGATGAGCCGTCCCGTCTCTCCCTGCGGCACTGGCATCGTTGCTGCGGATGCGTTGCGCACCCAGGCGGCGGGCGGGGGCTGGGCCTTCAGCGACGCCAGCGCGACGCCAATCGCCAACGACTCTGGCAAGTCCATGCGATAGCTGGGCATCTGCGACGGCCGCTGCCCCGTCAGGTCGAACGCCTGCGGATGCGTCAACTTCCTGGCCACCCAGGTCGGGGTGTCGGGCACGAGGTCGACGAAACTGGGGCGCGGCATGTCCTCCGCGCGGCGGTCGCCGAAGTTGCCCAGTGCGACCGAGCTGTTCTGCAGCGGCACGTCCTTGACGGCGTGACAGCCGCGACAGCCCAACGCGACAAACAGCTTGCGGCCCTGCGGCACGAGCTGCGGGTCGACCGGGCGTTCGTGCGCTGCCCACGGCAAGATCTCGGTGTCGGGGACCAGTTGCTCGGTCATGTACGCGACCACGTCGGCGGCTTCGGCGTCGGGCAGGCGAAACCCGGGCATCCGCGAGTCCGGTCGGATGCGGTGGGTGTCGGTCAAATAGCTGAACAGCCAGGCTGGCTTGAGCTTGGCTCCGGCGAGGGCGAGGGTGGGGCCCAGGGTGCCGGCGGGCCTTTCGAGCGTGTGGCAGGTGGCGCACCGCCGGTTGCCGACCGCCGAGCGGCCGCGGTCCGAGTCGCCCGCGAGCCCGGCCGGGATCTCGCGCACGGTCGGTCCGGGGCGCGAGAGCAGAAACGCCGCCAGCGCCTCGATCTGCACGGCCGACAAAGCGAATTTCGGCATTCGCGCATGGGCATCGTAGGTCGTCGGGTCGGTCAGCCAGGCGCGCAGCCAGCCGGGCGTCACCTGGTCGTTCAGCCCGTTCAGGTCCGGCGCAAGGTTGGGGCGGGGCAGGCCAGGCACGTCGTGGCAGCCCGTGCAACCTCGCTCCTGCAAAGCGATTCGTCCCCGCGTCAGGACGGGCGCCCCCGGCACTGGCACCCCTTGATGGCACGTGCCGCACGCCGCCTCGCGTTCGGCGCGGGTAAACAGCGGCCGCTCCCAGCCCAGCGAGGCCTCGTGCGCATCTCTCTTCGCCGTGGCAAGGCCTTGGCCGCCGTGGCAAGGGGTGCAGCCGAACCGCTCGACCGGGTGGTCGTCGAGCCACTGGCCCGGGTGCCGGTCGGGCGAGTGGCACGACTCGCAGCGATCGACGACGCCCAGCGCCGGCACGATGCGTTGCTCCAGCAGCGCGGGGCGCTGCCATTCGGCCGCGATCGAGACGCCGACCAGCACGACGATGGCGACCGACGACGCGCCGAACAGGGCGTGCAACCAGCGGGTCTCGGTGTAGTGCAGTCCGCCCATGTCAGTTCGGCCACCAGGTGAAGACCCATCCCGGCCCGCGGAAGAGCGTCCCGACGACCGTCACGGCCGAAAACGCAAGCAGCAGCCCCAGGAAGGCGGTGGTCGCCAGCCATCGCTCACGCGGGAAATAGCGGCCCAGACCGTGGGTGTGCCGGTCGAAATAGGGCAGCACCACCAAGATGCCAATGGCCGCCGCTGGCACGAACACCCCGCCCCAGAACGCCGAGTAGTGCGCGAGTTCTTGGATTCCGAGGAAGTACCAAGGCGCTTTCGCGGGGTTCGGCGTGCGCGCGGGGTCGGCGTGGGGCTCCAGCGGTGCATCCAGCCACAGCGACACGGCCAGCAGCAAGGCGATGACGAACAGGCCCACGGCGACCTCGCGGTACACGAGATGCGGCCACGCGGGGATCAGCTTGGGGCCGGCGTGGCCTTTGTCGGACGCAGGGTCATGCTCGGACGTGACCAACCCGCCGTCCTTGCGCACCCGGAACAGGTGAAACCCCAGCAGCATCGCAAGGATCCCGGGCAACACGACGCAATGCAGGACGTAGAACCGCAAGAGCGCCGACTCGCCCACGCTTTGGTCACCCAGCAGCAGCAGCGCCACGTGGTCGCCCAGCAGCGGCACGGCCCGCACCATGTTCGCCCCGACCGTGACCGCCCAGAACGCGAGTTGGTCCCAAGGCAACAGATAGCCCGTGAACGACAGGCCCAGCGTCAGCACCCACAAGCCCACGCCGGCAACCCAATTGGCCTCTCGCGGTGTCTTGTACCCGCCCGACAGGTACACGCGGACCATGTGCAGCGTCACGAGCGCCACCATCGCGTGCGCACCCCACCGGTGCAGATTTCGGGTAATGCGCCCGAACGGGACCACGAACGCGAGATCCTTCATCGACCGGTACGCCGCGTCAGGATGGGGAAAGTAGTAGAACATCAGGTAGATGCCGCTTACGAACAGCATCCCCGTCAGCACCGCCGACGCAAGGCCCAGCGCCCAGGTCGCGCGGAACTTCAGCGACGCCGGGCGGATCTTGGGGGCGTGGATGTGCAGCGCGATCGACGAGACCATCACCTTGACGGCCGACCGCTCGTCGTCGGGCCAGCCTACGCGAAAGACGGAATTGCGCACGCGTGCCCAGAGTTCGCGCATCGGCTAACCCTCCAGCCGCTGCGTCGCGTCGACGGGGGCGCCCAGATCGACCACCAGCCGCCCGCGCTTATCCTTCTCGAGCCGGTAGAACGGCAGCGATCTGGGCGCCGGCCCGCCGACCACGTGCCCCTGGTCGTCGTAGCGGCTGCCGTGGCAGGGGCAGACATAGCCGTTCGACTCGCCGTCTGCCCGCACGTTGCAGCCCAAGTGGGTACACGAAGAGGACATCGCGCGCAGCCCCTGATCGTCGCGCAGAACGAAGACGCGGGCCTCGTCGACCAGCACGGCGGTCCCCGGGGCGAATCCGTCGGGATCGCCCAGATTGCGCTTCATCGGCTGGCCGTAGGAGACCGGAGCCTTGGCAAAGCTGAACGTCGCCCAGACGGCCTCGATGCCCGCAACGCCTAGAGCCAGGCAGCCCAAGCGCCACAGGAACGAGCGGCGGGCGGGGCGTGGCGGGATGTCGGAAGGGGCAACACTCGATGGCAGTTCGGGGTTCTTCACCTGGGGCACCTCAGCGCAAACGACGGGGCGGCGGCTACTTCGTCAGCGGAATCTCAACCTTCGCGGCCTCGCCGGCCTTGACCTCGACCGTCACGTCGGCCGCGTGCAGCTTCTCGTGCCACACGCCCAACGTGTACGTGCCGGTCGGCAGTCCCGACAGCTTGAATTCACCGGCCTTGTCACTCAGTGCGAACTGCTGGGTGTCGAGCACGACGATGAACCCGATCATGTCGTCATGGACGCGGCAGAGCTGGCGGTAGGTGCCGCTCTTGGTAAACGTGTACTTCTTGGACTGCCCCTTGGGCCACGTGCCCAGGTCGTACTTCTCGCCGTCGAGCGTGAACACGTTGTGACCGACCGGGTCCGAATTCACGAACTCGACCGTCCACCCCTTTTGGATCGGCAGCACGCGCGGCAGGAACACCATGCCCCGTTGGTCCATCGTGACGGTCTTGGGCGTCGTGGGGCCCTTGGCGGGACCAGACTTGACGTACACGATCGTGTTCACCTTGTGCTTGGGGACGCCGATCGCGATGGTGCCGGCGATGTCTCCGGTGGCGGCAAACGCGGGCGCCGTCAGGACGATGCCGAGAACCAAAACGAGGAAGGACAAGGGATTGCGCAGACTGGGCATGGAAGACTCCGGGTCAGAATGCGGTCGAGAAGGCCAAGGCAGCGTACGAGAATTCAGCGTGGTCGCCGGGGGCCGCCGCCAATGCGCCTTCGGCCCGCAGCAGCACGTTGGGACGCAGCAGGGCGTTGATGGCCGCCATCGCCTGCCAGCGGACGCCGTTTTCCTCGTCGAGTTCGCTGACCCGCGCCGACTCGAAGCGCACGGTTGGGAAGAAGACGGCAGACGTGACGTAAGTGACTTCGGCAAAGAGCTGGTCCAGGGTGCCCCCGTCGTGGAACCGGGGCGTGGGCGACTCGTTCATCTGCCGCGCCGCCACCAGATCCACCAGAAGGTCGTCGAACACCGCGTGCAGGTCCACGCCGGCGCGCACGAAGGCGTCGTCGTGCCAGGCGGTGCCCGTCTCGGCTACGGCCGCCTTGCCCACCCAGCCCGACGCGCCCAGGGTCACGCTGCGCTCGCGCCAAGCCGCGCTCTGGGCCTCGGCGCCCACGCCGTCCAACCGCATGCCGCCCAGCTTGGCCTCGACCCGTCCGTAGACGTCCTTGTCGTTGTACAGGTCGGGCGTGGCGTTCTCGACCGCGCCCGCCGACCAGCCAAAGCGACCTGCCGCGACGCCCGACAGTTCGATGCCGGTGCGATTCGGCTCCAGTACCGACGCGTTGGCGCCAAACGGTGTGGTGGTCAGCGCAAGCTGGTGGCCGACGAGTCCGCGGTGGATTGAGAGGCCGTGCACCTCGGGCTCGAACCGGCCGAGCTTGACGTGCAGCGCGGTCGGGCCCAGCGGCGTGAGGATCAAGTTGCCGCGCTCGACGGCGATAGGCTCGTGGCCGCCGACGTCGATCGACGCAAGGAAGGACGCAAGATCGCCCAGCTTTCCCGCGGAGCGCAAGCCAACGTGGCCACCCAATGTGCCGAGACCGATGAACTTGTCCTCGTGCCCGCCGGTGGTGGCCGAGATGTGGCCAGCGTGGGCGCCTGAGTGGGCAGACGGTGCGTCGCCATAGGTGGCCATGCCGTCGACCAGAACCGACAGCGGCACTTGACCCGGGATCTCGCCCGGGTGGACCGCCTTGGGCCACAGGTCCTTCTGCGCGTCGGCGCCAAGCGAGACCGGTGCCAGCTTTTCGGACAGGTCATCGCCGCCGTCGGGAAAGCGGTAGGCGTTGCGCCGAAAGGCCTCGCCAAACGGGGTGAGTTTGGGAAAGGCCAGGTGGCAGGTCTGGCAACTCGTCTCGTAGCGGCGCGCGAACGCGGGGATGGCACAGGCGTCGCGGGCGGCCACGCAAGAGAGGGCGAACCCGAGAAGGGTCACGGCGAAGAGCAGGCGAACCATACGGGCGAAGTCCATCAGGCGTCTCCTGAGCATCGAGCGGGGAATCCAAGTGCGGCGACGACCGCGCCGGGGGGCACTTTGCAAGACGTGTTCCAGCGAGGCCGATTCGTCGCAGCGCACGTGGCACCGCCGGCAAATACCTGCGTCAACCATCGACAAATTCGAACGATTTGACCGGCGCACGTGCCACGATGGCGCGAGCGCGGGTCCGGCAAGGGGGCAAGGGACGCGGGAGCTGGCGTGGCGCCGCGAGGTCCGGGTGTCGAAAATCCGCCAGTGTGGTGTAGAGAAACCTACAGGATGGCAAAACCCGACAGGCCAGCGCGACCGCGCGGAATGGCGCGTCTGAGGGCCAATTCCGCGTTCGTCGGCCCACAACCCGTTGTGGTAGCCCGGCTGGTACGCGGCTTGCAGAACAGGGTCCGCCTGCGCCTGGACGGCGCGGGAACGTCCGTCCACGCTGACCCTCGGGTCCCCCGGAGCACCATGCGCCTCTCGCTCTTTCTCTTCCTCGCTACGCTTCCCCTCCTCCTCACCCTTGGCTGCGACGGTGACTCGGGCATGCACGACATGAACGACACGCTCGCTTCCGACGGCGTTTCCGCAGAGGATACGGACGCCAGCGCGAGCGACGCCGCGGTGGCGTGTACCCCTATTTGCCCCGTCGCTCAGGTCTGCTGCCCGGACCCGGGCGGCGGCGCGAGCATGTGCATGTCCTCCTGCGGCATGTGAGGCTGCCGATGCAATGGCCGTGGTCGGAGTTCCGGATCCAACTGCCCGACCGCCGCTGGTCGCTTGTCGCCATCGTCGTGCTGGTGTTCGCGACGTCGTTGCTGCACTACGCCACCGATCCGATGCACACGCCGCACCACGACTTCTTTCGGCGCCTGTATTACGTGCCGATCGTTTGGGGCGCGTTCGCGTTCGGGCTGCGCGGTGGCCTGGGCACGGCGGCGGCGGCGACGGCTCTGTACCTGCCACACGCCTTCCTGCTGATGCACCACCTGGATCCCGCGAGCCCGGTCGAAAAGGCCGCAGAGATGTTCCTCTACTTCGCGATTGGCGGCTTGGCGGGCTTTCTGGTCGACCGTGAACGACGGGCTACGGCGAGCGTGGCGGCGGCGGCGTTGCAGCGGGCGCAGGCAGAGGCTGACGCGGCGAGGCTGGCGGGCCTGGTGCACTTGACCCGCGGCCTGGCGCACGAGATCCGCAATCCGCTGGGGGGGATGCAGGGCGCCATCGAGATCCTGGCGAGCGCCGTGCCCGCCGACCGCCCCGAGCGGCGGATGGGCGAAATCGGCCTGCGCGAGGTGGCACGGTTGGATCGGGCGCTGAGTGATTTCCTTGAGTTCGCCCGCCCGCGACCCCCGAGTCTCGAGCGCTTGGGGGCGGACGTCGTCGTGCGCGACGTGGGCTTGCTGCTCGATGCCGACGCTCGTGCGCGGGGAATCCGCTTCCGCCACAGCGCCGACCCGACCCTGTCGGCGGTCCGTGCTGATCGCGACCAGTTGGTCCAGGTGCTCGTCAACTTGGTGCGCAACGCGCTCGAGGCGACCGGACCCGACGGTGACGTCGAGTTGGCGGCGCGCGCCGTGCGGGTAGAGTCCGGGCGTCCGGCGGTCCGGTTCGAGGTACGCGACACGGGTCATGGCGTGCCCGAGCATCTGGGGACGGCGATCTTCGACCCCTACGTAACCGGGCGCGACCACGGTACCGGCCTGGGTCTCTCGATCGCGGCGAATCTCGTCCGCCAAAATGGCGGGCTCTTGACACATCATGCACGCGACGGCGGCGGCACCGTGTTCCATTTCACGTTGCCTGCGACCGAGGAGGCGGGATGATGCGGTCGCCCGGAACCCAGGACCTCGCTTTGGACAAGCAACCGCAGGTGCTGGTGGTCGAGGACGACGCGAGCATGCGGGCAATCCTCGACTTCAACCTGCGCGAAGAGGGCTTTGCGGTCGAATCGGTCGAGCGCGGCGATTTGGCGTTGGCCCGACTGCCCGCGGGCGTGGCCGCGCAGGGCCTGTTGCCGCCGTTCGACCTGGTGTTGACCGACGTCAAGATGCCGGGCGCCGACGGTCTCGCGGTCCTCAGTGCCGCCAAGGCCTGCCATCCGGACATCCAGGTTGTGCTGGTGACGGCGTTCGGCTCGGTAGACGCGGCGGTCGACGCTATCGCGCGAGGTGCGGCGGATTACATCACCAAGCCCTTCCGGCGCGACGAACTGAAGGCCCGGGTCCGGCACGCGATGGCCTGCGCAGATCTGGCCCGCGAGAATCGACTGCTGCGGTCCCGGGTCGAGGAGGCGCGGGGACCGCGGATCCTCACGCGCAGCAAGCGGTTTCTCGAACTGCTGCGGATCGTCGACCGGTTGGCGGCGTTGGACGTGACGGTGCTCGTGACGGGCGAGAGCGGAACCGGCAAGGACCTCGTCGCCCGGCGACTGCACGCCCGCAGTGCCCGGACCGGTCCGTACGTCCCCCTGAACTGTGCGGCACTGCCCGCCCAACTGTTGGAGAGCGAACTCTTCGGCCACGAGCGGGGTGCCTTCACCGGCGCGGATCGCCGGCGACTGGGGCGGTTCGAGCAGGCCGACCGGGGTACGCTGTTTCTCGACGAGATCGGCGAATTGCCCTTGGAACTCCAAGCGAAGATCCTGAGGGCGATCGAAGAGGGCGTGGTCGAACGCCTGGGCGGCCAGGAGCGTGTGGCGGTCGACGTGCGCCTGGTGGCAGCGACCCACCGCGATCTGGCGGCAGATGTGGCGGCGGGGCGATTCCGCGAGGACCTCTACCATCGGCTTAGCGTCGTGCCCCTGCACCTGCCGCCGCTGCGCGAGCGCCCCGAGGACATCGAACTGCTGGTTCACGCGTTTCTCGAGGAGCTGTGTGGCGAACCACTGACCGTCGCGCCCGCCTTGATCGAAGTGCTAGAGGGACGAGCGTGGCCCGGCAACGTCCGCGAGTTGCGCAACCTACTGTCTC
>JBMOIG010000132.1:0-12049 GCA_049317445.1 Myxococcota bacterium | reverse complement strand
GAGCCCGGTCGCGTCTGGATCGAGCACGGCTGCCAGTACGACCCGGAGAATGCCTTCCGCTCGTTCCTGCGAAGCGGCGCCCCCGAGGACGCCGAAGCGCTGGCCGCCACCGAGCTCGACATGCCGTTGGGCAACTTCTTCCAGCGGTACCTGTACAACGGCTTCGGCCCGATCACCTTCATCGTGCCGACCACCCGCGCCAACTTCCGATACGGCAAGTGGTTATTGCTGAACGACCCACGGCTGCTGGTCAGCGCCGTCACCCGCCACGGCCCCTTCGCGTGGGAGTGGATGAAGCGCATGACGCGGCGGCAGCTGGAGGTTCAGGGCACCCAGAAGCTCAAGGACCTGCACGCCAAGGAGCTGCGCGACTTGGGCGAGAAGACCGGTCTGCGCGACAGTCTGGAAGCCATCGACATGCTCAAGAGCCTGCGTGGTGACGTGGTGTCGGCCGTGCGGTCGATGCTGCGGGACCTGCTGCGGACGGGTGGCGCGGCGCTGGCGATTGGCCTGCTGGTGGCGACGCTGTGGTATCTGAGCTTCGAGGCGATGCGCGAGACCTCGCTGGGGTTGCGCGTGGTGCTATTCCTGACGCTGAACTTCGTGTTCATGGCAGCGGGGATGACGGCGGTAGGCGTCGAGCTGTTCCGGGAGCGGCCGTCCAAGGGCCTGTCGCCCATGGTCGAAGCGGCCCAGCAGATCTCGCAGCGGATGCAGGTTCCCATCGTCGCGTTCGGACACACGCACGAAGAGGCCGTGCAGCGTCTGGATCTGCAGAAGCCGGGGCGAACCTGGTACTTCAACACCGGCACGTGGATCGCCGTGTTCACGCACGACGTGCTGCTGCCGCGCGAACGGGTGCAGTTCACGTTCCTGCGCATCCGCGGCGACCAGGCCGAATTGCTGCACTGGAGTCCCGTGCTGCGAGAGCCGGCTCAAGTGGTGCTGATCGATGAGGCTTGACGGGGCGGACTGGTACGGCAGTTCCGAAGTTCGATCCCGGATCGAACTTGAGGTTTGGCGTACTAGTACGCGCGCTCCCACAGGCGTGGAATCTTCTCGGGGAAGCGCCAGAGGTAAGACGACGTGGCGTTGCCGACGTAGATGCCGCCGTGCGCTTCGCGGTCGTAACCAATCCAGGCCGAGATCGGCACGCGGTTGAAGGCGTCGCCGATGACGATCGACTTGGTCTTCTTCTTCAGGTTGGCCGTCAGCTCAGCGCGGGCGGTGTCGAGGATGTTCAGCGCCGCGAGGTGCACGCCGGGGTTGCCGCGCAGCTCGGTGAAGGCGACCTGACGCATCTTCTTGCCTTCGCGGTGCGTCGCGTACCAGACGTACTCGGCGGGCGTCAGGTTCGACAGCACGACGATCTCGATCGGGCTGAAGATCATGTACAAGCGCGGACGACGGTGCGGCGGACGCTCGAGGCCGGCAGCCTGAGCGATGTCGTCCGGGGTCATGCCATCGACGCAGACGCCGTCACGGAAGCGGAAGGGCTCGCCTGTCGACTCCATCTCCAACAGCTCGCCACCGGTCTTGACCAAGTGGATGGACTTCCACGCATCGATCGGCGTGCAGCTGAAGGCGTTGTTCGAGAGCGCGGTCTTGGTCCGGTTGCCGGCGCCAGTCTTCTCGAGCGCAGCGACGGAGTCCCGGTGGGCGTCGCGCCAACCACCCTCGTCCAAGTACTCGAACGCAGGCTTGTTGTTCTCAAGAGCGAGGTCGACGAGGATCGACCGGCCCTGAAAGTACTTGCCCGACCCGGGGCTCCGGTGGGCAGCAAATTCCTCGAGGCCGAGGCTGGTGGCGGTCACGATGCCCTGGGGAAGGCTGAGGATCAGCTGGTTCTGTACCATGGGTGAGACTCCTTGCGAGGGGCGCCTGAGCAGGCCAGGAACGCGCAGGAAACTTAGCCGCATCTTGCGCGGAGAGCAACGTCTGCAACGCCGGATTCGTGGCCGTGAACGGCGAGCCTTTGTTCCGGCGCCCGTCGCGCGCAGTGCACGGGACCGCGCGCAAACCAGGCGAAAGATGTACGCTGCGGGAGCGTCAGGCTCGACACCCGCTCCCCCCCGCCACCAACCTGGTGTGCAGCAGAAGGTGACGTCATGACCCGCAACTCCCTGATCTGGATCGCGATCCCCTTGGCGCTCGGCGCGGCCGGCTGCGAGGGCTCGACCGGTACGGCAGTGAACGCAGACGTGGCGAACGACGTGGCCGCCGACCTGGGTGATCCCCTGGATGTGCCGGACAGCGTCGAACCCGACACGACCGTCGACGTCGTCACCGACGTTCCCAGCGGCACCGACACGACCTCTGTCGGCGACGTGAAGTGCGGATCCGGCAACAAGACCTACCCGCAATACGCCGCGCAGTGCGTTGGGATCGTCGGCTGCCAGAAGATGACGCCCGAAATGTGCGCGTGTTCCTGCAGTCTGTGCAACGGCCCCGTTTGCGTCGAGGTGCTGTGCGGCGACGGCCCCGAATGTTGGGGCCCGGACGTCACCCAGGACCAGACCGACACGCCCGACGCTACCAGCCACCGCGCCTGCGCGCAGAACAGCGACTGCGTGGCGGTCGAGACGCAGTGCTGCGACCACTGCAACGGCGGCGAGGCGATCGCGATGAACGCCAAGTACGCGGACCTGTACAAGAAGCCTCCGTCCGAGTGCAACCAGGTGGCCTGTACCGAGATGGCGTGTTCGCCGGTCGCGGTTGATTGCGTCGACGACCAGTGCGAGATCGCTGCACCAAGTCCTGCGTGCGCCCCCGCCCTACCCGGCAAGCTGTGTGTCCGCGGCACGGTGATCGAGTCGGGCGAGGAACTGAAGGTCGGCGACCCGGTCCAAGCGACGGTCTATCCCAAGGGCTGCTTCTCGTCGTCGTGCACGCAGGCCGTGACCGCCGCGTGCGGCATCACCATGACCGCCGGAAGTCTTCAAGTTTCGGCCGAATTCTGCTTGAAGGACACCAGCGTCCCGGGCGGTGGCTGCACGGCCGACTGCAGCGGCGGTTCATTCGCGACGTGCAACGCGGGCGTCTGGACGGCCGGCACTCACGTGGTGTCGATGGGCGACCAGCAGGTCTCTGTGACGGTGCCGTCGACGCTGCCGTTCGGTGGCACGTGCGCTGGCAGCCAGTTCTAGTCTCGTCCGCAAGACGACCTGCCGAACCATCGCGGCGCACCGGCTTGACCCCCAGTCCCACAAGCGTACTGTCACCTTGCATCGACCGCAGAACTCGGAACGACCGAGCCAAGCGGCAGATGGACTGGCGTCAGGGTTCCGGTGCGAGGCAGTGGCAGGCGGTCGCCCACTGAACTTCCGGGCTCCGCGGCCTCACCCGCCTGGGTTCGACCAGGTGCCTCGACTTCCGTGCCCTATCACGGAGGTATTGCTTGAATATCCCCCCGATTTTCTGGTTGGCCCCCTTGGGTTCGATCTGCGCACTTGTGTTCGCGTGGGTCTTCTACCGCACCATGATGAAGGCAGATCCCGGCACTGCAGACATGCAGCGCATCGCCGGATACGTCGAGCGTGGCGCGCTCGCCTACCTGAAGCGCCAGTACCGCGTCGTCACGATCGTTTTCCTGGTCGTGTTCGTCCTGTTCGCCTTCATGGCCTATGTGCTCGGCACGCAGAACGCTTGGGTGCCATTCGCGTTCATCACGGGCGGTTTCTTCTCTGGTCTCGCTGGCTTCCTTGGCATGCGGACGGCCACCAAGGCGTCGAACCGCACGGCTGCGGGCGCCATCAAGTCGCTGAACCAAGGCCTGCAGGTGGCGTTCCGCTCGGGCGCCGTCATGGGTTTGGTGGTCGTCGGTCTGGCGCTGCTCGACATCTCGCTTTGGTTCCTGATCCTGCGTGAATTCTCCCCCGCCGGCGCAGACTCGGACGAGACGCTGGCCGTCATCACCACCACCATGCTGACGTTTGGCATGGGCGCGTCGCTGCAAGCGCTGTTCGCTCGCGTGGGCGGCGGCATCTTCACCAAGGCGGCGGACGTGGGCGCGGACCTGGTCGGCAAGGTCGAAGCCGGCATCCCGGAAGACGATCCGCGCAATCCGGCGACCATCGCGGACAACGTGGGCGACAACGTGGGCGACGTGGCCGGCATGGGCGCGGACCTCTACGAGTCGTATGCCGGTTCGATCCTCGCGACGGCGGCACTGGGCGTGGCGGCCGGCTACGGCATCGGCGGCGTCGTCGCACCGATGGCGCTTTCGGGCATCGGCGTGCTGTTCTCGATTGCGGGCGTGTACTTCGTCCGGTCAGGCGAGAAGGCGACCCAGGGCGAGCTGCTGAAGGCGCTGGCGCGCGGCGTCAACGCCTCGACTCTACTGACCCTGATCGCTTCGTTCGGTGTGCTGTACTACTTTCAGGAGGCGTTCCAAGGTCGCTACATCGGCCTGTTCGGCGCGGTCGTAACCGGTCTGATCGCGGGCTGGATCATCGGCAAGATCACCGAGTACTACACGTCGCAAGAGTATCGGCCGACGCAGTACATCGCAGAGCAGTCCAAGACCGGACCTGCCACCGTCATCATCTCGGGTCTGGCCACCGGCATGCAGTCAACCGGCTATCCCGTGATGGTGATCGCCTTGGCGATCATCCTCAGCTACGCGTTTGCCGGCGGCTTCTCGGCCGACCCCAACGCGATGAACCTGGGGCTGTACGGCATCAGCCTCGCATCGGTGGGCATGCTGTCGACGCTGGGCATCACGCTGGCGACCGACGCCTACGGTCCGATCGCCGACAACGCGGGCGGCAACGCAGAGATGACGCACCAACCGCCCGAAGTGCGGCAGCGCACCGACGCGCTGGACGCCTTGGGCAACACCACGGCAGCAACCGGAAAGGGGTTTGCCATTGGTTCTGCAGCGTTGACCGCAATGGCACTGCTGGCCGCGTACATCGAAGAGATCAAGATCGGCTTCCTGCACATGGGGCAGACTTCGATTCTGGTCGACGGGGTGTCGAAGGCCGTTCGCGACACGCATCTGGGCGACTGGGTCAAGTACTACGACATCACCCTGCTAAACCCGCGCGTGCTGGTGGGTCTGTTCCTGGGCAGCATGATGGTGTTCGTGTTCTGCGCCCTGACGATGAAGGCGGTGGGGCGCGCGGCCGGCAAGATGGTCGACGAGGTCCGCCGGCAGTTCCGCGAAATCGTTGGGATCATGGAAGGCACGGCCGAGCCGGAGTACGCGCGCTGCGTCGAGATCAGCACCGCCGCCGCCCAGAAAGAGATGATGATCCCGTCGATCATGGCGATTGTCGTCCCGGTGGCGACCGGTCTGCTGTTCGGCGTCGCCGGTGTCATGGGCCTACTGGCGGGCGGTCTGGCAACAGGCTTCTCGATGGCCGTGTTCCTGAACAACGCGGGCGGCGCGTGGGACAACGCCAAGAAGTTCATCGAGGAAGGCAACTTGGGTGGCAAGCACCTGCCCGACGGATCCAGGAACCCCAACCACGGCGCGGCCGTCATCGGCGACACCGTGGGGGACCCCTTCAAGGACACCGCAGGCCCAGCGCTGAACATTCTGGTCAAGCTGATGTCGATGGTCTCGGTCGTGTTCGCCGGCCTGATCGTGGCCTATGGCGACCTGATGCAAAAGGTCATCGACCTGTTCAAGTAGGCCTTTCGCCTTAGCTTTTTCCCTCCGCCCCTTCTCACCGCCGTGCAATTCCCGCACCGTGTCGCTTCGCACGGCAGCGACGCCTGTGGGCGAGACCGCGACTTCACCGCAGAACCGCAAGACAAGCAGGGGGTTGGGATGCAACACAAGGCATGGGTCGCCGGTGCCACCGGCTTTGTCGGTCAGGCCGTCGTCGCCGAACTGTTGCGGCTGGGCATCACCACGGTGGCCCACGTGCGACCCGACTCTCGGGAGCTGGGGACGTGGCGCGAGCGGTTCGGACAACAGGGCGCGGTGGTCGATGCAACGCATTGGGAGCCGGACGGGCTGGCGAACGCCCTGCAAGCCCACGGGATCACCCATGTCTTCTGCCTGATCGGCACCACCCGCGCACGCAAGCAGCTGGCCTCGCAACCCGCGGCAGAGACCTACGACGCCGTCGACTACGGCCTGACCCGCATGTTGGCGCAGGCGGTGAAACAGGCTGGCGGCGTGCAGCGTCTGGTCTACCTGTCCTCGATGGGGGTCAGCGCGAGCGCGCCGGGCGCGTACATGCAGGCGCGGTGGAAGGCGGAGACGGCGGTGCGCGAGTCCGGCGTGCCGTGGACCCTTGCAAGGCCCGCCATCATCACGGGAAACCGGCAAGAGCGCCGGGTGGGCGAGCACGTGGCGGCAGTGGTGTCGGACGGCTTGCTGGCGGCGCTGGCGGTGCTGGGGGCCAAAGCGGCGCGCGAGCGGTACCGGTCGACGACGGATCTGGTGCTGGGGCGGGCGCTGGTGCGTCTGGCCTTCGACCCGCAAGCGGCGGATACGGTGCAGGAATCGGAGCGTCTGCGATAGATTCGGCTACACGACCCGCCCTGCGATGCCCGCCAGCAACCGCGCGCGGATCTCGTCCGGCGTCACGGCGTCCGGCACCCAGTCCAGCCCGGGACTCTGTTGCTTGAGGAACTCGAACCGCGCCAGCTCGCGCGAAAAGTCGTACGCCGCGATGACCGGCAGGTGCGCGAACCCCGCTTGCCGCAACGCCGCCAGCACGTACAGCCCTTGGTGGTTGGCCAGGTAGCGCCAACCACGCTCCGGGTCGCCGTTGTTCTCGCGTGTCGCTTGCGCGTGGTCGCCCAACAGCTCGGCGCGCGGGATGCGGTCGAAGCGCATGTCCAGGTACAGCAGGTCGACGGCGCGCTCTGCAAGAATCACCAACGATTGAGCACCATTGTGTGCCTGCAAGTAATGCGGCCCTTGGACAAACCGACTCAGGTTGTCGAGGTATTCGTCGCCGTCTTCGACGATCAGCACGGTCGCGTCTTCCAGCCGTTTGTCTGGCATCGCCGGGTCCTCCTACGCCGCCTCGTCGGCCGGGGGGTGGGCCAAAGGCAGCTTGACGACCACCGCCTTGGTCCAGGCCCCGGTCTCCTCACGCACGTCCAGCGTCCCCTCGTAGCGGGCGACCAGATCCGCCGTCAACCCGATGCCTTCCTCGATGTAGCGGCCGCGCAGCATCTCGGTCGTCAGCACCTCGGCCGACCCATCGCGCACGGCAAAGACCGCCCGTTGCAGACCCGTGATTGGCGACACCTCAGTCTCCACTGCAAGCCCCACATGACCGCCGCCCCCGTGAGCCAGCGACGACTGCAGCGCATTGCGCAAGAGATTCGTGAGGATGTCCTCGAACGCCGGACGCGGCACCAGCACCCACACCGGCAGCTCGACGGAGGGCGCGATGGCCAGCGTCGGGATGGCCAAGGAAGCGAACGCGGGTTCCCGCCGCACGCGGTCGAACACTCCTTGGAGAACCATCCGATCTACGCCCAATAACCTAAGCGAATCCAGTAGGTTGCGAACAGCTTCATAACCGTCTGCATTCAACAGGCGCGCCGCTTCCCCCAGATGCCGAAGCAGCCGCGCCTTGGCACGGGGCCCCAGAGAGGCCACGCGCGCCAACGGAACGTCCACTGCGCGCAACTCCGCAAAGCCATTCAGAAGTGCTGAGATCGCCCGGTCGCGCCGACGCAGGTTCAGCCGCACGCCGCGGGCCTGTCCCAGCTGCTGCAGCTCGCGCACATAACCCGCCAGTTGCTGCGCCACCGACACGTCCTTGCCACCGCCCAACAGACGGGTGCGCGCATGGGCCGCGAGCTCTGGCGCCTGCGTTTGCCCGGCCGCGATCGCCTCTGCCAGCCCCGTCAGAACCGTCGTGTTGTGCTTGAGCACCTCGTGGCGGATGCCGGCGAGGATGCGCTGCACCTCAGGACCCGTCTCCGGGTGGTGCTGGATCAGCCAGGCGAGGTCGCGCCCACCGTGCCGTCGCCACAGCACGCCCAACGTCCCGAGCATCATCAGGATCACCGCCGCCAACACGACCAGCGCGCCCTGCCGCAGCCGCCGCACCAGGGACTCGCGCAGCTCGCGGGCGGCCTTGACGTCGGCCTCCGGCGCAAGCGGCGTCTGGCGCGCTTGATCCAGGTAGTCGTCCAGACTGGAAATCGCGTCCTGCAGGTCCTGTCGGCGAACCAGATCGGCCAGCAGCGCGCGCACGCCCTGCCCCTGCGGCGCCGTCTCGACCTGCAGCCGCTCCACAGTCGCCACCGCAATGCCCAGCTCTTCAGCCCGCATCAGGTGCGGCAGGGCCTGTTCGGGACGTCCCAAGCGAGCCAGCCAGCGCCCAAGCTCGAGATGTACTGCAGGCTGCCGGTCGTTGGCTTGCAGCGAGCCACGCAGGGCCGCCATCGCACCCTCGACGTCGCCCAGACCGTGCAGGTACTGCGCCAGGTCATTGTGCAGGTCGGGACCGGCCTTGGCGTGCGTCAGATAAGCCCGCAGCACCTCGGCGGCGTCGGCATAGCGATCCTGCCCGGCCAGGCTGCGCGCGGCCTCTCGGGCGGTCTGCTCAGGGCTGCGGTCCTTCTTCGGAGCCGAGTCCTCCTCCGGCAGGGGGTCAGCGGCCGCCCCCAGCGTCGCGGCCAGCGACTTGCGCAACGCCACGGCGTCGCGGCGCTGCTCGGGACTACCCGCCATCGGGGATTGCAGATAGCGCTCCAACTGAGCCAAAGCCTTGCGCAATTGACCCGAGTGCCGGTACGCCTGCACAAGGTCCCAGCGCAGGTCCGGCCGCGTGGGTTCACGCCGCACGGCTTCGGCCAGCAGCGCCGCTGCCTCGGCGTACCGCGGCGCGTCTGGCCAGCGCAGGTACAGCCGCCCCAGACCCGCCTGCGCCCTCGCCGTCAACCGGTCGTCACCCAGCCCCAGATGCAGGGCGCGCGACCAGGCCAACTCTGCCTCCGCAAAGCGTTTGTGATAGGCAAGCCACTCACCAGACGCCGCGTGCGCGATGCCCGCGTCGGGGGCCACGCGCAGGGCCTCCTGCAGCAGCTTCTCGGTCTCAGGTCCGAAGTCCGCCTTGTCCAGCCGCTCCAACGCCTGCAGCGCTCGCCCGCGCGCGTCCTGCACGTCCAGTTGGTGGTCCGGGGTCGCGGGCACCTCGCTCTTGCGAGCCGCGGCATCCAGTTGCGCCACTTTGGCCGCCACGTCCTGCTGCAGCGACTCAGCGTCCTGATAAGCCTTGCGCGCCGCGTCGAAGTCACCTTCGGCAAACCAACAGTCGCCCAGTAGCCCCGCTACTTCACCCAGTGCCTTCTGCCGGGCCAGCTTCTTCTGCGGCGCCTTTCGACAAGCATCCCGGAGGGTTGCCGCGTCCACACACAGGTTGCGCAGCGCCGCCACCCGCGCTTGGGCACACGCCACCGTCGGGTCGCGGTCGGGCAGCAGCGCGCTCTGCGTCAGGTGCTCGGCGGCCAGCGCAAGGTCGCGGTCGGGGTCACGACCGGGGGTGCGCTCGATGGCGCGATCCTGCAAGAACGACGCGTAGTTGGCGTGGGCCACCGCCCGCTTGCCGTCCAGTTCCAACGTCTTGCCGTACCAGTACTCGGCCAGCAGGTGCAACCCTTGGAGCTGATAGAGGAACGCGAGATTGTTGGCGAACTCGGGGTGCAGCGGATTCAGCGCGACGGCGACCTGAAAGGCGGCGGCGGCTCCAGCCAAGTCCTTGGCCTGATGCAGCAATTTCCCCCTGTCGTTCCAAGCGGCGGCCACGGCAGCGGCAGGCGCGGGCTGCTGCAGCACGGCAACGCATGCGCCCACCGGGTCGGTCGCATCTGTGGCGGTCGGGGTCCCTGGCAGGGTCAGGGCGAGGGTCCAGACGGTGAGCAGGCCAAGCGTCATGGTCAGCGAGGCTAACCCCGCGACTCCCCTGCCCGCAAGCCCGTCGCTGTCAGCGCGGCAGCCAGCGCTCCAGGACGCGTACCAGCGCTGCTGCGGCGATCGGCTTGGAGATGTAGTCCTCCATCCCGGCTTCCAGACAACGCTCGCGGTCCCCTTCCATGGCAAGGGCGGTCATCGCCACGATGGGCACGCTTGACCGGGGGCCACGGCTCGACCGAATGGCGCGCGTGGCGTCGAACCCGTCCATCACGGGCATCTGCACGTCCATCAGCACCAGGTCGTAGGGGGTCGACTGCAGCGCCGCGACGGCCTCACGCCCGTTGCCGACGGCGTCCGCGCGAACCCCGAGCTTGCGCAGGAACGCCAAGGCGACCTGCTGGTTGACAACATTGTCCTCAGCCACCAGCACATGCCCGACAAAGTCATTGGGAAGCGATGGTCTGGGTGATCCCGCCGTCACCGCCGTCGGCTGGGAGGCGGCGGCCGAGCGGCCAAAGCGTGCGGTAAACCAGAACTCGGATCCGCGGCCCGCGTCGCTGATGACGCCGATCTCGCCCCCCATCAGCTGGGCCAGCTGCTTGGAGATCGCCAGACCGAGTCCGGTGCCGCCATAGCGCCGTGTCGTCGAGGCGTCGACCTGACTGAACTGGCCGAAGAGTCGGCCGTGCTGCTCCCCAGAGATGCCGATGCCCGTGTCGCGGACTGAGAAGTGCAAGACGACGCCAATCACGTCGCTGCGCTGTAGCGAAACCCGGATCGCCACGCCGCCGCGGTCGGTGAACTTCACGGCATTGCCGGCGAGATTCACCAGAACCTGCCGCAACCGCCCGGGGTCGCCACTCAAGGCGGCTGGCACGTCGGCGTCGATGTTGCAGGTCAGCGCCAGTCCCTTCTGGATGGCGCGCACGCGAACCATCTCGAGGGCGTTCTCGAGCTCCGGTGCGAGCTCGAAGTCGAGCGCCTCAAGGGTCAGCTGCCCGGCCTCGATCTTCGACAAGTCCAGAATGTCGTTGATCAAAGCAAGCAGAGACTCTCCGCTCGATTGGACCGTTTCGGCGTACCGGTGCTGCTCTGCTGTCAGGGCGGTGTCCAACAGCAGGCCGTTCATACCCAGCACGGCGTTCATCGGCGTGCGGATCTCGTGGCTCATGTTGGCCAGAAACTCGCTCTTCGCGGCATTGGCCGCCTGCGCCTGGGCGGCCAGGTCGTGGGCCACCGTCGTCTGGTGTTTCATGACGGCGTTGATGCGGCGCAGCTCGGACTCAGCGCGCTTCAAGGCCGTGATGTCGTGCATCACCGTCAGGAAGTACTGCTTGCCCTGACTGATGATCAGCTCGCCCGAAAACAGGCCATCCAGCAAGGAACCGTCGCGGTGGCGGACCTGAATGGCAAAGCTTTGGATGCGCCCCTGCTCGGCCAGCTCCCGGGCGGCCTGACGGTGCTGCTCGGGACGGGGAAAGAGGCCCAGCTCCATGGCGGTCTTACCGACCACCTCGGCCGAGGTGTAACCCAGCGTCAACAGGAACGCCTCGTTCACGTCGACGAACCGCTGGTCGTCCAGACCGCTCAACGCCATCAGCGCCGGGTTGTTGCGAAACAGACGTTCGAACCGCTGGGTCGCCTCGCGCTCGGCGCTCAGGTCCTTGCAGATGCCGAAGATACAATCGCGGCCATTCCACCGGCCGATCCAGATCCGCGTCTCGACCGGCAGCAGGCCCCCCGACTTGGTCGCCAGCGGCAGCGGACAGGCGTCGCGCTCGCGTCGAACCATTGCGCCGAAGATCTCCGTCGCCTCGTCCTGCACGTTGCGCGGGTGCATGTCCAGAATCGTTGATGCGAGCAGTTCTTCTGCGGAATAGCCCAATTTCCGCGTGACGGCCGGGTTGGCGTAGAGGATGTGCCCCTCAGGGTCGCCGACGAAGATCAGGTCGTCGATCGTCTCGAAGAACGTGCGGAAATTCGCCTCGCTGTCGCGCAGGGCTTGGGCGGCATCGAGGGGCACGTCGATGGGGCTGGAGTCCATGGCCTGTGACTCTTTCGGGGGCGGGGGCGGTGGAACGGGGAACAGGAACCTGTATGTGACCGGCCAAGGAGATTCCCACTTCCTCACGGTTCGGGCAAGTCGGTACTGCCGCTGCGGGTGAGGATCCCGCAAAGGGGATCGCGAGCGGTCAGGTCGGTAAGTGGCGA
>JBMOIG010000131.1:0-12098 GCA_049317445.1 Myxococcota bacterium | reverse complement strand
GCGTGGGAGTACGGCGCGGACGGTTGGGTGGGCGGCTCGCTGACTGTTCCGGACGGCACGAAGATCGAGTCTCCCTCCGGCACCGCCTCAGCGTCGCTGAAGGCTGATAAGTCGATGGGCGAGCTGGTGTTGCTGCCCGGCGGCGGCGTCCAGGTCGAGATCGCAGCGGGCGACCCGACCTCGTTCCAGGGCGACGTGCTCTGGGCATACGGCTCCGACAGGTACCTCGAAGGCAGCGTGACGGTGGCCGCCGGTTCGGGCTTCGACAGCCTCAGCGGTCAGGCAACCGCCCGATTCGCCAAAGACAAGCCGGTGGCCGGCAGCGCGCTGGTCATCAAGCAGGGCGGTTCGCTGACCTTGCAGATGAGCGCAAACGAGCCAGGCACCTTCGACGGCGAGGTCGGCTGGCAATACGAAGACTGGGTCAAGGGCACGGTGACCGTTCAGGGGGGCACCAAGGACGACATCCGCGGCGAAGCCACCGCAACGCTCATCGCCCCGCACACCGTCGCCGGTACCGGCCTCGAGCTGCAGCCGGGCGGCGCGGCGTCGATCACGCTGGAAGGCACAGAAATTCAGGAGTTCGGCGGTTCGGTTCAGTGGAAGTACAGCGAAGGCATCCCGCTGGCGCAGGGCGCTTTGACGGTTGAGGGCAAGACCCGCTTCGACAGCATCACCGGAGACGCCGACGCTCAGCTGTTGACCGACCTGCCGTTTGGCGATTTGACTGTCGTTGCAGCCGGTTCGAACATCCAGGCGCACATCGCGCAGAGCAAGATTGAGACCTTCGGCGGCTCGGCGAACTTCACGTACGGTGGCTGGCTCAAGGGCAATGTGACGGTCGACCCGAAGTCGACGGCGCAGCAGATCAGCGGTCAGGCGACTGCGGCCATCGAAGCACCGTACAACCTGCCGGGCACCGAGCTGACGCTCCAGCCGGGCGGGGGCGGCCAAGTCACGGTCGAGAACAGCGCGGTCAGGTCGCTGGACGGCACGCTGCCGTGGACCTATGGCGCGGACGAGTGGCTCAAGGGCACCGTTGTGCTCGACGCCGGTTCGACCCCGGACAAGTTGACGGGTGCGGTCACGGCGTCTCTGGCCAAGAACTACATCCTGGACGAGCAGGTGTCGCTGTTGGAAGGCGGCACGCTGACAGCGCAATTCGACGGCGCCAAGCTGCAGCAATTCAGCGGCCAGGTGGGTGTGGGCTACGAGGACTGGCTGCGAGGCGACCTTGCGATCCAGAACTCGAACCTCGAGCAGGTCAACGGCACCGTCAAGGCGACGCTGATTCTCGACAAAGCGCTCGACGACAAGTTCTCGCTGCTGCGCGGCGGCTCGGCTCAGGTCGAGATCGCCAACAACCAGGCCAAGTCCTTCACCGGCGACGTGAATTGGCGCTACGAGCAATGGTTGGAGGGCAACCTTCACGTCGACGTGGGCGATGGCAAGCAGGTCTCGGGCTCGGGCACTGCGACGTTGAAAGAGCAGAAGGCGGTCGGCGACGGCAAGCTGGAGCTTCAGCGAGGCGGGGCCCTGCGCGGCAAGTTCAACGCGAACGCGCTGGAAGGCGTGGGCGGTGAGGTCGGCTGGAAGTACGACGAGTGGCTCGAAGGCAACGTGTCGGTGCCCGACTACAGCACGCTCGACGCGATCTCCGGGACGGCCACGGCCAAGCTGTCGGCCTCCAAGGACTTGGGCAACGAGATCACGTTGAAGCAGGGTGGCGATCTGCAAGTCGATTTCGCCGCCAGCGCGGTCACCAAGCTGGGTGGACAGGTGGAGTGGCGCCACGCCGGCTGGCTGGGCGGCTCAGTCACGCTGAACCCGTCGGCTCCGGACCATTTGACTGGCCAGGCGACGGCTTCCGTCATCCAGCGTAAGGAAGTGGCTCCGCCGTTTGCGATCGAGCGCGGCGGCAACATGCAGCTCGAGTTCGACACCGCGAAGTCGCTGCTGGATGTGCCGTTCAGCGCGAACCTCGCGTGGGACTACGAGGGCTGGCTTGCGGGCGAAGTCGATGTTCAGGGCTCCACGTTCACCAACCTCAACGGCAACGGCCGCGCGTACCTGAAGGCCGAAAAGGACATCGGCGACCTGAAGTTGCGGCGCGGCGGCGAGCTGCGTGCAGCCATCGCCGGTTCCAAGCCAGACAGCTTCGGCGGCGACCTGAACTGGCAGTTCCAGAGTTGGCTGGCCGGCACCCTGTCGATTCAGGACGGCAGCAAGCTCGATAACCTGAGCGGCAAGGGCACGGCGGTGCTTCTGGAAGACAAGCCGCTGGCGGGTGACCTGTCCCTGAAGGCGGGCGGTCAACTGCAGGCAGAACTCGCCGCAAACAAGCTCACGACCTTCGGTGGCACGGCGTACTACAAGTACAGCGACTGGCTGGACGGCACGCTGCAAGTCGACGCGGGCTCGACGCTCGAGTCGGTCGGTGGCAAGGGCAACGCTGCGTTCACGCGTGACTACGCGGTGGGCGGCTCCGAGCTGTTCGTCAAGCAAGGGTCCAGCGCCGAAGCGACCTTGCAGAACAGCCAGTTCCAAGGAGTCTCGGGCGAGCTCGGTTGGAAGTTCCAGAACTGGGCTGAGGGCAACGTCAGCCTGCAAACCTCCAAGCTCGAGTCGATCGACGGTAACGCTCAGGCACGCGTCGTGGCTGAGAAGCCCGTGGCGGGTGAGCTGAAGCTCCTGCCCGGCGGCAGCGCCGAGGTCGACATCAAGGGCAACGCGCTGCAGCAGTGGGGCGGCGAGGTCCGTTGGCAGTACAGCGACCTGCTTCAGGGCTCGCTCTCCATCGAGGGCAAGCAGAATCTGGACGCGCTGCGGGGCAAGGGAGAGGCGCGTCTCATCCGCGACTTCCCGCTGTCGGGCACCGAGGTCAAGCTGCTGTCGGGCAGCGGCTTCGAGGTTCAGGTGTCGGCCGCGGAGGTCGAGAAGTTCAGCGGCAAGGCACGCTTCCAGTACAGCGACTGGCTGCAGGGGGCCATCGAGCTCACCGAGTCGACGCCGAAGTCGGTCAACGGTCTGGCCCGCGCGCAGGTCATCAAGCCTTTCGCGCCGGGTGGCGGCCAGTTCGAGCTGCGTCAGGGCGGCAACCTGGAAGCCCAGTTCAAGAACAACGCCTTCGACACCATCGAGGGCGAGGCCCAGTGGGAGTACAAGGACCCGCAGGCGCATCTGGACGGTGCCATCACCCTTCCCAAGTCGCCCGTCACCGCCATCAGCGGCAAGGCGACCGGCCGACTGCTGGAAGACACGGCACCTGTGGCCAAAACCAAGCTGCTCGCCGGTGGCAACCTTGAGCTGACGGTCGCGAACAGCAAGCCCGAGAACATGGGCGGCCGCATCGATTGGGAGCACGACGGCTGGATTGGCGGCTGGGTCGAGATCCCCAAGGGCACGCCGGTCGCCGGTCCCTACGGCGGCAAGGCAGGCGCGATCCTCAAGGCAGACAAGCCGTTGGGCGACAAGTTCACGGCCCGCAAGGGGGGCAACGTCGAGCTCGAACTGGCTCCCGGTGCCTCGGTCGAGGACGCAAGCTTCCAGGGCCGCCTCGCCGTCGACTACGACAGCTGGTTGCGCGGCACGCTGACGGCTGACGCGGGATCGAACTTCCGCGCCCTCAGCGGCTCGGCGCAGGTCGAGCTGATCGGCGACAAGGAGGTCGGCTCGTCCGGCCTCAAGCTGCTGCAAGGCGGCAACGCGGAAGCGAAATTCGCCAACAACGAGCTGACGACCTTCGGCGGCGTGCTGCTCGTGCAGTACGAGGACTGGCTCGCGGGCTCCATCCGTGTCGACGCCGGTTCGACGGTCGACTCGATCTCCGGCCGCGCGACCGTGCAGCTAAAGAACGAGAAGAAGATCGGCGACTTCACGCTGGTTCAGGGCGGCTCGGTCACGGTGGACGTCGCGGCGTCGAAGCTCGGCACCTTCGGCGGCTTGGTGAATTGGACCTATCAGGAGTGGGCCAAGGGCGACTTGGTGGTCGACGGAACCAGCACGTTCGAGTCGGTCTCCGGCCACGGCGCGGCGGTCGTCACGACTGACAAGCCCCTGCCGCACGACATCGTCCTGAAGACCGGCAGCAACCTGCGCGCCAAGGTCGTGGCGTCGGCGATCGACAGCTTCGGCGGCAACGCAGACATCGAATACCAGAAGTGGATCAAGGGCGGCGTCACGCTGTCGGGCGACAACAAGATCGACTCGCTGTCTGGCCAGATTCACCTGAGCACGATGGAGGACAAGGACCTGGGCGGTCAGGTCAAGCTGAAGAAGGACAGCCGCGCCCAAGGCCAGATGGAAGCCTCCAAGATCACGACGATCTCTGGCACGGTCGGGTTCGAATGGACCGAGTATGTCGGGGGCATGATCACGGTGGCCTCCGGTTCGACCCTCGAGTCGATCTCCGGACAGGCGCAGATCGAGCTGTTGAAGGACAAGGACCTCGGCGGCGCCCTGATGCTGAAGAAGGGCGGCAACGCCCAAGCGATGTTCGACGGCACCGGGATCACCAATGTGTCCGGTCAGTTGTCCATCGAGTACGACAAGTGGCTGCTGGGCAGCATCACCGCGACCGGCACGCTCGACGAGCTGTCGGGCAAGGCGGTGGTTTCTGTTGTCCAAGAGAAGACCTTCGGCAAGATCGCGATCCGCCAAAACTCCTCGCTGGAAGCGGACTTCACGGCCAACGCCGTCACCGAGTACCGCGGCAACATCGAGGTTGGCTACGAGGAGTGGCTCAAAGGCACGCTGAACTTCAAGGCTCAGGACCTGAACAGCATCTCCGGCACTGCTTCGCTCGAGGTCATCAACGACCACGACCTCGTTGACCCGATCAGCCTGCTCAAGGGCAGCTACCTGCGCGCCAATTTCGAGGCGAGCTCACTGAAGGACTTCGGCGGCACCGTGCGCGTCGGCGTGCGCGAGTGGGGCAAGGGCGAGCTGACGGTGCGCGACGGATCGACCGCCGAGTCCGTGTCCGGCAGCGGCAAGATCGAGCTGGAGCAGCCCAAGAAGCTGGGCGATTTCGTCACGATTACGCGCGCATCGCTGGGCGCGGACTTCGAAGCCAATCAGATCAAGAGCATCTACGGCGAGGCCGAAGGTGAGGTGAAGGACTTCGGCAAGGGCTGGATCCGCATCGACCGCTCCAGCACGCTGACCAGCTTCACGGGTCAGGCCGGCCTCGCATTGGAAAAGCCCAAGCCGATCGGCAAGTTCGCAGAGCTTTCCGGCGGCAGGATCATCGCCAACTTCGAGAACAACGCGCTGAAGGACTTCGGCGGCCGGGTCGACATCACGGTCTTCGGCTGGGGCAAGGGCACGGTCGAGATCGAGTCCGGCAGCACGATGGAGAGCATCAAGGGCACGGCGACGCTGACGCTGACCGAGCGAAAGGAGCTTGCAGGCGGCAAGGTCGCCATCACCGGCGGCAGCGTATCCGCGACGGTCGACGGTCAGAAGCTCACCCGCGTCGCAGGCCGGATCGAGGCCGAGCTCACCGGCATCGCCAAGGGCGAGCTGTCCGGCGAGATCGACGTCGAGAAGCAAGAGGTCAGCGGCACCGGAAAGCTCACGCAAATCAAGGCGTGGACGGCCGGACCCGTGAAGATCGAGGGAGCTGAACTCCAAGCCAGCGTCAGCAAGAACAAGCTGATGGGCGCGACCGGCAAGGGCACCATCGACGCGGGCAAGTTTGGCCGTGGCACGTTCGATGTGAACTATGAGGACGTGGGCGGTCAGTCGGTCTTCTACGGCACCGGCGAGGTCGAGTTTCAACCGCATGACCGCGTCAAGGGCAAGCTGGGGGTGACGCTGTCGCGCGAGCAGAAGTTCACCGGTGAGGGCAGCGTCGACATTCAGATCAGCAAGGATGTCCATGGCATGGCGGGCGTCGCGCTGGACGACCAGGGCCACGTCAAGCTGCGCGGTAGCGTGAACATCCCCGGCCCGTTCGAGCTCTTCAAGCCCGAGCCCTACAAGAAAGACATCACGCTGCTGGACCTGTCGTTCGTGGTCTACACGCCTCCCACCGTCAAGGTGAAGGTGGGTGCCGGCCTGGGAATCGAGTGTGGCATCAAGCCCTTGACGCTCAGCAACATCTCGCTGGGCGGCGAGGTCGACTTGATGGAACCCGCATTCGCGTCGATGAGCGTGACGGGCCATCTGGCGTCGAGCGCCTACTGCGACTTGAACGCGTACGTCGAGGGCTCCGTCCAGGTGTCGGCGGCGGTCGTCGCGGTCGAGGCCGGCCTGCGCGCGGCGCTGAACCTGCATCTCGAAGCGGCATTGTCTGCGGACCCGACCATCACGGTCGACCGCAACGGCCTGAACTTCGACATGCCGGTTGACGCCAAGCTGACGGCGGCCCTGAATCTGGTTCTGACGTTCTTTGCCAAGGTGAAGGTGGGTCTCGACGTCGGCATCTTCTCGGTCATGGCGACCGTGTGGAGCTACGACAAGTCCCCGGATCCACTCAAGTTGGCAGAGATGAGCGTCGGCGCCAAGGGCCGCGTGCAGGCGGGCGCAGGTGGCTTCACCGGCACCATGAACCCCGAGTACCAGGCGCCGGACTTGTCGCTGTCGTCCTTGAAGCGCGCCCTGCACCTCGACTAGCCCACCTGAATAGCACGCCGCAGCGGTGGTCCCTGTCGTTCGACGGGGCCGTCGCGCTTGCTTGGGCGAGGTTTGCGGGGAAGGGGAGCGGGACCTGCCGGGGGGCGGACGCTACTTGCAGACCGTGTTCAAGGCAGCAGGCGTCCCGAAGTTGCCGGATACCGACCCGTAGGGCAGCAAACCATCGCACCACGCGGTGGGGCTGTCATTTTTGGTCGCGTCGTACTTGCCGGGGTCCAGAGACATCGACTTGCTGCCGGTCAGACCGGGGAAGCCAATCGTCTGGCAGTTCTCCGGCGGCGGGTCCTGCTGGCACGACCAGCCCATGGGCTCGTAGGCCACCTTGTCGATGATCTTGCCATTCCACTCGAGGATCACCTCGTCGGGACTGCTGTTGTTCATCGAGAAGGGCGACTTCTGCCCGGCGGTCCAGTAGCCGTAGGTCACCGATGCCGCGCCATTGAGCTTCTTGTCGGCCGACCCGCCGATCAGCAGGTAGTTCTTGGCCGGCACCAGCAGCGGCTTGTTGCTGGGAAACACCACCTTGGTGGGGCTGGTGTCGTCGCGCAAGACCCAGCCACGCAGGTCCACAGGCAGGTCGCTCGTGTTGTAGATCTCTATCCACTCGGCGGCGTCGTCGGTGCCGACCGGGTTGACCATCAGCTCGGTGATGACGATGACCCCGGGGAGGAAGTTCTCGGCCTGGCACGCGGGGGTACAGCCGTCGCCAGCATCCCAGTTGCCGTCGTCACACTGCTCGCCCGGTTCGACCTTCTTGTTGCCGCACAGGGGCAGGTCGCAGGGGTCGCCCCAGCCGTCGCCGTCGGCATCCGTCTGGTCGTGGTTGGCGTCGAAGGTGCAGTTGTCGCAAGCATCACCGATGCCGTCGCCATCCAGGTCGTACTGGTTGGGATTCAACGTGCTGGGGCAGATGTCACACACGTTGCCGAACCCGTCCATGTCGCTGTCTGCTTGGTCGGCGTTGGCGTCGAGCTGGCAGTTGTCGAACTCGTTCAGCACGCCGTCACCGTCGGTGTCTTGGCCGTTCGGCGCGCAGGTCGCGTTGGCCTTTCCCGGCGTGCCGCGGTCGCTGCCGGACTGCGAGATGACGTCGTTGGCGATGCACCAGTAGGCGGCAAAGTCGTTGAACCACGGGCTCATGTGGCTGGGGCTCAGCTGAACGGCGCTTCCGGTGATCGGCTTGGGCGTCTTCACGCCGTACTGGATTTGGTCAACGACGACGCCGGCCTTCGTGATCTTCAGCGTGTCGTCCGAGTCGTCCAGCGTGATGCCGCTCCAAGCAATGTCGACCTTTGCGCCGCCGTTCTTGTTGGTGTCCGTCGACCCGCCCAGCACATAGAAGCCGCCCGGCTGAATCGCGATGGCCGGAGCGCCGGGGATCGTGAACTTTCCGCCCTTGCCCGTCTCGAATACCCAGTTGTTCAAGGTGATCGGCACGGGGTCGGCGTTGTAGAGCTCGACCCACTCACTGTTCGTGTCGGTGACCTTGTCCGAGTGGACGAAGACCTCAGAGAACACGACCTTCAGCGGCTTGACGACAAGCTTCTTGCACTCCGTCGAGCAGAAGTCCTCGTTGCTCGCGTTGCCGTCGTCGCAGTCCTCGTTCAAGTCCAGCTCAGCGTCGCCGCACACTGCGGGGTCGCAGGCGTCTCCCTTGCCATCCGAGTCGGCGTCGAACTGGCCTTCGTTCGCGTTATCGGGGCAGTTGTCGCAGACGTCGCCGAGCTTGTCCTGGTCCTTGTCGTCCTGATTGGGATTCGGGACGTTCCAGCAGTTGTCCTTCGCGTCGATGATGCCGTCCTTGTCTTGGTCCGCGGGGGCGGGGCAGGCGCCGTTCAGGAAGCCGGGGGTGCCGAAGTCGCCGTTGCTCATGACGTGGGGCGAGGGGCAGTAGTGGATCGCGGCGTCGTTGCCCAGGAAGGTGGTGTGCGTCGCATCCAGGGCAAGGGCGTGGCCGGTCCAGGAGTTGACCGGCCAGTCCGCGGACCAGATGACCTTGTCGATGTCCAGGTTCAGCGGCTGCCCGGCCGACATGTAGACCGCGCGGATGTAGATGCTGTCGCTGACATTGCCCAACGTGACGTCGTCGCCGTACACGTAGCCGGGGACGAAGCCGCCGTTCTTGGCCGGGTCGCCGTTGCGCGCAAACACGAACGCTTCGCCGGGTTGCAGCAGCAACGGCTTGCAATGGTTGATGACGTGACCGTCGGCGCCCGACTTGTCCGTGATCGTCAGGCCGTTGAGCTGGATGGACTTGGGCGGGTTGGCAGAGACGTTCACGACCTCGAACCACTCGCCCACGTCATCCGTCGAGTTGGCCGGCTTGACCATCACCTCGGTGATCACCAGATCGCCGACCACGAGGTTGGACTGCGGCTTGGGCGGCGTCGCTGGCTTGATGCACGGGTTGTCGCACGTCCCGTCGGGATACAGCTCCTTGCCCTCGTCGCAGCTGCACTCGGCGGCGCCGTCGACGTTGGTGCACACCGACTTGAAAGGCTCCTGGCAAGGGTTGGACTCGCACGGGTCGACCGGAACGTCGGGCACATCCTTCACATCCACGAGCTCGACGTCCGACCCGTCGTCGGCGTCCAAGTCCACGTCGGCATCGTCCACTTCCGCGTCGTCCGCATCGACCGAGTCGCTGTCCACCTTGACGTCGGTGTCGGTTTTGACGTCGGCATCGGTCTTGATGTCGGTGTCGGTCTTGACGTCGGTGTCCGTCTTGACCTCGATGTCCACGGTGATGAATCCGTCGAAGCCGCTGCTGGTGTCGGCGCCGGTATCGGTTGTGCCGCACGCCTGTCCGGTGACCATCAGGGCGGTCAGGGCAAGGACGACGGGAAGGCTCCTGAACTTGCGCGTGTCGGACATCGTGAACCTTGGCTGGAGCAGCGAGGTGCTCGGGCGGTCGACCTGGGCCTGTCGGGGCACCAAGCAACGCGTCGGTAGATAGCTTCCACTTCGCCGCGGTCACTTTCAACAGGACGCGCGGAGAACGAGGTGACGTGTCGCCGTGGCGGCCGACCGCGCCCGAGGAGGCGAGGAAGGTGGTGGTCCAGCAGTGCGAGGTGCCCCGACCGCAAACCGGACGCAGGATAGATCCCTGACGTGACGCGTGCAAGTCAGGTAAACAATCGTAAAGTCGTCAGTTTCCACGTTCTCCGGGTCATCGAAGGGATCATCCGGATGCTGACGGCTATCAGGTGCAGAATTCGGCCTCCCGACTTGTTTCGGGGGTTGAAATCCCTTGCGAGGTTGTCCACTCTGTAGCCCCTGTGGGGCCATGAGCTCTGCACACGGGTGCCAACAGGTTCAAAACTGCAGGTCGTCTCATCTTCAGGAGATGCCGAAAGCCTCGAAATTCTCGAGAGTTCACGGGAAGGGCCGCAGCGGTGCACTCTGGTTCGTAGTCACGCGAAGCCCCTTTCAGTCCGTCCGGTCATGGGCATGACCGTGTGAGCGGGCCGGAGGCTGGGCAAATCGCTGGATGGAGGACAGTATGGGGATCAAGCACTTGGCGACGCTCGGCGCGTTGTGGGGCGTGTTGCTGGGCTCGACCCTTGTCGCCGGCGTTGCGTTGGCGGCGGTGCCCGGAACGGCGCTGATCGAGGGCACGCTGCACTCAACGGGTGGCGGCGCGGCGGCGGACGGCGACTATGCGACGGTGTTCGCGATCTACAAGGACCAGACCGGCGGCTCGCCGATCTGGTTCGAGGGACCCGTGACGGTCAAGGTCGCGGCCGGCCAGTTCAGCTACGCGCTGGGTACCGGCGTGGCGTTGAAGCCCGCCGACCTGACGACGGGCGCGTGGTTGGGCATGAAGATCGGCCAGGACCCGGAGTTGGCCCGCAAGCCTCTGCACTCGGTGGCGTATGCGCTGCGTGCTGCGGTGGCGGAAGGGCTGTCGTGCACGGGCTGCGTGGGAGCAAGCCAGTTGGATGCCACGGCGCTGAAGGACTACCTGAAGGCCGGCGATCTGGCGACGGTGGCGCTATCGGGCGCTTACGCGGACTTGGCGGGCGCGCCTGACCTTACGTCGTTCGTCAAGGCGGCGAATCTGGCCGACGTGGCGACGACGGGCGCCTACGCGGACCTGACGGGCGCTCCGGACCTGACGGCGTACGCGAAGACGGCGGGTCTTGCGAAGGTGGCGACGACAGGCAAGTACGCAGACTTGGCCGAGATTCCGGCGATGGCTCAGCTGGGCAAGTCGTGTGGCTCCGGTCTGGTCGTGGTGGGCATCAAGGCGGACGGCTCCTTGGACTGCGCGCAGGCGAGCGCGGCGGCGACCATAGCTGCGGACAACATCGACGAGATCTCCAACGGCCTGATCTGGAACCAGTTCACCGACGTGTTCACTTCGGCAGCGGCCCTGCCGATTCCGGACAACAACCCGATCGGCGGCTTCTCGGAGATCGTGGTTGGTGACGTGGGTCTTGCTCAGAAGCTGTCGGTGTCGTTGGAGCTGACCAACTCGGACCTCTCGACCGTGGCCGTGACCCTGTATGACTCCGCCAACCAGGAGTACGTGCTCTATAACAAGGGTGGCAAGAAGGGCGACGGCATCAAGACCATCTATCCCGATGAAACCAAGACGATTTCTGGTGACCTGACCTACTGGACTGGCAAGAACCCCAAGGGCACGTGGCGCTTGAAGGTGGTCGATGGGGCGTTCCTGAACAACACGACGGACGGTCAGGTGGTGAAGTGGTCGGTAAACTTGCAGACGCTGTCGAGCAAGAAGATCCGCATCGCGGGAGACTTGACCATCGACGGTGCTGCGACGGTGGGCGGTGACCTGAAGGTCAACGGCAAGATCATCACCTCCGCGCCGACGGCTACGGGCGTACCCTTCCGGTACAACTTGTTCGACATCTATAGCAACGGCCACGGATGGATGGCGGGCAACGACTCGCAATACTTCTTGGGCATTGCGCCCTCCGATTGGACCAACAGCAGTCGCTCCTACCAAGTCAGTGCAGACAAGGAATACTGGCGCATGTTCTTCACCCGCCAGGGCAAGATGGGGACAGGCGGCATCGTCCACAGCGAGATCTACAACGGCTACCAGAGCGACAGCAACTGGGGGCGGCATCTGGTCGCGGTCTTCCGCATCCAGAACGACTCTGGTGTCGCGAAGACCTGGAGTCCGACCTTCCGGTACACGTGTTGGAACGGCTGGAGCGACCAGGCGGACATCTCGGTCAACGGCCAGAACATCTGGAATCCGAACAACGATTCGTTCCAGGAGCAGGCTCAGGTGACCTTGACGATTCCGTCCCAGAAGCTGAACACCGTGATGTTCCATGTGTCCGGTTCGCAGAACTGGAACAACTATCGCTTCGTATTCCTCGCCTTCAACAAGGGGGCGATGACCCTTCCGGTAGGGCTGAAGTTCATCGACGACCTGGACACAGCGACGGGCGACTGGACGCAGTGATCCTCCCGCGAGCCCT
>JBMOIG010000130.1:0-12311 GCA_049317445.1 Myxococcota bacterium | reverse complement strand
GCTCAGGACCTTGGGCGCCACGGCATAGCCGATCTTCCAGCCCGTGCAGTGGTAGGTCTTGCCGAAGCTGGAGATGACGACGCTGCGGGCGGCCAGCTCCGGATGGCGCAGCACGCTCAGGTGCTGGCGACCGTCGAACACGATGTGCTCGTAGACCTCGTCCGACAGCACGATGATGCCCGTTTGGTGCACCGTTCGGGTCAGCTCGTCAATGTCGCGCTCGTCGAACAGGGCGCCCGTGGGGTTGTGGGGGCTGTTGACGAACAGCATGCGCGTCTTGGGCGTCACGGCTGCACGCACGCGATCCCAGTCGACGGCGAACGTCTTGGGGTCGAGCGGCACGTGGACGGCGCGTGCCCCGGCGAGCGTGATAGCGGGGTCGTAGCAGTCGTAACACGGGTCGAGCACGATGACTTCGTCGCCCGGATGCACCAGCCCCAGCACGGTATTGAAGATCGCCTGACTCGCACCGGCCATCACTGTAATGTCGGTGTCGGGGTCGACCGTCGCGCCGTACTCGCGCTGCACCTTGTCGGCAATCGCCTGACGCAGCGGCAGGATGCCCGGCATGGGCGCGTACTGGTTCTTGCCATCGCGCGCCGCCTGGGCCATCGCCTCGATCAGCTCGGCCGGTGGGTCGAAGTCGGGAAAGCCCTGGCCGAGGTTGAGGGCGCGGTGCTGCACGGCCAGCGCGGACATCACGCTGAAGATGGTCGTGCCGACTTGGGGAAGCCTGGTCTGGACTTGCATGGGCCTGTTCCAAAGGGGGTGGGCGCCGCGACGGGCGTTGGGCGAAGGCGGCGGACGATACCCGGAAGTGAGATCTGGCGACAGGGGGAGGTTGATCAGGCTCTTGCGCGCGGCCTCGGCGAGGTTCCGGTTGGTTTTCCTTGACACCCTGTCAGGGTTTCCATAACCTGACACCCTGTCAAGCAAACCGGAGCCTCATCATGCCGCGTCCCGTCGACCATGAACGGCGAGCTGATCTCGCGTTGCGCGCCCTCGCCTTCATCCGCTCGCAGGGCATGCGCCGGGTGACGATGAGTGAGCTGGCGACCGCGCTGGACATCGGCCGCCCTGCCCTCTACTGGTATTTCCGCAATCTGGGCGAGGTGTTCGAAGCGGTGCTGGCCGTGATCCTCGAGCGCCAGCGCGACCATCTGGTGGCGGGTCTGGAGGGGTTGGAAGGACCGCTGGACATCGTCGAGGCCTGGATGCGCGGCGTGGTCGCCTTCTATGCCGAGGACCCGCAGCTGCTGCCGGTGCTTGTCCAGCTGTGGGCACTTGGCGAGCCGGAACACCCCGAGCGCGTGCTGGATGCCGCCCGTGACTTCGCCCGCACGCTGCAGGAAGCCGCCACCCACCTTCTGCGCGACGCGATTGCGGAGGGACGGGTGCGCGACTGTGACGTGGTGGTGCTGACCGACCTGTGTGCCGCGACGCTGGATGGCTTGTTGATCCAGCAGGTTCGCTCGGGCACCGACCCCTTGCCAGCCCTGGACCTGTTCTGTCGCCGCGTGCTGGACCCCCTGCGTCCGGCCGCCCCCGGGAGCCCGTCATGATCCTCGCCCAACCCACCCTGCCCCTGACCGTCCTGCGCCTGCACGGCGATGAGCGGGAAATGGGCCGACAACACGGTGACTTCCAGAGACAGCTGGGTGGCCACCTGCCGGTGCTGTCCTACTACGCGTCGATGCCAGTGTGCCTGCTGAAGGGTAGCCAACCGGCCGGTCCACTGCGCGTGGTGCCGGACTGGGCGGCGCCGGCCGTGGATGCGCTGATGCGTCGACTGCACCGCGACCGTCCGGGGCTGCTGCGACGGCGAAGCGAGGCCTACATGCGGGCGTTGGGGCTGCCGCCTGCGCAGGCTCGCCACATGATGACGATGGACGTGTTTCAGAATCTGGTGGGGCTGGCGGGGCGGGCGCGCGTGGTGCCAGCGGCGCGAAGTTGGGCGGCCGGAGCGATTGCAGCTTGCTCTTCGGTCGCGGTGTGGGGTGCGGCGGTCGATGGCGCTGCGTTGCTGCACGCGCGCAACTTCGACTTTCCCGGCATCGGCTTGTGGGACGCGGCGCCGACGGTGGTGTTGTGCTCACCCGACGAGGGGTTGCGGTACGGCTATGCGAGCTCGCGCGGGGTCGATGCGCCGGTGGTGAGCCTGTGGAACGAGGCCGGCCTGTGCGTGACCACCCACACCCACCTGCACCGTGAAGTTCGCTTTGGCGGCGCGGCGGTGATGGACCTGTGCCACGAGATTATCAGGCGGGCCAGGACCTTGGACGAGGCGGCGGCCATCGCCCGCGAGCGTCCGGTCGCCTCGACGTGGGGTTTGCTGGTGTCGGCGGTGAATGAGGCGTCGGCCGTGCTGATCGAGACCACCGCGCGTCGGATGGCCGTGACGCGCCCCGAGCCGGGCGACCCGTATCTGGCGTGCACCAACCACTATCTCAGCCGCGAGCTGCAAGATGGCGAGCTGGCGCCGAATTCCGGGTATGCCGCCGACAGCCACGGCCGGCTGGAGCGGATGGCGCGCGCGGTGCGCGAGGGGCTGCCGCGCGGCGGACTGACGTCCCTGGACTTGCAGGCGCTGCTGGGCGACCACGAGGACTGCGAGGTCGCGGGCCTGGAGCGCGGGGCGGGCGGGGTGCTCGCGCAGCCGATGGGCGTGCACAGCATCGTGATGGACCCCGGCGGCCAGCGGTGCTTCGTGTCGACCGATCTGGCGCCGACTGGACGAGGTGCGTACGCCGAGATCCCGTGGAACTGGAGCGACAAGCCGGGGTTTGAGCTGGTGGCCGCCGAACGGTCGCAGCAGCCACCACGCCGCCCCAGCCGCTTCGACACGCCGCAAGGCACCGCCGGGTACGCCCACTTCCTGCGCGCCGTGCAGCTCGAAAACCTGGGTGCGGAACCCGCCGCAACCGCGGTGCACATTGCGCAAGCTGCAGCCGCCGACCCCGACGAGGCGACGTGGCAGTTGCTGCACGCGGGATTCGCCATGCGGTGTGGTGACTTGGACGAGGCCGCCGCCGCGCTGGACTACGGGCTTTCGCTGCCCCAGGCGGCGTTCTACACCGGGCGGATGCACCTGTGGGCGTCGCGGGTGGCCAGTGTGCAGGGTGATTCGATTGTCGCGAACCGCCACCGCGAGGCGCTGCTGTCGCTGGACCATCCGCTGTGCCGGATGCTACAGGACGAGGTGCGGGACGAGGCCAAGCACGGGGTCGCGGCGATCAAGCTGCGCCACGTGACGCTGCAATGCTTTATGGGGGCGGTGGGTTAGTGTCATCGCCTCCTCGCCCTCGCGGAGCCGATCGTCGTTCGTGAACCAGGCCGTGACGAGGCCGTTGCGGTTCTCTGCGTGCACCTCGATGCAAAGGGGCTGGGATGGTTCGGGATGGGCGCGTGGACTTCGTTGAGGAACACGGCCAGCATCCGGTGCCTCAGGTCGGCCGCGTCGTCAGCTCGATCGACAGTGTCCGGCCCAGCACGCGCGCGGCCTTCTCGAGCGTCAGCAGCGTCACCGAAGGGCTCTCCGGGTCGAGCAATCGGTCGACGGCGGCCCGGCTGGTCTGCATCCGCCGCGCCATGTCGGATTTGCTGATGCCCTGCGCCTGCATCTGCTGTTCCACCTGCCACGCGACAACGCGCTTGACGGCCACGGCCTCGGCTTCGGCCAGCAGGCCCTGTTCGTCCAGGAATGCGTCGAAGTCGCTGCCGACGTGGTGGGGGGCAAGGGGCTTGGTCATCGGGCGTTCTCCCTGCGCAGGTCGGCGGCGCGTCGGCGGGCCAGCTCCAGATCGTCGCCCGGCGTCTTGCGGGACTTCTTGATGAACGCGTGCAGCAGGACCATCCAGCCGCCGTCGGCCAGAAACAGAACGCGGGCGATGCGGCCCCCCAAGTCCGTGCGGACCTCGAACAGTCCAGCGCCAAGCGGGCGCACGAGCGGCATCCCGAGCGGCCAGCCGAACTGCACGGTCTTGATGTCCTCGCCCATCCGCCTTCGATCCTCCCGTGCCAGGTTCAGCAACCACTCGCGCACCGGCTCGGTTCCAGCCGCCGTGCGGTAGAACACGACGCGGAGCCGCGGCTCGATCGACTGTATCATTTTTGATTCACCCCACGCAAGGTCGGCCATCGGTCGCCGGGCCGCGCGCCGGGTCCCAGCGCCCAATTGTCGCTCGATGCGGGCAAGTGACGCGGCAACGGACGGCAGAATATTGCGTTCACGTGGGTCGGATCCCGGAGGCATACGGAAGCGATGGCTGGTGGGCGGCCATCGAGTACCCGCCGTGGTACCTGCCGTCGGTGCCGAATTACGCGCTGCACATCCTGGGCGAGGGGATGAGCCGGGGGACGGGATCGCGCATGGAGAGGACGTGACGCGAAGCGGCGGGGAGAGGCGCGAATGCTACATCGCCACGTATGGTTACGGAGATGTGTCGGATCTTCAGCGCCTGGGCCCATCCGCCCATGGCCAACGGCATCGGAACCGCGTGCCGCCCCCTACCCGGGCCCGCCCGCGCGCGCCGACTACTGACAAGAGCAAGCCGCCTCGATCTCGTAACTGCCCGCAAAGCCGTCGTACCCGTCGACCACGACGTGGTACGCCTGGCCCGCCTTGACCGCAAACGTCGCCTCGGCCAACCCTAGGTCATCCATCAGCGCCCCGGTCTGGCAGGTGCTGCCGCCGCACGCCTTGGTGCCGTCGAGGATGAACAGGTCCAAGTAGCCGTCGTCGAACGCGGTCTTGGTCAGCGTGACGGTCGCGGTGCCCGTGCAATCGGGGATGAACTCGTACGCGTACTCCGACCCCGTCTCGTCGATCTCGAGAGGTAGGGAACGGTGATCGCGAAACGCCGAAATCAGTGCACGGCCGCGAACCGGACCTGCTGGCGAGAGGTGCCTACGAAAATCTCGGCAGGAAGCGTGCGGCTGACGCCGAACGTGAACTGGTCCAGGTCGGTCAGCCGCACCGTCCACTGAATGCCGCAACCTTGGGCGCAAGCGGCCGGAACGCGAGTGCCGAACAGGCCGCGAGCGTGAGCGGCCAGCACGGTGGCACGGCCGGTGGCCATCGTGTCGTTGACGTCGAGCTGGGCGGCGATGACCTGCGGCAGGCGGTTGGTCGCGGGGTCGCCAGCATCCAGGAAGAAGGCCACGAGCTGATTGCGGGCGTTGGGGATGATCAGCACCCGCGAGGTCGGCGTCATCCACGCTCCGACCAACCACTCCATCGACCGCATGCGGGGCAGCACGCCCTTGATGGTCAGGGCTGGCGTGAACTCGGCCGGCACCTCGATCCGCAGCTCGGCGGTCTTGCCACGCGCAACGGCCAGTCGCTGCTCGCGCCCCGAGCCAACGTCGAAGACGGCGGTGACGTCGCGCGCGGACGTGTTGCGAAGCGAGACCTCGACGACGGCGGGCGACTTGCCGTCCGCCTTGCGAACGATGTTGAGCCGACCGGAGACGGCCGACTCGAGCGAGCGCTTCTCCAACTGCTCGTCTACCAAACGGAAATAGACCTCGGCCAGGCGGCTGTCCGGCACCTCTGTCAGCACACGCGCCATCACCTCGAACGGGACGTCACGGTCGGTCGCGCGCCGGTCGACCGCGATCTCACGCGCCACGGGACGCAGGGCCACGATGCGCATGGTCGGGTCCGTGCCGCACTCGAAGTGGAATTCGATGACGTCATCCACCTTCTTGGGGGTCACAGCGCCGTGCGGACGGCACGGGATGACCTGCTCGCCAGTCACGCCTTGACCGGGCTGCACGAACCGCGACACCCGCTCGCCACGGGACTCGAGGTCGATGACCAGTGGATGCTGGGTCGGATTGCGCAAATTGTAGCGGACCGAATACTCCTTGGGCGTGAAGAACTTCCATCGCTTGCCGCCCATCGCCTCGACCTGTTGCGCCATTGCCTCGGGGTCCATCGTCGGGCCGTTTTCGATCTCGACGGGGGAGATGACCGGAGGTTCGACCGACAGCCAATCCAGCCCCGGGGCACTGCGCTGCAACGCACCGTACAGCGACGCAGACTGGGGCGCGGTCGGATAGGTCGTCAGGTAAGCGACGACAGCCGTTACCGACCCGTCCCGCTTGGCAGCCTCCGCGGCCGCGTCCGCCCCCGACGCGGGTTGGGCTTTGGCCTTGTCGGCGTCTGCCGCCTTTGCTTTCTCGGCTTCGGCAGCTCTGGCCTTCTCAGCGTCTGCGGCTTTGGCCTTCTCCGCTTCCGCAGCTCTGGTCTTCTCGGCCTCCGCGGCCTTGGCCTTCTCTGCCTCTGCGGCCTTCGCCTTCTCAGCGTCCGCGGCCTTGGCCTTCTCAGCGTCTGCAGCCTTCGCCTTGTCGTCCGCAACCTTGGCCTTGTCCGCGGAGGCCTTTGCCTTGTCCGCAACTGCCTTGGCCCTGTCGTCCGCAGCCTTGGCCCTGTCGTCCGCAGCCTTGGCCTTGTCAGCTTCGGCAGCCTTGGCCTTGTCGTCCGCAGCCTTCGCCTTGTCGTCCGCGACCTTCGCCTTGTCGGCCGTGACCTTGGCCTTGTCGGCCGCAGCCTTGTCTGCCGCAGCCTTGGCCGCCTTTGCGTCTTCCGCAGCCTTGCGGGCCGCTTCCTTCTCGTCCGTCTTGCGCTGCTTCTCGGCGTCGGCGGCCGCCTTGCGGTCTGCCAAAGTCTTATCGCGCTCGGCCTTCTCCGCCGCCTTCTTCGCGCGCACCGCTTCAGCTGCGTCGGCGGCGGCCTTCTCGCGCTCAGCTTTCTCGACCGCCTTGCGCTCCTTGGCCTGGGCCGCGGTCTCCGCGAGCTTGCGCGCACGCTCTTCGGCCTCTGTGGCCTTCTTTTCCTTCTGCGCGGCGTCTGCATTGGCCCGGGCCTTTTCCTTGTCGGCGGCTTCCGATGCCTTGCGTGCCTTCTCCTCGGATTCAGAAGCCTTCTTGGCCTTCTCGGCAGCCTCTTGGGCTTCTGCGGCCTTCTTTTCCCGCTCAGCGGCCTCGGTGACGGCGCGCGCCTTCTCTTTCTCAGCGGCCTCAGCGGCCTTCTTCGCCTTCTCCTCGCTCTCTGCAGCAGTCAAAGCCGCCTGCTTGGCCACCTCGCGCGCCTTGGCAGCCTCCGCCTCGGCCTTGATGCGGTCCTTGTTCACCGCAGGGGCGTCTGGCGTGGAGGCGGCGCGGGCCGCGATGTCCGCCATCGGCGTGCGCACGCACTTCGCCACCCACGAGTGCTCCAGCTGGGTCTCGACGTCGTCCTTCCAGACGGGATTGCCGGCCGAGTCGTACGACTTCACACGGATCGGGTTGACGACCTCGCTCTTCTCAAGCGCCATCTCAGCCAATACGTCGCAGCCGTAGCGCAGGGCGTTCGCCATCAGCTCGCGCTCGGCAGCGGATTGCGACATCGGGTCGCGGGTCGGCGGCAAGCGCAGTACGCCCAGAACGGTCGACCCGGCCGGAACGTCCTCCATCTTCGCGATCTTCTGCACCTGCACCTTGGACGGCAGGGGCGCGTAACGCGGGGCCGAATTCGACTTTTCGAACTGCACACCGCCGCAACCAAGTGCGAACGCGAGCAAGCCCGACAGGCACCACAAAGGCGCGCGCCGCCACGACCGGCGAAGGCTGGCGGGAGTCGACGTGGGCATGGGCATCATGGCAAGCCTCGAAACGGCAGCGTGGGGGGAGCGCGGGAAACGGCCGAACGGTGATCGTATGTCGCCCAGAAAGGACGCACAAGCCCAAGTGCCGCCGATCCGGCCCAAGCGGTCGCGACAGCCGCAATCCCAAGACACCCGGCCTGTTTGATGCTAGTGTGCTGCGCCCCGCCGGCCCCCAATGCACCCTCCGCCGCGGCCACCGAGAGCCCCAGCCCATGAACCCTGAACTCGACCGAGAGATCAAGCGGCGTCGCACCTTTGCGATCATCAGCCACCCCGACGCCGGCAAAACGACCATCACCGAGAAGCTGTTGCTGTTCGGTGGAGCGATCCAGCTGGCTGGCGCGGTCAAGGCCAAGAAGTCGCAGCAGTCCGCGCGGTCCGACTGGCTGGCGATCGAGAAAGAGCGCGGCATCTCGGTGTCGACCGCCGTGATGAGCTTCATCTACCGCGATCTGGCGCTGAACCTGCTCGACACGCCCGGCCACAATGACTTCAGCGAAGACACGTTTCGCACGCTGACGGCAGTAGACTCGGTGCTGATGGTGATCGACGCAGCCAAGGGTGTAGAGACCCAGACGCGCAAGCTGCTGGAAGTCTGCCGCCTGAAGCGCACGCCGGTCATCACCTTCATCAACAAGCTGGATCTCGACTCGATGGAGCCCCTGGAGATCCTGGACAACCTGGAGAAGGAACTCGGGATTTCGTGCACGCCGATGACCTGGCCGATCGGCATGGGGCCGCACTTCAAGGGCGTGTACGACCTGCGCGACAAGTCGCTGAACTTCTATCTGGCGGCAGAGCGCGGGCGCAAGAACGAGCGCGAGGTCATCGACGACCTGCAGAGCGACAAGGCCAAGGAGCTGCTGGGTCTGGACCGCAGCAAGCTGGTCGAAGAGATCGCGCTGCTGGAAGGCGCCGCGCCCAAGTTCGACGAGACGCTGTTCGGTCGCGGCCAGCTCACACCCGTGTTCTTCGGGTCGGCGCTGCGGAATTTCGGCGTCAAGGAGCTCCTCGACTGCTTCTGCGATCTGGCCCCGCCGCCCCAGCCGCGCGAGACGCTGACGCGGGTGGTGGTGCCGGAAGAGGAGCCGTTCTCCGGCTTCGTGTTCAAGATCCAGGCGAACATGGACAAGAACCACCGCGACCGGATGGCGTTCGTGCGGGTGTGTTCAGGCGTGTTCCGGCGCGGCATGCGGCTGGTCCACGTCCGCACCGGCAAGGAAGTGGTCGTGCGCAACGCCATGACCTTCCTGGCCCGCGACCGCAGCATCGTCGACGAGGCATGGCCCGGCGACATCATCGGCATCCCCAACCACGGCACCATCCGCATCGCCGACACGTTTACCGAGGGCGAGGAGCTCGCGTTCACCGGCGTGCCCAACTTTGCGCCAGAGCTGTTCCGCCGTGCCAGGTTGCGCGACCCGATGAAGGCCAAGGCACTGCAGAAGGGCCTGGAGCAGGTGTGCGAGGAGGGGGCGGCGCAGCTGTTCCGCCCGCTGCTGGGGTCGGATTACGTCGTGGGTGCGCTGGGTTCGCTGCAGTTCGACGTCATCGAGGCGCGGCTGCGCGACGAGTATGGCGTGGATGCGACGTTCGAGGGCATGCAGATGCAGGTGTGCCGCTGGGTGCACTTCGACAAGCCTGACTTGCGCCGCACGTTCGAGAATTCCTACGTCAAGGACCTGTTCCTCGACGGTGGCGGCAACCTGTGCCTGCTGACCGAGACGCGCTTTCGAGCCGACTACATCGCCGAGAAGAACCCGGGCATCCACCTGACCAAGACCATCGAGTTGCACCACCAGTAGCCCGCAACCCCGCACCCACACACGAGAACGCCGATGGACGGACGCCTGCAGATCCTGCTTGCGGCGGTGCTGTGGAGCACGGGCGGCCTGTTCATCAAGGTCCTGCTGGGGTCGGGCCATGCGCTGTCGCCGGGGACGCTGGTGTCGGTGCGCAGTCTGGCGGCGGGTCTGGTGCTCGCGTGGGCGCTGCCGCGGTTGCGCAAGCCCGTGGCGACCGCAGGGCGCGATCCGACGCCCGTGAAGTGGACCCGCGTCGCCGCACCGGCGGTCGTCTACGCCGCCTTCCTGTTCGCCTATGTCTCGGCCAACGTCTGGACGTCGGCGGCAAATGCGATTCTTCTTCAGTACTTCTATCCGCTGATCGTCGCCGTCGTGTCGTTCGCGCTGTTCGGCGAGCGGCTGGTGCGCGGCGATGCCTGGGCGCTGGGTCTGGGCACGCTGGGCGTGGTCGTCATCGTGGTGGGGTCGTGGCAAGGGGCCGAGGTGCTGGGCGTCACGCTGGGCATGCTGTCCGCGCTGGGCTTCGGCGCCTTCGTGCTGCTGCAGCGGCCGCTGAAGGGCGTGGACGTGCTGGCCCTGACGAGCATCAACAACCTCGTGACCTTTCTGGCGATCCTGCCGTTTGCCGACGGGATCCTCGACGCCCCACCGGCCGCGCTGGCGCTGGTGGCGTTTCAGGGTGTGGTGCAGATCGCGGCGCCGTATGTGCTGTTCCTCAACGGCCTGCGCACGGTTCCCGCAGTGGCGGGGTCGGTGATCACGCTGGCCGAGCCGCTGCTGAACCCGCTGTGGACCTGGCTTGGGGTGGGCGAAGTCCCCAGCTTCTGGACGCTTCTGGGTGGCGGTGTGCTGCTGGCGGCGTTGGTGGTGCAGGCCGTAGACGCCGCGCGGCGGCGGGGTCGGGTGGCGCGCGAGGCGGGCTAGACCGGCTCGCGCTCGCCCGGCAGCAACGCCCGCGTCCGCACCGCCAGCGCTTCGGGCAGCCGCTCGCGAATCACGCGCAACGCCTCTCGCGCACTGTAGATCTGGCTGACGTGGTACGGCACCAGCCACTGGCCTTGCAGCAGCTCAGCGCGCTCGATCCACTCGTCCAAGTGCACGTGCCCGCCCAGATGCGCGTGGGCAGGCGTGCGGCGGTCGTCCAGAAAGGTCGCCTCCAAGGCCATGACCTCGGCGTGCTGCAGCTCGGGCGCGTCATGCAGCGCCTGGATGCGTGTATCCCCTGACACGGCCAGGCGAATCCTCTCAACGGCGGTAGAGACCGTCTCGCCCCGCAGGGCCAGCTCACGCAGGGTCTCCGGCGGCAACCCAGCGAACTCGGCCTTGAGTCGGTGCGGGCGCTCGACCACGGCATAGCCCAGCGCCGGCACCACGTGGTGGGTCGCAAGTGCGCGCAGCCAACGGCTTTTGCCAATCGGTAGCTCGTCGCCCGGGCGCATCGGCTGCAGCGTCCACGGAAACGGCGACCCCTGCAGCCGCTCCCACGCCTGCACGATGCCGCGCAGGTCGTCGCACGCCTCGGCCGGCGCGAACACCGTCGACGGACCCATTGCGTACAGCTTGCGCAGCGCCAGGTACTGCCCCAGACCGCCTGCGTGGTCCATGTGTGCGTGCGTCAGGGCCAGGTACTTGCAGCGGGCCACCACCTCGGGCGAACGGCCGACGTCGATGGCCAGGCTCCAAGCCTGCACGCGCAGCCACGTCTCGACACCCGCGACCGACGCCCCCTCGAGCTGGAACCCCAGACCCGGAAAGGTCAAACACGCCACTGCCGCCTGCTGCAGCTCGGGTCGGCCGGCTGCAGGCTCGGGCAAGGTGGAATCGGACTCGGCCACGGCAAACCCCTAAGGAGCACCGGCGCGGAACAGCGACACCGGACCCCGGGCGGTCCAAGCGACGGCATCCTCGCCGATCGAACGGAACCCAACTTGGCGCAGCTGGTCGGCCAGATCGGCCTCGTGCTCGGCAGCACGACGAGCGGCGGCCTCGGCATCGCGCGGATTGCGCCAAGTGGCCAGCGCGGCCAACTGCCAGCGTCGATTCGTGACGTGCGTGAAGTGCAGCTCGCCGCCGGCCACCAGCAGCCCGCGCAAACGGGCCAGCGAGCGCAAGCGGTCGGACACCCCCAACCCATGCAGCGGCAACCACCCGACGATGCGATCGAATTTCGCCTGGTCCGGGTCCAGCTCCCACACGCGGCCCTTCGCCATTGTCGCCGTCGGGACCACCGGCACACCCGCCCGCGACAGGTCCAGCACCCGCAGCCCGTCGTGCGGCAAGGCGGCGGCGACCAGATGGCGGCGCAGGGCGGCGGAACCCCAGCAGAGCGGGATCTCGGGCGGACGAGGTGAAGCGGGCACGGCCACAGGCATCCTTGCGGTCAGCCGCGGTCGCGGGCGGGCCTTCGAGCGGCTTCCAGCGGTCGGCGCGCGACGTCCAGCACGGCCGAGGCAAACGCGGCGGCGGCAGCTTCGCAAGCGGCCAGATCGCCCGTCAGCCACGCACCGCCGAAGTTGGTCTCGGTGGGCGGGCCAAAGTACTTGCACAGCCTGACGTCTGCGGCCTTCAGCGCGGCGTCGACGGCCACCACCGACTCGACGGGCGGCGCGATCAGGTACGCCAGCGGCGCCCCGCGTGGGATGCCGGCGAGCTTGCTCAGGTAGTCGCCCGTCTCGGACAGCACATGGGGAAAGAACGCGGGGGAGGCACCCGGCAGCCCCTTTCCCTGATAGAAGCACGCACGATCATTGAGGTATTCGCGAAGTGCGGCAAGACCTTCCAGCACCTCGTCGGGGTCCGGTCCGGCCAGCACGCCCAGGATCTCGCCCGACAGCGGCCCCGACGCGTGCGCGGCGCC
>JBMOIG010000129.1:0-12373 GCA_049317445.1 Myxococcota bacterium | reverse complement strand
GCGCGAGCACCCGGTGCGCGCCGTGGCCGCGCTGCTGGCGGCTCCGGCAATCGCTGCCAAGCCTGCGATACGCAAGACCATTGCGCGCACGACCGACCGGACGCCCTTCGACATGGCGGGCTTTGCTGAGGTTGGCCGCGATCTGAACCCGATCCACCGCAGCGCGGCCGCAGCGCGCCTGGCCGGTCTGGACCAGCCCATTGTGCACGGCATGTGGACCGCCGCCCGCACCCGCGAGTGGATCGAGTCGGCCGTGGGCGAACAACAGGGCCCAATCCTTCGAACCCACACCGAATTCCTGGCCCCCGCCCTGCGCGGCGAGCCGGTCGAGATCGAAGTCGCGCGCACAGGCTTGCAGCAGGGCGGTCTGGTGGTCGAGGCGACGGCTTCGGTGCGTCGCGGGTCCGAGCTGCTGCCCGTCGTGCGTGCAGAGGCCGTGGTGGCCGCGCCCCGGACGGCGTACGTCTTCCCCGGTCAGGGGATCCAGCAAAAGGGCATGGGCATGGAGGGTTACGCCCGCTCGCCCGCCGCCCGTGCCGTGTGGGACCGCGCCGACGCGCACGCCCGCGAGCACCTTGGCTTCTCGATCCTGCGCGTGGTCCGCGACAACCCGCGCGAGCTGATCGTGCAAGGCGTGCCGCAGGTACACCCGACTGGCGTGCTGAACCTGACCCAGTTCACGCAGGTGGCGATGGCGGTGCTGGCCACCGCGCAGGTTGCCGAGCTGGAGGAAGCGGGTGCGCTGGTGTCCGGCGCCGTCGCGTGCGGCCACAGCGTGGGCGAGTACAACGCGCTGTCGGCGTATGTCCGTGTGCTGCCTATCGAATCCGTCGTCGACATCGTGTACCAGCGTGGCTGCGTGATGCACACCTTCGTGCCGCGCGATGCCCACGGCCGCAGCGCCTACCGCATGGGCGTGATCCGTCCAAACGTGGCCAAGCTGAACCAGGCGGGGGCTGAGGCGCTGGTCGCCGAGATCGGCAAGCAAACCGGCAAGTTCATCCAAATCGTCAACTACAACGTCCGCGACCGGCAGTACTCGGTGACGGGCGAGGTCGCGGCGCTGGAAGCCCTGGAAGCCGCCCTGATCGCGCGAGGTGGCGGCGGCAAACGACCTGCGTGGGTCGAGGTCCCGGGCATCGACGTGCCCTTCCACTCCGCGGTGTTGCGCCAGGGCGTGCCGGTGTTCCGCGCGACCCTGGACCTGCGGCTGCCCAAGACGTTCGACCCCGATCGGCTGGTCGGCAAGTACGTGCCGAACCTGGTGCCGCTGCCGTTCTCTCTGGAGATCCCGTTCATTCAGGCCGTGTTCGATGCGACCGGCTCACCAGAGCTGGCGGCCGTTGTGAAGGACCGGGCCGCGTGGCAAGGCCGTGAACCCGAGCTGGCGCGCCTGTTGCTGGTCGAGCTGCTGGCCTGGCAGTTCGCAAGCCCGGTGCGCTGGATCGAGACGCAAGAGCTGCTGATGCGCCCGGTCGCTGAGGGCGGTCTGGGGATGCAGCAGATCGTGGAAGTCGGCGTGGGGTATCAGCCGACGCTGCTGAACATGGCACGCCAGTCGGCCGAAGCGCTGGGGCCACGCGCGGCCAAGGTCGCGCTGCGCAACGTGGAATCCAACGCCGACACCCTTTTTGCTCGAGACACCGACGAGGCCCCGGCCGCGTCCGCGGTGCCTGTCGCTGCGGCGGCGCCGGTGGCTGCATCGGCCCCTGTTGCGGCGTCCTCGGTCGGGGTGCCAGTCGCTGCCCCTGTCCCTGCCGCGTCGTCGGGCCCCATCGCCGACTCACAGCTCTCACCGGCCGAGGCGCTGAAGATGCTGCTGGCGCTGCAGGCCAAGGTGCGGCCCGACCAGATCAGCGACACAGAGACCATCGACGAGCTGTTTCAAGGGGTTTCGTCACGCCGCAACCAAGCGCTGCTGGACATCGGCGCCGAGTTCCAGGCCGGAACGCTGGACGGCGCCCACGAGAAGCCGCTGGCCGTGCTGGCGGGGGAAATCGCCAAGCGGGCGGGCAGTTGGAAGGCTCCGGGGCGGTACCTGCGTGCGGCGGAGGACGAGGCGCTCAAGCGCGTGTTGGGCCGCAGCGGTCTGGGTCGCAAGGACATCATCGCCCATCTGGCCGACACGTTCGGCATCGGCGAAGGCGTGGCAGAGCAGGCGATCGCGACGCTGACACTGGAGACCCGTGACTCAGAGTCTGGACGCGGTGGCGCGCTGGGCGAGCTGGCGGGGGCAGCCCCGGGCAGTCGGGCCGAGGGCCTGGCGCTGGTCGAGCAGGCCGCGGGCCTCGTGGGCAAGCGCCGCGGGTTCGCCCTGGGGCGGGCGGGAAGTGCAACGGGCGGCTCGGCGGTGGACGCGGCCGTGGTGCGCGAGCTGGAGGAGCGAATCGCGGGTGCGCAAGGCGTGTTGATGCAGACCGCCCGCGACCTGGCCGGTCACCTGGGCCTGCGGTTGGAAGCAGCCGGTGCCGGTCTGCCTGAGGCATCGACCGGACCGGACACGGCAGCCATTCTGGATAGGGAGATGGGCCGTGCGGTGGCGGAGCTGATCGCGCCCGCGTTCGACCGCAAGAAGCACGTGGCGTTCCTGTCGTCGTGGGCGTTTGCGCAGCGCGACGTCGCGAAACTGGCCTTCGAGGCGACGAACGGTCGGCTGGACGACGCAAGCGTGGCCCAAGAGGCGGCGCGGCTGCAGGTCCACGGCGGCGACGAGCGCGTGAAGGCAACCGCGCAGTTCTATGCCGGACGTGCGCGGCAGGACGGAAACCTGAAGCTGGCTGCAGCGTTGGACGCCATCACGGCGCCCGGTCCCGCGAGTCCGGTGGCCGTGCGCCCGTCGCGGCCCTCGCTGGACATCGCGGCCGACGGGACGATGCACTACAGCGAACAGGTCGATCGCTCGGACAACGCGCTGGCGACGTTCGCGGCCGCGCTGTGGCCCCGGGATGCGGCGCCACTGGTGCAAGTGGGAGCGAGCGGGGCTGGCAACGACGGTCTGCGCAAGACTCTGGAAGAAGGCGCAAAAACGCCGTTCGATTTCGCCGGCCGCACGGCGGTGGTCACGGGGGCGAGCCCCGGCTCGATCGCGCTGGAGATCGTCCGGCACCTGCTGCGGGGCGGCGCGCGCGTGGTCGTGACCACGTCGACCTATGACCGCAAGCGTCTGCGCTTCTACAGCCAATTGTTCCAACAAGACGGAGCGCCGGGTGCCGAGCTGCACGTAGTGCCCTTCAACCAGGCGTCGTTCCAGGACATCGATGGGTTGGTCGACTGGCTGTTCGCTGAGCTGGCTGAGCAGTCGGGCGCGACCGTACGCGTGCTGAAGCGGCCGTGGGCCCCCGACCTGCTGGTGCCGTTTGCGGCGCTCAAGGATTTGGGGACGCTGGACACGATGGGCGCCCGCTCGGAAGCCGCCGTGCGCGCACAGCTTTTGGGCGTCGAACGGCTGATCGTCGGCATCGCCGCCCGCCACAAGCGCGATGGCATGCCCCACCGCCCCTGCCACGTGCTGCTGCCCCTGTCGCCCAACCACGGTAACTTCGGGGGCGACGGCGCGTATGCCGAGACCAAGATCGGTCTGGAAGTGCTGCTGCCGAAGTGGAAGAGCGAGGCCGACGCGTGGGGCCGCGCGACCACCCTGTGCGGCGCACGCATCGGTTGGGTCCGGGGCACCGGCCTGATGGACGCCAACGACCCGGTCGCCGCACGGCTGGAGGAGCAGACCGGGGTAAGGACGTTTGCATCCGCAGAAATGGGCTGGATCCTCGCAGGGTTGTGCACGACTGCCGCCAGCGACGCCGCGCGCATGGCGCCCGTCGAGGCCGATGTCACCGGCGGCTTCGGCGCGATCGGCGACGTCAAGGCAGTGGTGGAGGGCATCCGCAAGGGCCTCGACGCCGAGTCGACGCTGGCCCGCCGCCGCACCCAGCTGGGTCGGCAGCACGCCGAGCGCTTGGGGCAGACGCCGCCCGCCACGCCCACGGTGCGGCCGCTGCCCGCATGGCCGCGCCCCGACACGACGCCGCCCCTTGCTGCAGCGCTGGCGCAACTGCCTGTCTCGCAAGGACCTTCTCTGGCCGAGTTGGTCGTCATCGTCGGCACGGGCGAGATCGGTCCGTTGGGCAGCTCGCGCACCCGCCACGAGGTCGAGGTGGACGGCGAGCTGTCGGCGGCTGGCGTGCTGGAGCTCGCGTGGGTCACCGGCCTGGTCCGCTATGTCGACAACGGCCGCGGCGGCGTGTGGCAGGACATCGCCTCGGGCGAGGAAGTCGACGAGGCCGATCTGGCCGACCGCTACCGCGACGCCCTGCGCACCCGCGTCGGCATCCGCTGGGTCGAGCCCGCGACCGCAGGCTTCGATCCCGGCCGTATGCCCGTGTATGCCACGGTGTTTCTCGAGCGCGACTTCGGCTTCACGGTGCAGACCGAGGCCGAGGCCCACGCCTTCCAGTCCGCGGACCCCAAGTACACCCGCGTCGAGCGCACGGCCGACGGCGAGGGCTGGCGCATCACGCGACTGGCCGGTGCCGAGATCCGCGTGCCCAAGCAGGTGCGCCTGGACCGGTTGGTGGTTGGTCAGGTGCCGCAAGGTCTCGACTTTGCCCGCTATGGCATCCCGCGCGACATGGTGGAGCGCGTGGACCGCGTCACGCTCTTCAATTTGGTCGCCACGGTCGACGCCTTCCTGTCGGCCGGTCTGGAGCCCGAAGAGTTGCTGCGTCACCTGCACCCCGCGCGCATCGGCAACACGCAGGGCGCGGGTCTGGGCGGCATGCAGGCGATGCACCGGCTGTACCTGGACCCGGTGCTGGGCAACGAGCGACAGAACGATACGCTGCAAGAGACCCTGATCAACGTGGTCGCCGCGTATGTGGTGCAGGCCTACGTCGGCTCGTACGGCGCAATGGCCCACCCGGTCGGTGCCTGCGCCACCGCGGCCGTATCGCTGGAAGAGGCCTTCGACAAAATCTCGGGCGGTCGTGCGGACTTCGTGGTCGCGGGCGGCTTCGACGACTACGGCCCCGAGGGTGCGGTCGGCTTTGCCGACATGAATGCCACGGCCTCGTCGGACGAGATGACGGCGATGGGTCTGGAGCCCGACCAGATGTCGCGCGCCAACGACGTGCGACGGCGAGGCTTCGTCGAGGCGCACGGCGGCGGCACGCTGCTGCTGGCGCGCGGTGACGTGGCGCTGCGGCTGGGGCTGCCGGTGCACGGTGTGCTGGCCTATGCGAGCTCGCACGGCGACGGCATCCACAAGTCGATTCCAGCCCCCGGGTTGGGCGTGCTCGCGTGTGCCGCCGGCGGCATGGACTCGCCACTGGGACGGGCGCTCGCTCGCTTTGGCCTGACCGCAGACGACATCGCCATGGTCTACAAGCACGACACCTCGACAGGTGCCAACGACCCGAACGAAAACGCGCTGCACCACCGCATCCAGCAGTCGCTGGGCCGCACGCCGGGGCTGCCGCTGTTCGCCGTGTCGCAGAAGGCGCTGACGGGACACAGCAAGGGCGGTGCGGCCGCCTGGCAGGCGATCGGGCTGTGTCAGGCGCTGACCGAAGGCGTGGTGCCCGGTAACCGCAACCTCGAGTCCGTGGACGAGGCGATGCGCAAGTACCGTCACATCGGATTTTCCGATGCGACCTTGCGTCCGGGGCCGGCACTGAAGCTGCGGGCGGGTCTGTTGACCAGTCTGGGCTTTGGGCACGTGGGCGCGATCGGTCTGGTCCTGCACCCAGACGCCTTCTACCAGCGCATTCCGGCCGGTGACCGCGCCGCGTACGCCGCGCAGGTGCAAGACCGCGCGCTGGCTCGGGAACACGCGCGCACCGCCGTGCTGCTGGGCGACCGCATGGCCTTTGCCAAACGAAGCCACCGCCGCTTTGCCGCCGCCGACGGCACCGACGCGCAGGTCGACGAGGAGGCGCGGCTGTTGCTGGACCCGAACGCCCGTCTCGACGCCGACGGCCTGTACCACCCGGGGGCGCCATGATCGCAGGCATCGGCATCGATCTGGTCGATGTGGCGGGCTTTCGCGAGCAGCTGGCAGATCCGGCCTCGTGCTTTGCCGAATCGGTCTTCACGGCGGCAGAGCGGCGCGACGCGACCGACCGACCCGGCGGCGACCCGGCGCGTCACCTAGCGGCGCGCTGGGCGGCCAAGGAAGCCTTCGTCAAGGCTTGGTCTGCCGCGCTGGGGGAGTCGCCCAATCCCCTGAGTTCTGTGGACTTTCGGGAAATTGAGGTCATGTCGGACCTGCGCCGACGACCCACGCTGGGCCTGCACGGTCGCACGGCAGAGGCCTTCGCCAGCCTCGGGCCCCTGACCCTCCACGTTTCGCTGACCCACGACGGCCCGTGCGCCGCCGCCTTCGTCACACTCGACCGCCCCTTGGAGTCCGCTCAATGGCCATGAACCCCGTCCGCAAGGACTTCCGCCGCATCGCCATCCTGAACCGCGGTGAGGCCGCCCTGCGCTTCCTGCGCGCCGCGCGCGAGTACGAGCATGCGCGCGGGGTCAAGCTGGAGCCCGTGGTGCTGTACACCGATGAGGACGCCTCTGCCCCCTGGGTGCGGTTGGGCGACGACGCCATCGCGCTTGGGCCAGCGATGCGCGTCAACGCCGCAGGCCTGCGGGTCAGCGCGTACACCGACCACGACTTCATTCTGGAGCAGCTGCAGCGCGCCAAGTGTGAGGCGGTGTGGCCGGGCTGGGGCTTCGTGTCGGAAGACGCGGTGTTCGTGGCGCGGTTGGAGGCGGCGGGCATCGTCTTCCTGGGGCCGCCGTCCGGCGCGATGAAGCGTCTGGGCGACAAGATCGAGGCGCGGCATCTGGCGATCACGACCGACATGCCGCTGGCGCCCTGGCTGATCCCGAACCCGGATGACGCCCCGGAAGTGCTCGCAGCGAAAGCGGCTTCCATCGGCTATCCGATGATGGTCAAGGCTTCGGGCGCAGGCGGCGGGCGCGGCATTCGGCGGGTGGATGTGCCCGAGGGACTGCTGGAGGCCATCGAGGTGGCCAAGCGGGAGTCGGGCGGGGCATTCGGACAAAGCGCCCTGTTCTTTGAGCGTTGCATCACCCAAGCGCGGCACATCGAGGTGCAGGTGGCGGTGGGGGCCGATGGCGTGGCGACAGCACTGGGCATCCGCGACTGTTCGATCCAGCGGCGCAACCAGAAGGTGATCGAGGAGTCGCCGTCGGCGGTGGTGTCCGCGGCGGCAGGCGAGGTCCTGTGCCGGGCAGCGGAACGGTTGCTCGAGGCGGGCGGCTACCGCGGCGTCGCGACGGTGGAATTCCTGGTGCAGCCGGCCGATGGCACGGTGTGCTTTCTCGAAGTCAACTCGCGGCTGCAGGTCGAGCACACGGTCACCGAGATGGTCACCGGCTGCGACTTGGTGCAGGCCCAGATCGACATCGCGCGCGGCCTGCCGTGGCAGAAGCCGACCGAGGCTCCCCGCGGACACGCCATCGAAGTCCGCCTGAATGCGGAGGATCCTGAGAAGAACTTCCAGCCCGCGCCGGGCATCGTGCGCGTGTTTCGTCCGCCAGCCGGTCCGGGCGTCCGCGTGGACGCGGGCATCGCGGAGGGCATGACGATTGCCGGCGCGTTCGATTCGATGATCGCCAAGGTGATCGCGTGGGCGCCCGACCGCCCGCAGGCGTTGGCGCGACTGGAGCGGGCCCTGCGCGAGCTGCAGGTCGTGGTCGAGGACGGCGCGACCAACAAGGGCTTTCTGCTGGACCTGCTGCGGCATCCCGAAGTGGTCAATTCGACGGCGGATACCGGCTGGCTGGACCGCGCGATGGCCCAGGGCGAGCTGTCGACGCCGCGTTTCGAGGTCGAAGCGTTGTTGGTCGCTGCCGTGCTGGACTCGCAGCGCCGCCGATCCGACGAGATCGACCGCTTTTTTGCGGAGGTGCAGGGTGGGGTTCCGCGTGCGCTGCCCAAACCTGAGGGCACCCGTGTCGAGCTGCGCCTGCGCGGCCGCAAGCACGCCATCGACGTGTACGCCATCGGTCGCGACGGCTATCTGGCCGGGCCGGCGTCTTCGCTGCACCCGGTCACGCTGGAGCCGGTCGGCCCGCACACGGCGGTGCTGCACATCGCGGGGCGCAAACATCAGGTGCTGTATGCGGAAGGCGCGGCGGGCGTCGCCATCGACGTCGACGGCTCGCGCCACACGGTCGAGCGCGCGGCGGGCGGGGCCGTGCGGGCGCCGGCGCCGTCGGTCGTCGTGCAGATCCACGTGGCGGAAGGCGACTCGGTCCAGCCCGGCGACCTGCTGTGCACGCTGGAAGCGATGAAGATGGAGATGCCGCTGCGGGCCGTGGACGCTGGCGTCGTCAGGTCGCTGCACGCGCGCGCCAACCAGCAGGTGGCCGCGGGTCAGACGCTGCTGGTGCTGGAGGAGGCCGGCGCCGCGAGCGACGAGCCCGATGACGCGACCCCGACCGGCTGGCCCGACCCGCAACCCCGCCCGCTGGATGCCCTTTTGGACGGTGGCGTCCTGCTCCCGGAGCGTCTGGACCTGCTGGACGACGCGCAGGCGCTGAATGTGGTGCAGGACGTGGTCGCCGCCGTGCGGTCGATGCTGCTGGGCCACGACGTGCCGCCCGAGCTGGTCGAGCGGCTGCATCGGCTGCTGGGGCAGGATCTGGACCCCTCGAAATCGGCGCACCCGGAGCGTTGGTCGCCGATCGCGGCGCTGCTGCCGACCTTTGCCGACACCGAGGCGGTGTTCGACCGCACGCTGCTGCAGCTGGGCGACGAGTCGACGGCGCTGAGTGCCGACGCGGCGTTTCACGAGTCGTGCCGCCGCCACCGCGAGGGCGAGACGGGCACGCGGCCCGAGTTTCGCCCCACGCTGCGCAAGGCGCTGCTGCCGTATGGCGTCAAGGGTCTGGAACCCGGCGTCGCGCTTCGGGAAGCCCTGTGGCGTCTGGCGATTGCCCGCTCGCACCGGACCGTCCGCCAGCGGCTGTGCGCGTCGGTGCTGCGGGTGGTCATCGAGCTGCACGAGGCGGGCGTCACCCTGACGGCCGAGCCGGATCTGCGGCAAGCCTTGGATCGCGTGGCGGAATTGGCGCTGCCCGAGTTCGCGTTCATGGCCGACAACGCCCGGCAAGCCGCCTATCTGCTGTTCGAGCAGGCACGTTACGTCTTGCGCCGCGACGTCGTGGCCGAGCAGCTGGACCGGATGCTGGGACGTCTGGCCGCGGCCGCGCCAGCGACCGAGGCGTTCACCGAAGCGCTGACAGAGCTGGTCCGCTCTCCGCAGCCGATCTTCCCTCTGCTGCTCGAGCGCGCCGCCCCCGACGCCCTGGACGCCGCTTTGGTGGGTCAGGTGCTGCTGCGCCGCGTCTACGCCAGCCGCATCCATGATGTGCGCGGCCACTCGCTGTCCCACGGCTGCGTGGTCCTCGACATGACGGCAGATTTGGGCGACGGCCCGGCGCCGCTGGTCGGCATTCTCGGTCGCCTGTCCGACCTGCCCGGTGCCTTGGCCGCCGCGCGGGAAACGGCCGCAAACCGCACACACGAAGGCGCGGTCGCGGTCGAGCTGGCCCTGCACGGCGTCTGGGCGCCGCAGACCGCGCTGGACGTCCCCGCAGCCTTCGGACTATGGACGGGCGCTCGGCCGATTCGCTTGACGCTGAGCACCCTTTCGTCCTCTGGCAGCCTGCTGCACCGCACCTGGAGCGCCGAGTCCGGGCTGGTCGTCGAGGACCCGGTGCTGGTGGACATCCACCCCGAAGCCGCGCGCCGCATCGAGCTGTCGCGCCTGCAGGAGTTCGAGCTGGAGCGGCTGCCCGCACCCGAGCAGATCGTGGCCTTCCGCGGCCGCGCCCGCAGCAACCCCGAGGACGAGCGCATCTTCGTGTTCGCCGAGGTGCGCGACGTGCCCGACGCCTCGCCAGAGCCCGGCCGCGAGCGCGACACGCACCTTTGGGAGTTCGAGCAGGCGTGGTTCGAGGGGCTGCGCATCATCCGCGAGGCCCAAGCCCGCCGCGACCCGCGCCAGCGCCTGCACTGGAACCGCGTGACCTTCTACGTCCGCCCGGTGTTCCGCCTGAACCCGCGCGATGTCGGCAAGCTCGCGCAGCGCCTGGAAGCTCCCGCCCGCGGTCTGGGGTTGGAGAAGGTCGTGCTGTGCTGCCGGGTGCCCGACCCTCGCGGCGGCGTGAAGCCCGCGGTTCTGGTGATCAGCAAGCCGGGACGCCACCGCATGCAGGTCGAGCTGCGCGCGCCGACGGGTACGCCGATCCACGCGTTGTCGCGCTACGAAATGCAGGTGATTCGCGCTCGCCGACTCGGAAATACCTATCCGTACGAGGCGATCGCCATGCTGGAGGGTCGCGTGCACGGCGCGGTCACCCCCCACCCGGACATGGTCAATGGCCGCTTTGCCGAGTACGACCTGGACGCGACGGGAGAGCGTTTGGTGCCCGTGCCGCGCGCGGCGGGACACAATGACACCGGGGTGGTCACGGGCATTTTCGTGCATTACACGGCGAAATTCCCCGACGGCATGGAGCGGGTGTGGATCGCCTCGGATCCGACCCACGCGATGGGCGCGCTGTCCGAGCCCGAGTGCCGTCGCATCAACGCGGCCTTGGACCTGGCGGAAGAGCGCGGGATCCCGGTCGAGTGGCTGCCGGTCTCGTCCGGCGCCCGCATCGCGATGGACAGCGGCACCGAGAACCTGGACTGGACCGCGCGGGTGCTCAGGAGAATCATCGAGTTCACCCAAGCCGGTGGCGAAATCAATGTGCTGGTGACGGGCGTCAACGTCGGCGCGCAGTCGTACTGGAACGCCGAGGCGACGATGCTGATGCACACGCGCGGCATTCTGGTCATGACGCCTGAAGCGTCGATGGTGCTGACGGGAAAGAAAGCACTGGAGTATTCCGGAGGTGTCGCGGCTGAGGACGAGCGCGGCATCGGCGGCTTTGAGCGCGTCATGGGTCCCAACGGCCAGGCGCAGTACTTCGCCAAGGACTTGGGCGAGGCGTACGGCATCCTGTTCGACCACTACCGCTTCACCTACCGCAAGCCCAACGAGCCGGGACCGCGCACGCTGCCGACCACCGACCCCGACGACCGCAACGTGCTGGACACGCCGTACAAGGCGGGCGACGGCTTTGCGACCGTGGGCGACATCTTCGACGAGCGCACCAACCCGGGGCGGAAGAAGCCCTTTGCGATCCGTGAGGTGATGGCAGCGGTGATCGATCGCGACGGCGGTCGGCTCGAACGCTTCCGCACCATGCTGCATGCAGAGACGGCCGCCGTCTGGGACGCACATCTGGGCGGTCAGCCCGTGTGCCTGATTGGCTTTGAGTCGCGGCAGCTGCCCCGGCGCGGTCGGGTGCCGCTGGACGGCCCGGACAGCTGGTCGGGAGGCACGCTGTTCCCCAAAAGTTCCAAGAAGGTGGCGCGCGCGATCAGTCAGGCAAGCGGCCAGCGTCCCGTCGTCGTGCTGGCGAACCTGAGCGGCTTTGACGGCAGCCCCGAGTCGTTGCGCAAGCTGCAGTTGGAGTACGGCGCGGAAATCGGCCGCGCGGTCGTGAATTTCCAAGGTCCGATCGTGTTCGTGGTCATCGGCCGCTATCACGGCGGGGCCTACGTGGTGTTCTCCAAGGCCCTGAATCCCAACCTGACTGCCCTTGCGGTCGAAGGTTCATTCGCTTCCGTGATCGGCGGCGCCCCGGCGGCTGCGGTGGTCTTCCCGCGGGAGGTGCGCAAGCGCGCCGAGGCCGATCCGCGCGTGCTGGCCGCCAAGAAGGCCCTGACCGCAGCCCCCGCAGGCAGGCGCCCCCGGCTGCGCGAACAGTACGAGAGCGTGCTGGCGGACGTGGTTCTGGAGAAGCAAGGCGAGGTTGCGAAGGAGTTCGACGCCGTCCACAGCGTGGAGCGTGCGGTGCGCGTGGGGTCGCTGGATGCGGTCATTCGCGCGGCGGAACTGCGGCCGGCGATCATCGAGCGACTGCGGGCGGCGCAGAGCGAGACGTCGGAGGACGTGGTCGGTTGGGGGGCGATGGGGGGGTAGGCGTCGGTGGGGGCGATGGGGGGCTAGGCGTCGGTGGGTGCGATCGGGCTGCCCCTACCCGTTCAACACCCCCAGCAGCTTCTCCAACTGCTGCTTCGCTGCCTCGACTGCAGCCACGGCGCGTTTTCGCTGTGCGGGCTTGAGCTTGCCGACTTCGATGCGTGACCACTCGGCCGACCACGCATCAGTGACCGCCACCCACTTCTCGGCCCGTGCGACCAGACGCCCGGGCTGCACCCGCCAGCCCGGCGACGCAGGCAGCGCGGGAGGCTGCGTGCCAGGCGTTGCCGGGTCGGTGTCGTACCAGTTGCCGTTCT
>JBMOIG010000128.1:0-12621 GCA_049317445.1 Myxococcota bacterium | reverse complement strand
GCGGGCCCACAGGGTGTCCGAGTCGCTGCCGAGGCCGGGGGCGATGTCGAGCTCGCCGCCCGTGCTGACCGGCCGCTGCGCATAGAAGATCCACAGGCGCGAAGCACTGTTACCCTGCGGCACCACCACCGCCACCGGGTTGTGCGCGTCGCCGGTGCCGTTGTCGGCCAGCACCTGCAGGGCGGACCAGGAGCGCCCGCAGTCCAGGCTGCGCTTCGTCACCAGGTCGATCTGGCCAGAACCGGGGTCCAGCAGCGAAGGCCGCCCCTCGGCAAACGCCACCAGCACGCCGCTGGTCGTGGTCACCACTGACGGGATGCGGAAGACGGGATAGCCGTCCGCGCCCGGGTCGCCCACGCTGCCTTGAAAGGCGATGGCGTCTTCGATGCTCGTTGGCTGCGCCAGCGGCAGCACCCCGCAGCGCGTCGCGGGTGTCGTCGGTTCGGGGTCGGCGGGCTGGCCGCATCCGGCAAGTGCCAACGTGGCCAGAAGGGCCAGACAACCGGCGTCCGGTCGCCACCGCCGGGCGAAGAGACCCCAGTTGGAACGCCGCCTTGGCAGTTGGCCTCGGCCGCGGCACTTGCCCTGCATCTTCCCCCCTCACAAGGCCGTCGCCTCTCCCCGAGGAGGCAGACGCGACGCGACGATGGCATGGCGCGCACCTCGCAGACGGACCATACTACCTCGTTCGCGGTCGCCGTCACACGACCGCCGGTTCACAGGGGCTTCGCATGTCGCTTCCGCAAAACACCAGCAAGGGCGCGTGGTTGCTTGGGTGCGCCGCTTGGGCCTGCCTGACGACGGCGGGCTGCACGGGCAGCACGACCGTCGAGGGTCCGGCGGGCGAAACCGCCGACGCGACCGCCATCGACGGGGCCAACCAGCTGGCCGACGGTGCCACCGCAGATGGCGTTGCCACCGACGTGCTGCCGGGCGACGCCGTGCTGCCGGACGTTGCAGACAGTGACGATGCCGCTTGGGATGCCCCGGATGGCGTCGTGGACGCGGACGCTGATGGGTTGGACGGTTCGGCGGAAACGCAGGACGCAGGCGATGTTGCAGACGCCGGCGACGTGCCGATTTTGTCGGATGCGCCCGATGTTTGGGACATTTCCGACGGTGCAGAAATCTCCGATGGCGATATGCAGGACGCAGCCGAGACCGCCGCCGACGGCCTTTTGCCCGACGCCGCGTGGTCGCCGGATTGGGAGGGCTATCCGGACGCGTCCTGGCCCGATGGTGCAGACGTGTACGGTGGCGCCATCACCAGCTGCTTCAACGCCTATGCCTATGTGTTTCAAGAGGCGTGCTGGGGCAAAGACCTCAGCACGGCGTGCGTGAATTCGGCGGCTCAGGATGCGTCGCTCTACACCCAATACCTGTTTCAGCCGCTGCGCGAGTGCGCCACTTCCCTGTGTGTCCCCGGTTGCATGGGCGCGTCGGGCGACACGTTCCAGTGCATCCAGCAATGCATGGGCAAACACTGCAGCTTTCCTCTGTTCGCCTGCCTGTCGCAGGGTGAGACCGGCACCAACGACTGCCCCGCCACGTTCGAGTGCCTGCAAGGGTACAAGGACAAGATCATCAGCATCGCCAGCAAGTGTTTCGCCACCGCCACCGCCCCGGCGCAGAAGCAGCTGGCTGCGTTCTTCAGCTGCGGTCAGCCGCCCAAGTCAGAGACATGCTTCGACCAGCTGAGCGCGTGTTACGGCAGCGGCACCTCGTCTTGTCTTGGCATGATCCAGTGCACGCAGGGCTGTCCCCAGGACGACGACATCTGTCGTTTCGAGTGTTTCGGTCAGGGCAGCCCGAAGGGGCAAGCCCAGCTCGACGCACTGTGGGACTGCATGTTCGCCCACTGCGCCGACTGCGAGGGTCCCAATGGGTGTGGTGAGGCATGTCACGCCAAATTCTGCCAGAAAGAGCAGGTGACTTGTCTGGTTGGGGGCTGACCCGGGGGCGCGCGAATGGCGGACGAGTCGGGCGGAAGTCTGGTTGGCGGCTTGCTGACGGTCGCCATGGCGGGCGTTGCGGTCGCCGTGGTCGTGTGGGCGTGGCTCGCGCCGCCGTTTCAGCTTGACGCCCGTCTTGCACCCCTCGCGACTCCGCAAGCTCAGCGGTCGCCAGAGACCAGCGCGGCCTTGGTATCGGTCATCGCGCAGGTCGACGAGGCGCAACTGTCCGCAGCGCTTGACGAACGCGGCTGTCTGGTCCAGCGGCGCGAGGCGATGGCCTGGGACGAGTCCTACACGGTTGCCGACGACCACTGCTTCGCCAGCCTGAACGACGCCGAGATTCAGGCCTTGCGTAGGCGGTTCGCGGCCCACCGCACGGACCGACCGCTGGGGCATCGCTCGTCGGCCAAGGTCATCCTGGACGCCTGCGACGCGGTGGCGGGGGAGCGGCGATTGCCAGCCGTTTCCAAGTAGTCGCCGGCCACGCCCCTACGCCCGATTCCGCACAACGGCGCAGCCAACCGCCGGCCGCCCGGTATCCCCCCAACCGTCGCCCCCCAACCCCCTAGACGCGCACGCCGCATCGTCCGAATCTAGGCCCGCCTATCGCCCGTTTTCGCCCCCGGCCGCCGGTGGAGTCGTCCATGTCCCTTGCCCGCCTGATGTTCCTGCTCGCGTGCTGGCTGCCGTCGCTGGCCCTGGCCGCCCCACCCGCACCGCCAGCGGCACCCAAGCTCGTCCGCGGCGTCGTCACCTGCAACGGCCAGCCCGTGTTCGGCGCGCTGGTGCAGGGGCTGTCCGACCCGAACGTCAAGGCGCCGTTTGGCGAGACGTTTACCGACGGTCAGGGTCGATTCCAGCTGACGCCCAAGCCAGGCGCGAATTTCGTAGTGGCGCGACGAGGGTTTCGGGCGGCCGACGGCGAGCTGCTGCAACTGTCCACGACGCCGCTGCCCTTGACTACTCGCTCGTTGAAGCCGGCGTTTGCCACACGCGAGGTGCGCAGTCGGGAAGTGCCTGCGACGCCACAGGATCTGCAGGCCTGCACCGAGGGACTGGCCCCGCCCGACCTGGCCGAGATCCAACGCGCCGTGGCCGACGTACTGGCCGCGCCCGTCGAGAGCCTGTCCAGCGTCGTGGCCCGCCACCGCGACCTGCTGAAGCGCCGCGACGCCGCGACCACCGGGCGGCTGCTGGACACCGCCGTCAAGCGGGTCGAAGGGCCTGCCCACACAGGGGAATTGCGCAAGCTGGGCGAGCGGATCCAGGCGCTGGGCGAGGGGCTGGACGAGCCCGAGCTGCGCGCCATCGGTCAGGCGTGGCAGGGCGTGGCGTTTCTGTACGAAGGCAGGGCGGCCGACTCGCTGCCCTTCATGGCGCGGGCGCTGGCGTGGCAGCAGCAGGCCGTTGACCGCGAGACGCGTCCGGGGTGGCACCGCAGTCGGCAGGCGCTGTGGTCGACGTTTGCCAACCTGACGGCCAGCCTGTCGCAGACGGGGGGCGACCGCGCGACGGCGGTGCGGCTGTGGACGCAGACGGCCGAGCTGGACGAGCAGCTGGGGCGCATCGAAGAGGCGGCGCAGGCGCACTTGAACCTGGCCGACCTGGCGGTGGCGACGCACGACAACGCCAAGGTGGTGCTCCACGCCCGCAAGGCGACCGACCTGCTGGCCGAGCTGGATCTGCCCGCGGCCCAAGGCAAGGCCCTGCTGCTGCTGGCTTCTTGTGTCGACGGCGACGAGCGCGACCGGCTGCAGGACCAGGCAGAACAGGCGCTGGCGCGGGCGCCCCTGCACCACGGCGTGCTGGGCGACCGGGTGCAGCTGGGGCAGCGGCTGAAGCAACAGGGCAAGTTTCCCGCGGCGTTGCGGGTGCTGTCGGCCGCTATCGTCGACCTCGAGACCCAACCGGTCGATGCCCTGCGCACCCTGCAGTTGTGGAATGCGGTGGGCAGTCTGGGGCGCGCCGACGTGTACCGAGAGCTGAAGCAATTCGACGCCGCGGTGGCCGACCTGCGTCGCGCGATCCCGTTGCAGCCCAAGGACCTGGGACCGGCAGCGTGGGGCCTGGACCACATGCTGCTGGGCTATTCGCTGTCGGATCTGGGGCGGTACGACGAGTCGCGGGCCGAGCTGGTACGGGCGGCGGACCTGTATGCGCAGAGCGACAAGACCGAGGACCGCGAGATGGCGCTGACGCTGCGCAGCCACTCGGCCTGGAGCTGGATGGACTGCGTGCCGCCCGCCCCCGACAAGGCGTTGGCGATCCTGGACCCGGTGCTGGCCGACGCGGTGACGATGGGGGCGCTGGCGGTGGCGGGCAGGGTGGCCGAGACCGCGAGCTATGCGTGCACGCTGGCCGAGACCGACGAGGTCGCCTGGCTGACGCGGGGGCTGCAGTACCTGGCGCGGGCCGAGGCGCTGTTCGGCCAGGCGAAGTCGGCCGACGACCGGACGCGGATCCGCAAGCAACGCGCGCACTTGACTCGCCTGCTGGGCGACATGCAGATGACGGCGGGCCAGAAGGGCGACGCGGAAAAGGCGTTGCGTGAGGCGATTGCCGCGTACGACCGCGAGGGGCAGGCCGCCGAAGCCGAGACGTCGCGCGACCACCTGGCGCTGCTGCTGTACGAGCAGGCGCGCTGGGCCGAAGCGGCCGAGCTGTGGGAGCGCCACGTGGCCTGGCTGCAGACCCCGCAGGCGGCCACCGCGGCCAAAGAGCGGCTGGCCCTGCTGAGCCAGGCGTCAGAGTCGACCCGCCGCAATCTGGAGCCTCCCCGGCAGCGGGCGACCACGCTGGACCTGCTGGCCAGCTGCTGGGAGGGTGCCGGCCGTCCGGACAAGATGACCGCCACCTATCGCGCGCTGGTGCAGCAGTTCCTGGATCTGGGCGACCGGGCAGAGGCAGCGCGGGTCGAGCGGCAACTGGCGATGGGCGCGGTGATCGACGGCGACCGCGAGGCGTTTGACCGGTCGGTGCAGTGGCTGGATCAGGCGTCGCAGACCGACGACGAGCGCGCGATTCTGGCGGCCCTGCGCGCGATGCCAGCGCTGGCGGGCCAGGACGCCGACGGTGCGCGTCGGGCGGTGCGCGAGCTGGCGGCGACGCTGCAGGGGTTGTCGAGGGGCGTGGACAAGCTGGCCCCCGAAGACCGCCGCGGGTTCGTGCAGGCGTGGGCGCTGCTGGGCGTGGTGCAGGCGCGGCTGGGCGATCCGGGGCCGGGGCTTGCCTCGCTGGAGCAGGCGTCGAAGTGGGCCGAGCCGGTCGCGCGGGTGGCGATGTTGGGCCAGATCGGCAAGCTGTGCCGGACGTTGGGGCGGCTGCAGCAGGCTCTGGACGCGCACCGCAAGGTGCTGGAGCTGCAGCAGGACATCGCGCAATTCAGCAAGCCGTCCTACGAGTTGATGACGCTGATCGAGGTGTTCGAGGTCCAGTGGGCGTTGGGCGACGTCGACGGCGCTCGGGCGACGATGGCGCGCGCGGCTGAGGTCGCGCACAAGGTCGAGGCGCTGCCGCAGCTGCAGAACGACGACCGCCGCATCGTGGCCGACATGTTCGCGCTTGTGGGGCGTCAGGCGGTGCTGAGCGGCGTGCCCGAGCACCTGCCCAAGGCCATCGAGGCGTTGCAGCGCGCGCTGGACCTGTATCCGTCGGGGCTGAAGGACGAGAAGACGTCGGCGGCGCGGGTGGCCCTGGTGCTGGCCGAGTACATGCAGTTCATCCACGCCTATCCGGCCAGGGTGCGCAAGCTGGTCGACGCCAAGGACAAAGCGGGCGCCAAGGCAGCGGTGCGCGAGTACGAGGAGCAGTTGCAGCGCTTTCGCCACCGCATTCGCCCGGCGCTGGAAGAGGCGCTGGAGACCCAGGCCGTCGACGCAATCCTGTTGGGGATGACCGGCTTGCAGACGCTGAAGCTGGACGCCGAGATGCGCACCTGGTGGCGGTCGCTGCTGGCCCGCGCCCACGCCGCCGCGCTGCGCAAGGGTCGGCTGTCCGACCTGCCCGACCTGTCATGGGCGCTGGCGCGCGACTTCGAGGGGGCCGACGAGACCGATCAGGCCATCGCCACGTACCGGCGCGCGGTCGACGAGCAAGAGGTGTTGCGAAGCTCGCTGGCGTCCGACACGCACAAGGCGGGGCTGCTCGAGGGGCGCGACGACGCGGTGTACGGCGCGCTGGAGCGGTTGCTGGCGGGGCAGGGCAAGGCCGCAGAGGCGTTGGAGGTTTCGGAGCAGCGGCGCGCGCGGGCCCTGCTGGACGCCATGGCGACCGGGGCGCTGCGGGACCGGATGCGGCAGGGGGCGCCATCGGCCGAGCTGCAGCAACTGGCCGAGCGGATGCAGGCATTGGCGGCGCAAGACGAGGCGCTGGACGTGGACCTGGGCCTCGGGATGCAGGCGGTCGAGCGCGTAGACGCCCGCACGGGCCGCAAGCAAAAAGTGGCGACGGCATCGAAGCGCGCGCTGAAGGTGGGCGCCAAGGCGACCGGGGCCGAGGCCGAGGCGCTGATGCAGCAGCTGGGCGACGCGCGGCGGCGGATGGCGGGGTCGACGGCCGAGATTGCCTCGCTGGTCACGGCGCCCATCGTGACGGCCGACGAGCTGCGGGCGGCGGCCAGGGACCGCAACGCCACCTTGGTCGAGTGGTCGATCCACGGCGACCGGCTGCTGACGTACGTGGTGCGGCCCGACGGTCGCATCGACGTGCGCAAGATCGACATGCGCGGTCAGGACTTGGAGGACCTGGTGCGCAAGGCACGCACCGGTCTGGGCGCGTCGGTCGGGCTGGACCCCACCCGCGGTCCCAAGACGTGGGGTCCCACGCCGCTGAAGGCCGCCGAGGCTCGCCAGGCGTTTCGGGCGCTGTACACCGCGCTCGTGCAACCCATCGAGGACCTGCTGCCTGCCGACGCGAATGCGACCGTCATCGCGGTGCCGCACCGGTCGCTGATGCTGGTGCCGATGGGCGCGCTGCTGGCGGCCGACGAGACGACCTGGGTCGACCATGCCTCGGTGTCGGTGGTGCCGTCGCTGGGGCTGTTGCGGTACACGGCGGCCAAGGCGAAGCGCGCGGCCAAACGCGGGGCGATGGTCGTCGGCAACCCCGCGATGCCGATGTGGCAGGGGCAGCAGCTGCAGCCGTTGGCCGGTGCCGAGCGCGAGGCGAGCGACGTCGCCAAGGCGTTGAAGGGGCCTGGGATCACCTTGCTGACCGGCGCCGCGGCCAGCGAGACGGCGCTGCGGGGCGGGCTGGCGGGCAAGCGCTGGCTGCACCTGGCGACCCACGGCGTGACGCGCGACGACGACCCTGGCCAGTCGTTCGTTGCCTTGGCGGCAGACAGCAAGGCGGACGGGTTGCTGACGATGGGCGAGGTGTTGGATTTGCGGTTGGACGCGGATTTGGTCGTGCTGTCGGCTTGCCAGACGGGTCTGGGAAAGGTCAGTGGCGACGGTGTGTTGGGGCTGGGGCGCGCGTTTCTGTACGCCGGTACGCCGCGCGTGGTCGTCAGCCTGTGGTCGGTGCCGGACGAGCCGACGGCGCTGCTGATGCATACGTTCTACGTCGGGCTGCGCAAGGGGCTGCCGCCAGCGCAGGCGCTGCGGCAGGCGATGCTGGCGACGCGGGTCAAGTATCCCGGGCCGGCGCAGTGGGCGGCGTTTGAGTTGATTGGCGAGCCGAGGTGAGCACGAGAGATCCTGCGCTTGAATCCGGGGAATTCGAAAGGTATCGTGCGCCGCTCAAAAGGGGGGCCACCGCACATGCGCCATGTCGCTTTGCTCGCTTGCATTTTTGTCGCCACGGTCACGGTGTTCGCGGGTTCGGCCCGTGCCGACGACTCGGCCGTTTTCATGGACTTGGGCGGTCGCGCCTATTTGGGCAACAAGAAGGTGCCGCGGTACGATTTCTCTGGGGCGTTCCACCTCAGCAGCGACTACCTTGCCGGGACGGGCGACGAAATGGGCTTCATGGTCGGGGCGCGTTACGACCAGTTCCTGATGACGCCGCCCGACGTGCACACGAATATCCTGCGCGGCACGGTGGGTTGGGCCTTGATTCCCAGCGGTGACTTGAATTTGCGCCAGTACTTTGTGGGCTATCGCAACGTCCACGATGTCCTTGACGGCCGCGGCGGGTACGGCAACGCAAGTGGCCCGATCTTCGGTTACTCCCAATACATCGGCAACGGAGACATGCACGTCTTCTGGGAGGTGGCCGCCCTGACCTACCTCGAGACCGCCGGCGGGGGACCGTTCGGGCTGGAAGGCAGACTGCGCGTGGCGTACGCCCTCGGCACCTTCGAGTGGTACCTGCGCTTCGACCCCGCGACGGGCTTCGAGCTGGGGGTCGGACTCGGTGGCGCAGGCGCCTTCACGCTGTAGTCGGCGCAAGGGGACGCAATCGGAAGCCTTGCCCGACGACCGGCAAGCGTGGTCGAATGCGGCCGTCTGATCATCGACAACGGCAGGGAGGCGACGTGGCAACCATCGGCAAGATCTTCGGCTGGATCCTCGTGGTCATGGGCCTGCTGTTCGTGGCGGTCGAGATCGACGGGACGGCCAAGGGCACGTCGGACCACACGGTCTTCGGCTTTGTGCTCGGCGGGTTGTGCCTGTTGGGCGGCGGTCTGCTGGTGCAACGTGCCCGACTGACCGCTGGCCGGGCCGCCGCCGTGCTGGTGCCGCCCGAGCCGACGCTGGACGCCCGCCTGTTCCGCCTGGCCGAGGCTGAGGGCGGTCGCATCACCGCCGTAGAGGTCGCCGCAGCACTGGGCATGGGCTTCGATCAGGCCCGCGCGGCGCTGGAGGAGCTCGAGCGGCAGGGCGCCTGTCAGGTGCTGGTCAACGACTCTGGCATGTCGGTGTATCGGTTCGCGGAGTTCGAGGGCCCGGACGGCAAGAAGGACGTGATGGAGGGGTAGGGCGCGTCGGCATTCCCCCCCGCCTCAGAAATTCGACTCCAAGTCCATCAACTGCTCGCCAATCGGCGCATCGGCCGCGGGCGCAGGCGAATCCCCGCGACTCGGCCGCCCGGCGCGCTTCATCTCCAGCACCAGCGCGGGCGGGTATTCGACGCGATAACTGATGCGGAACAACCGCTTCTCGTGCGGCTTGAGCTGCAGCGTCCACGTGATCAACCCCTTGTCGTCGGGGGCGCCGGCGGGCTCGACGCTGACTTGGTCGATGCGGATCTCCTTGTCCTCCGACACCGGGATCCGGTCCGCCAGCGTCACCGTCACGTCGTGGTCCGACAGGTTTTCCGCCCCCACTTCAAACGACACCACCATGCGCGTGCGGGCCTTGCGCACCAGCGAGCTGCGGGTTTTGTCCAGCACGCGCGACAACTTGACCTCGTCGGCGACGGCCAGGAACAGCGAGAACTTCTCCTGCTCGGCCACGAAGCCCAGGTCGGTCATGCCCAGAAACGCCCCCTCTTGAAACAGCGCCACCTTGCCCGGCAGCAGCGGCTGGCCCCCCGCGTTCGTCATTTCCAGGATGCGGGCGGCATTCAGCGATTGCTCCGGCGCGGCGACGACCCGCTGCGACGGCGTCAGCGTGCACTGGCCGATGCGCAGGCGCGCCGGGCGTCCGTCGCCTCGTACCGTCGCTCGCCCCTCGCCGCGAAAATGCGTCGTCGTGCCGCGGACCTGCAGTGTGCGAAAGACCTCGACCGTCTTGCTCTGCACCGTCTGCATGTCGTGGTAGCTCTCTTCGTACACCTCCTCGCTCTGCACCTGTACCTTGGTCGACCGCCGCTGGTTCCACATGCGATTCTGCCCCTCGTAGGCCTTCTGCGCGCGGCTGAACGACGTGGTGCGGCTGGCCATGAAGCGCGACGTCGGCTGCGTGTCGCCCAGCGTCAGCGACTCGAGCTCGGGGATGCGGATGCTCTCGGTCGCCGACTGGGTCGAGAAAGCGATCTCGGCGTTGTCCCAGTCCTCGCCCGTCGCCTGGCTGACGACGGCGTACGAGGCCAGCGTCGCCGCAGCCGGCTTGGTCCCCGCCACCCGCAGCTCGTGCGCCGGTTCCCACGTCGCCCCCGGCAGCATGTACGTCAGCTCGACCCGCGCCTGGGTCTTGCGCCGCCCGTCGATGCTGACAAACACGGTCGTTTCCTCCAGTTGCCCCAGGCCACGCAAGTCCTCGACGCGCCGTGCCCGCGCCAGCCGTTCCGGCTCCAACACCGCCTTGGCCTGCTGCACCGCGCGCCGCCGGGTCGCCAGATCCCGCAGCGCGTCGCCCAGGAACTTGACCACCTCGCCATAGGTCGCGACCTGCACCGTTCCCATCACCGAGTCCTTGCCGATCTTCTCCAGCGAGAACGCGCGGATCGTCTCGACCTGCTTCTCCTGAGCCGCCAGGATCCGCACCTCGTCGTCCAACACCTCGATCTGGTTTGTGATCTCTTGCGCCGCCGCTTCGGCCTTGCGCAGTTCGGCATCGTTCGACCGCGCCAGGTACTCGCGCTGCACGCGCACGTCGGCGATCTGCCCCACGTCGGCGGGCTGAAGGGTCACGCGCACTGACCCCTCGTCGACCCAACCGGGCAGGCTCGGGAACGCCCATACCGACGCCGAGGCGTCCAGATCCACCGCTGCAACGCGCGTCACCTGCGCCCGGTCCGAGTACACGGTCACCTTCTGGATGCGCGACGCCACCGGCTGCGACTCTTGCGCCTGCGCAACCACGGCGGGCAGCAGGCCCAACAGCACGACCCACCAACGCTTCATGGCGAACTCCTGGCTTGGGGTAGGGGCGGGCGGACGGGTCCCTTCGACCGGCCGAGTGCCCTGGACATGGACGCGCGACGCGCCGGAACGATCTGCGGCACCCCACCCACCCTTGACCATCCCCCCGCAAGCAGAGGACATTGGCCGCGCGCCCGGCCCCGGCCCGTCGTCTGGAGTCCCATGCCCCGCAAGCCCCGCCTGCTGGTGATCGACGACGGTCTGGACTACGCCCGCGCGGTGGCGGCGCACCTGCCCGAGTTCGAGCTGGTCGACCCGTCGCCCCTCGGCTCGGAAGGACAGCTGCCCGACGGCCCCGCCGCGCTCGCGTTCCTGCAGGATCACGCCAAACGCGTCGACGTCGTGCTGCTCGACGTGTCGTTCGACGTGCTCGAGGACCGCCTGCTGCCCCTGGACCCGCCCGCGCCGCCCAAGCGCACCCGTCGGTTTCAGGGCGTGGCCATCCTGCGCGAGATCCGCAAGCGCTGTCCGGGGTTGCCGGTGGTGCTGCTGACGGCGCTCGAAGACCTGTCGCTGGCCGATGCCTCGCACGACGTGTCGGCCGAGTCGATGACGTACTTCTTGGGTGCGGGCGATTTGGACACCCTGCGCATCCGCTGCCACGCCGCGCTGCAAGAGGCCGGCCTGACGCTGGAAGAGGCCGACGTGCTGTGGGGCCGTGCGCCTGCCATGCGAGCTTTGCGCAGGCGGTTGGCGGTGTTGGCGCGGGGGGCGCTGCCGGTGATCCTCGAGGGCGAGACGGGCACCGGCAAGTCGTATCTGGCGCGACGCTTTCTGCACGAGAACAGCGGGCGCAAGGGGCCGTTCCTGTCGGTGGATCTGGCTGCGGTGCCTGCGGATCTGGTGCCCGCGCTGCTGTTCGGCGCGGTGCGGGGGGCGTACACGGGCTCGGTCGCCGACCGCAAGGGCGCTTTCGAGTCGGCGCACCGGGGCACGCTGTTTCTCGACGAGGTGCAGAACATCCCGCTCGACGCGCAGAAGCAGCTGCTGCGGGTGCTGCAAGAGGGGCGGGTGCAGCCGGTCGGTTCGACGCGCGACGTGCCGGTCGACGTCAAGGTGGTGGTGGCCAGCAACGAGCCGCTGGCCCAGGCGGTGGCCCTGGGGCGGTTTCGCGGCGACCTGTACATGCGCCTGTCGCCGCCGTCGCGCTTGCGGATCCCGCCCCTGCGCGAGCGGTTGGACGACCTGGCGTTCTTCGTGCGCCGGCTGGCCGACGTGGCGCTGGAACGCCCTGAACTCGCCGAGCTGCGCGATCTGGTGGCGCGGGCGGTGGGCCTGCGGGCGGGCGTCAGGACGGTCGTCGTGATGGGCGCGGACCTGCGGGCCAAGGCCGCCGACGGGGTGCTGGAGCTGGGGCTGCATCAGTCGGCGTGGGACGCGCTGCGGGGGCACCCTTGGCCGGGCAATATGCGCGAATTGGGGATGGTTCTCGAGAACTTGGTGACCTTTACGCTCTTTGCGGCGGTGGACGCGATTCGCAGCGGCCTGTCGCTGGAGTCCACGCGGCTGCAGGTCGACCCGGGTCTGGTGCAGCAGCTGCTGGCAAGCACGGCGCAGGTGCCGGTTCGGCAGGAGGCCCCCGGCAGCGTGTTGGTGCGCGACGACGACCCCGACCGGATGACGCTGTTCGTCAGGCCGGCCGAGAGCCTGAACGATCTGGCGCGCGACCTCGAAACGCAGGTGCTGCAACAGCTGTTTCGGGAGTCGGGCGGCGATTTCGCGGTGATGGCCGATCGGCTGCTGGGCGACGTCGGCCGGGCGCGCGCGGTGCGGTTGCGCTTCAATCAACTGGGCTTGCGGGTGCGAGAATTGCGGGGGTAGCGGCACGCGAGGCCGACGCGAGATCCCCATGTTCAGCAGCGGCAGGGTGAGGTTCCGCCAGAGGGGATCAGGCCGCCATCAGTTCGCGGGTCCGGCGCT
>JBMOIG010000127.1:0-12659 GCA_049317445.1 Myxococcota bacterium | reverse complement strand
GGACTCACGCAGCGTGTCACGGGCCAACTTCTGCTCGGTGATGTCGACGAAGAAGATCACGGCGCCTTGAATCACGTTCTCGAGGGTGCGGTAGGGCCGGATCCGCATGGAGAACCAGGTTCCCGCGGTGGTCTGCACCTCGATTTCCTTCGGCACCAGACTTGCAAGGACTGCCCGTGTGTCCGGCATCAGCCGGTAGTACCCCACCAGATTGGAGACGACATGGCCAATCGGCCGCCCGATGTCGCCGCGAATCAGGTTGAGGATATCGGCAGCGGCCGGGGTGAAGCGAAGGATGCGCAGCTGATGGTCCACAAACACCGTGCCGACACCGGTTCCGGCCAGCAGGTTGTTCATGTCATTGTTCGCCATTGACAGCTCTGCCACCTTGACCTGAAGCTCGGCGTTGACTGTCGTCAGTTCCTCGTTGACCGACTGCGTCTCTTCCTTCGAGGTTTCCAGCTCTTCGTTGGTGGCCTGCAGCTCCTCGTTGACCGACTGCATCTCCTCGCTCGCTGACCGCAGCTCCTCGTTGGAGGTCTCGAGCTCTTCGTTGGTCGCCTGCAAGTACTCTTCCTTGCTCTGCAATTCGCTCAACAGCGCCATCACGTGAGACTCGTCGGCATCGGCGGTCGCGTGCGCCTTGTCGGCCGCGGCATCTGCGCTCGCCTTTCGAGTCGAGCCGCGGTCGACCTTCTCCGCTTGCCTCATCACCACGAGGTACAAAGACACACTCCGCACGGACTCACCCGTGGACTGTACCGGGTACACGCTGACGTCGACCTTGGTGAAGTCCCCGTTCGTCCTGACCCGAAGACTCCGCTCGTGCACGGGGGTCGCAGTCGCCTTGACGTCGCGCAGGGCGGTGATCAGCTTCTGCCTGAGTCCCTCACGCGCCATCTTCAGGATGTTGTTCACCCCCGCCTCGCCCGGTGAAGGCTCGAGGTACAGCCCCGTGCGGCCGTGGAGGTACAGGATGTCGCCGCCGTCATTGACCAAAACAGCGGCAGGCGCCACCAGCTTGAGCAGCGTCTGCTCAGTCAGCTCGCGCAGCGGTGGCATTCCGTGCTTGGTTCGCTTGGCCAGCGGCCACGGGGTCAGTCCCGTTGGCGTCGCAGGGGAAAGCGGACTGGTCACGGGCAGTCGGCGCGCACTCTGCAGCGAATCTTTCCGCTGGTATTGCTTGTGCTTGCGGTCTCGAACCGAAAACAGGTCCGTGAAGTCGCCGATCGTTTCGGATGAGCCCAGAAACAACCAGCCCCCCGAGGACAGGGCGTAGTGGAAGAGGGGAATGACCTTCCTCTGCAGCTCGTTACCCATGTAGATCAACAGGTTCCGGCAGCAGATCAGGTCGAGCTTCGAGAACGGCGGGTCCTTGATCAGGTCGTGCTCGGAGAATACCAACAAGTCTCGCAGGCTCTTGTGAACGCGATACACCGCACCGCCCTGCTCAGGTGTGAAGAAGCGCGAACGCCTTTCGGGGGAGAGGTCGGCGACGCTGCTGGCCGGATACTCACCTGCCCGCGCCGTCGCAATCGCGTGGCCGTCGATGTCGGTGGCAAAGACCTGCAGCTTGAAGCCTTGCCGCAAGGTCTCCAGCCGCTCTTGCAGAAGAATGGCGACCGAATACGCCTCCTCGCCCGTCGAGCAACCCGTCGACCAGACCCGAACCACCGAACCAGGCGCCTTGCCGGCAAATAGGGCTGGGAGGACCTGCTCCTCAAGCGCCCGAAAGGCTTCAGGATCTCGAAAGAAGCTGGTCACGCCGATCAGCAGATCGCGAAACAGCGCGTGGACCTCGGCAGGAGTCTGGCGCAGGAATTCGACGTAAGTCTCCAGCGTCTTCAGCTGGTGAACGGCCATACGCCGCTCGACACGACGCAGGATGGTGCCGCCCTTGTATTGCGAGAAGTCATGGCCGCTCTGGTCGCGCAACAGGATGAAGATCTCCCGCAATCCGTCCTCTGCCGTCGACGATCCGGCAGGCTCTGCAGTCGGGGGGCGGTTGTACAGCCGGTTCACATGGGCCGTGAGCCGCGCAGGCATCTCGGCAGGCAGCAATTCGTAGTCGACCAAGCAAGTGGCGACCGCAGCGAGCAGCATGCCGTTGTGCTCAGAAGAGTCGGGGCGCTGGACCATCACCATGCCGCCTTCACCCTTGATGGTCCTCACCCCCAGGGCGCCGTCGCTGCCCGTTCCCGAGAGCACGATGCCGATGGCCCGCTCGCGCTGGTCCTGGGCAAGAGAGCCGAAAAAGTGGTCGATGGGCAAGCGCAGACCGCGAGTGGCGGTGGGCTCGTGCAGCTGCAGACGGCCGCCCGCGAACGTCATGTCGCAGCTCGGCGGGATGATGTAGACGCGGTTCTTTTGCACCACCATGCCATCCTCGACCTCGGAGACCTGCATGGGAGTACAGCGCTGAATGATCTCGCTCAGCAGGCTTTTGTGGCCAGGCGCCAGGTGCTGGACCAGCACGAAGGCCATGCCCGGCTCGATGTCGAGCGGCATGCCGGAGAAAAAGGCCTCGAACGCAGCCAGCCCCCCCGCTGAAGCGCCGATGCCGACGACGGGAAACGGCAACGCCGACTCGGCAAGCGCGTCAAAGGCAGTGGACTCAGGAGTTTGCGTTGGGGCGCCGGACTTGCGGGAGGGCATCGAGGACCACCTTCTTTGCTGCTGGGCGCTGGCACACACCACTCGCCATTTCCGCAAGAGGAGCGCGCCCAGTTCACTGGACCCCGCTGGTACTCCGATTGGGCGGGATAGGCAAGCGGAGACTGGTTCCGCGGATGCGGATGCCGTTGGCCAGCGAGACGTCTGGCTGTTGTCCAGCGAATTCGGACGCGCCGACTGGTCCGCACCGATGGCGAGCCAGATGCAGACCGGGCCGAACCAGGATCGCGGGGGCGGGGACCGCGTCGCTTGACACGAGACCACGCCGCACCTGGCGTCCAGACCGTAACGCCTTGATTGGCAACTGGTTGTGTTTTGTTGCATCGACTCCCCCTTGGGGAAGTCCTGAGGGTGTGACCTTGCAGCGGGTCGCCCTCGCGTCACCCACTCATGCTTCTGCCTTGGGCTTTACCTTGCGAGCCGGAGCCTTCTTGGGCTCGGTCGTCGCCACCTTGGCCGGGGCGCGCTTCTTCGGCGCCGCATCTGCCTTGACCGCAGCCGCAACCTTGGGCGCTGCCTTCGGCTTTGCCACCGCGGCAACCTTGGGCGCAGCCTTGGGCTTTGCGGCCGCGGGTGCCTTGGCTGCTGCGTCGACCGGCTTGGCAGCCGCGCGCGCCTTCTTCGGGGCCGCAGCGACCGGAATCGGAGCCGGGGTCACGGCCTTGGGCTCCTTGACCGGCACGGCCTTGGGCCCTTTGATCGCCACGGGCGCAGGTGCCGGGGGAGCTTCGGCGCGGGGAGGACGTGCGTCGGCGCGCGGCGGACGGGTGTCGGGGCGTGCGGGACGGGCTGCCGGACCTTGCGACCGCGCGTCGGGCCTGGGGAAACGGTTGTCGGGGCGCTGCGGCGTGCGGGTGTCCGGGCGCGACGGACGGGCGGGCGGCCGGCTGTCGAAGCGGGACGCGGGACGAGCATCCGAATGCGGCGGACGCGTGTCCATGCGCGGCGGGCGGGCGTCAGAACGCGGTGGGCGGGCATCGTCGCGGGGCGGCCGACCTTCGTCGCGCGGGGCGCGGTCGGACGGCTCGACCGCGGCCAGCAGCTCGGGCGGGGCCACACGCGGCTGCAAATAGCGACCGCACAACATGGCCTTGCGCATCCGCTCGACAACCTTGGGCGCGACGTCCGACCCGACCTCGACCAGCGTGTAGTTGCCACGGATCTCAATCGCACCGACCGTGCTGCCGGGGACGGCGGCCTCGTTGGCGATGGCGCCCACGATGTCGCGGGGTTCCACACCGTTGCGGCGACCGACGCCGAAGGACAGCACGACGCGGGTCGAGTCGGTGCCCAAGCGCGAGGCACCGGCAGGGATGCGCGGGCGGCGCGGCGACTCGAAGCCGGTGTTGTCGGCCGGCGCCAGCTCAGGCGCATCGGCAGGCACGGCGCGCGGCGGGCGGGGCGTGCGCTCAGGGCGCACCGGCCGCTCGGAACCCGCCGCATCGACGGGGTGTTCTCGGCGCGCCGGTCGCTCGGCACCGTCGGCAGCGACGGGGTGGTCGCGGCGCGCGGCCTGCCGCTTCTCAGGTCCGTTCAGTGCCGGCGGCTGGACGGGGCCCTGCACCGGAGCGGTCTCCGGGGCCTCGATCGGCAGCGGGCGGTCACCCCAGGCCAGACGCACCAAGGCCGCGGCGAGCTCAGCCGGCGGCGTATCGGCCAACAGCTCTTGCACCAGCGGTTTGAAGTGCTGGATCTCCTGGCTGGCCAAGGCCTTCTTCACAACCTGGGCAAACCGCTGCATGCGGGCGGCTTGGACCTCGAAGGCCGTCGGCACTTGGCGCCACGTCATGCGCTGGCCGATGAAGCGCTCGAGATCGCGCAGCCGTCGCTCCTCGCGCCGGGTGACCAGCAGTACCGACCGACCGTGGCGTCCGGCGCGCGCGGTGCGGCCGATGCGGTGCACGTAGGTGGAGGGATCTTGGGGGAATTCCATGTTCACGACGAGGTCGACGTGGCCGATGTCCAGACCGCGCGCCGCGACGTCGGTGGCCACCAGGATGCGCAACTGGCCGTTCTTCAGCCGTCGCAGCACGCTTTGCCGCGCGATTTGGGCCAGATCGCCGTGCATCGCTTCGCTGGGGATGCCGCGGGAATCGAGCAGCTCGGCAAGCTCTGCGCAGCCGGCACGGGTCCGCGCGAACACCAGCGCCGCCTGGGCATCTTCGGTGGCGAGCAACCGGGCCAGCGCCTCGAGCCGCTGGTGGGGCTCGACGATCATGTACTGCTGCTCGATGTTCTCGACCGTAAGTGCCCGCGCTTCCACCGAGATCGTCTCTGGATCCGTCAGGTGGCGCCGGGCGACGGACGCGATCTCATCGGGCATGGTGGCAGAGAACAGGGCCATCTGCCGTGGCGTTGGCACGGCGGCCAGGATGGTCTCGACGTCTTCGAGAAAGCCCATCCGCAGCATCTCATCGCCTTCGTCCAGCACCGCGATCTTCACGGCCTCCAGGTTCAGCGTGCCACGGCGCAGGTGGTCCAGGATGCGACCGGGCGTGCCGACGACGACGCGCACCAGACCCTGCAACCGGCGGATCTGGCGCTCGATCGGATCGCCGCCATAGATCGACACCACGCCGACGGGACCCAAGTGACGCCCCAATTCCTCTACCATCTCAGCGACCTGCACGGCCAGCTCGCGTGTCGGCGCCAGCACCAGCGCTTGCACGCGGCGGTCTTCGAAGTCCAGCTTCTGCAGGATCGGCAGGCCAAACGCGGCCGTCTTGCCGGTGCCGGTCTGCGCCTGGCCGACCACGTCACGCCCGGCGAGAAGCGCAGGAATCGTGCGGGCTTGGATGGGCGTCGGGATGGTGTAGCCCATGCGCTCGACCTCAGCGAGCAGCGAAGCCTGCAGGCCCAGATCGGAGAAGCGGGGCCCCGTGTACACGGGGGCGTCGTCGGTTGCGGTCTCGGCCGCAGCCTCAGAGGGAGCAAAGGTCTCGGTCATCGGGGAAGGTCCTGTCTCGCGGGTCTTTTTGCGAATGGGGTCGGCGAAGGGGGCCGGCGCTTGGGGGGGCGGGAAGCTAGCACGTTCTGGGCCAAAAGGCTCCGCTTTTCTCGCATGGGGGGCGTGGGCGGCGGGTTGCCCCCTTGCGGCATCGGGACGAAGATGGTCGGGCAGTGGGCGTTTGGCCGTTGCCGACGACCCTGCGATCGGGTGCCCCACAAGCGGAGAAAACGATGCTGCGTCTCTCGATGGTGTTGGGATTGCTGCTGTTTGCAGTGCCCGCTGTGGCGGGTCCGGTCAGGACCGTGCCGACCGTCGATCTGGGCCGCTATGTCGGCAAGTGGTACGAGATCGCCAGCTATCCCCAGCGGTTCACGCGCAAGTGCGTCCGCGACATCTCGGCGACGTACTCGAAAGGCAAGGGCGGCCGCATCGACGTCGTCAACCGCTGCACCACCAAGGACGGCGAGCTGAAGGTGGCCGAGGGCTACGCAAACGTGATCGAGGGCACCGGCAACGCTAAGCTGGAAGTGACGTTCTTCTGGCCCTTCTTCGGCGACTACTGGGTCATCGGGTTGGACCCGCAGTACCGCTATGCCGTCGTGGGGGACCCCGATCGCGAGTACCTGTGGATCCTTTCGCGCACGCCGCAGCTGCCCCAGGACCTTCTGGATGCCGCGCTGGCGGCCGTCCGGGCTCAGGGGTTCGACGCCAAGCGGTTGCGGTGGGCGGTCCACACGGTGAAGTAGAGTGTGGAAATTTTCTACATGTTGAATGCGTCTACACTCGGATGTCCGACTTGGCGATGTAAGGTGTCATTTCTGCAAGACTTTGAGGTTGGCACGGACCCTGCACACTGGACCTGCGAACGCTGGTGCCCGGCGCGTTTCCCCGCCGGAGGAGGCCCCCATGACACGCTTGACCCCCCGGATTGCGCTGCTGAGCCTTGGGCTTCTGGCGGCCTGTGATACGAACAGCGACCCGGTGACGGCCAAGCAGGCGCCTCCCGTGGTCTATGGTCAGAGTCTGGCGGCCCTGACGGAAGCAGAGAGCTGCGACGACGTCCTTGCCCAGCTGAAGACCAAGACCCAAACCGATGCGACCAAGGCCATCGCCGACAACCTCGCCATCGCAAAGGAATGGAGCAAGAACGGCTGCATGATGTGGGAGTACGACGGCACCGGTCCGAACGCGGGCGGCGGCACCGGCGGGGCGACCCAGGCGTCGAGCACGAACACCCAAGTTGCGGGCGTGGATGAGGCCGACTTCGTCAAGAACGACAACCAGTTCATCTACGCGGTGGCCAACGGCAAGCTGCAGATCCTCAAGGCGTGGCCGGCCGCAGAAATGACGCGGATCGCGCAAGTGCCCGTCGAAGGCACGCCCAAGAAGCTGTACGTCGCCAACGACCGCGCGCTGGTCTACTCGGCGCTGGGCCCCGTCGCAACCGGCGCCAGCTACACGCCGTACGGAGCTTGGGGCGGCATGTCGTACCCCGGCAACACCGGCACCGAGTGCACCTACGGCTACGACTGCGACTTCACGGGCGACGGGCAAGTGCTCAAGATCACGGTGTTTGACATCACGGATCGCACCCAGCCCAAGGTCCTGCGCGAGACGACGTTCTCGGGCTCGTACCTGAACTCCCGGCGCATCGGCAACATGGTGCACACCGTGGTCGTGTTCCCCGAGGTGTCCGTGCCCGGCCTGTCGTTCTGGCCCACCCAGCTTGCCGACCCGTGGCAGTGGTGCGGCGACCAGACCAAGTTCCCCTACAGCGACGCCGAGTTGGAGGCCATGTTTGCCACGCTGGCGGCGAAGAACCACACCCTGATCGGGGACTCGACGATTGCCCAGTACCTGCCGGGTATCAAGGACTTGCGACACACGGCGGGTGGCGTGGTCGAGGAATCGGGGTTGCTGGCGGGCTGCAAGGGCTTCTACCTGTCGCAGGAAGGCGACGGCAAGAGCCTGATCTCGCTGGTCAGCATGGCCATCGACGACTTGGGGACCATCGGCGCAACAACCGTCGTGGGCAAGACCGGTGCGGTGTTCGCCAGCCAGGACGCGCTGTACATCGCCGTTCGCCACCAAGCCGACCAGATGGGCGGTTGGTACTACGAAGAGAACTCGGGCATCCAGGAGGCGACCACCGTCCACAAGTTCAAGTTCGGCACCGGCACGCAGACCAGCTACGTCGGCAGCGGCGCGGTCAAGGGGCGGATCCTCAACCAGTTTTCGATGGACGAGCTGAACGGCGTCCTGCGCATCGCGACGACCACGGGCCACCTGCCCAGCCCCGATGTGTACAGCACGCTGGCGACCATGGCTCCGGTGCAGATCCCCGACGGTCCCGTGCAGCTGGGCGTCCTGGGCATGGTCGACAAGATCGCTCCGGCCGAGGACATCCGGTCGGTGCGCTTTGACGGCGACGTGGGCTATGTCGTGACGTTCAAGAAGACCGACCCGCTGTTCGTGTTCGACCTGAAGGATCCCAAGGCGCCGAAGCTGGTGGGCGAGCTGAAGATCCCCGGCTTCTCGACCTACATGCACCTGCTGGACGAGCACCACCTGCTGACGATTGGCTACGATGCCGACGACCAGGGCAGCTTTGCATGGTTCACGGGCATTCGCCTGCAGGTCATCGACGTCACCGACTACAACAGCCCCAAGATCGACTTCGCCGAGGTCATCGGCACGCGCGGGTCGACCAGTGACGCCGCCACCAATCACTTGGCCTTCACCTACTTCGCCCCCAAGCACTGGTTGGGCCTGCCGATCACGGTCTGCGAGGACAGCGCGGGCGGCGGCAGCTACGGCAGCACGATGTCGTTCTCCGGGCTGTTCGTCTACGACGTGACCAGCGGCGCCGGGTTCCAGAAGCTGGGCGGTCTGGCCAGCATGCCGCCACAGACCACCACCCAGAGTGGCGCGTGCGGCAACTGGTGGACGCAGTCGAACAGCTGGGTCAAACGCAGCGTGTTCATGGACGACTTCGTGTACGCGATCTCTGCCGATGCGGTCATCTCTGCCGCCGTCGCCGACCTGAATCAGCCGCTGGCCAAGGTCGACCTGCTGAAGTAGCGCGACACGTTGGCGCGGGTGGACTACGATTCCCTCGCCTGCTTGCACCCTTCCGGCACAGAACGGCTCAGACGCGACAGGCCTTCCCCCTCCTGACGGCCCAGTCGAGTCACACCATGCACTTCAACTCCCTGCTGCGACGTGGCATTTTGCTCGTGGCGTTGCTCCTGCCCTTGTCGGGTTGTGCGCCAGGCGAAGGTCATGTGCCAACCGAGGCCGACGCCAAGGCCGTCAATCAGTTGATCAAGGACGTGGACCTGGTCGTGTTGCTGGTGCAGAAGCAGTCCGGGCTGGCGGACCGGCCGGACGACGAGGCCCTGACGGCCAGCGAGCGGCAGCTGCTGTTCTCGATTTGGGCGCCCTACCTGGACCACGACCGGGCACTGACGTCCTACCAGTGGCGCTTTCTGGACGGCTGGCAGAACGCAGGCACGACGGCCGAGGAGTCGACCCGGGCGCTGGCGGTGGGACTCATGGCGTTGGCCGCGCAGGTGGATGCCAACCTCGAGTTCCTGCAGACCTGGGGGGCAAGCGCGGTGCTGCGAACGGCGATGAACGACCCGGCGCTGGACTGGGGCATCGGCGCGGGCGAGTACGACCGCGTGCTGCGCGAGACTGCGCGACCCCACACCATGCTGACGCTGCAGCTGGCGACCTCTGCGCTGGAGCGGCGGTTGGCGGGGCTGACGAAGAAGGACCTGGCCAGCGCGGAGTTTCTGGCGCTGGGGCAAAAGGCGCTGAAGACGGCGGACAAGGTTGAGGCGAGGTACGACAAGGCGATTCCGCGGCTGATGGCGACCGCGATCGGCGGGGTGACGCAGGCGCAGCTGGACGAAGTGTCGCAGGTGGTCGTGACCAAGATTGCCGAGTGGATGGGCGACACACGGCTGCGTTCCAAGGCGGACTCACTCATCACGCCGGAACAGATCGACTGGCTGCAGACCCAGCTGGACCCGGGCGACGTGATGCTCGAGCGACGCAACTGGTACCTGTCGAATCTGGGGTTGCCCGGCTTCTGGCCACACGCAGAGTTCTATCTGGGCACGCCGGACGAGCTGGCGGTGGCCTTCGACCAGGATCCCGAGGTGTTGCAGGCGTTTGGCGCAGGGGGGCTGACGGCGTACTTGCAGAAGACCTCACCCGAAGTGTGGGCAGCGTATGTCGAGCTGGCGGAGGACGGTCGCCCGCACCGCGTGGCCGAGGCGATTAGCGAGGGGTCGGTGTTCAGCAGCCTGCACGAGGCGGCCCAAGCGGACTATCTGGGGGCGATGCGACCTAGACTGTCGCCGCTGGACAAGGCGCGCGCGGTGGCAGAGGTGTTCGCCCAGCACGGCAAGCCCTACGACTTCGACTTCGACTTCCTGACGCAGTCCAAGCTTGTATGCAGCGAGCTGGTTTACGTCGCGTACTTGCGTCCCCAAGGGCAAGGCACCGGGCTGTTGCTGCCGCTGACGACGGTGCTGGGGCGGGTGACGCTGCCACCGAACGACATCGCGGCGCTGTTTGACGCCGAAGCGGGCACGCCCACGCGGCAAATGGATTTCGTCGCCTTTCTGGATGGGCGCGAGTCGAGCAAGTCGGCCATCGTGGCGACCGAGGCCGACCTGCGCGCCTCGTGGCGCCGACCCAAGTGGGACCTGTCACAGCAGTAGGGCACACCTCCCACGCACATGAGGACCAATCGAATGAACGGAATGCACAGTCGCTGGAAGGGGTTGCTTGCGGTCGCGGTGGGCGTGACGGCACTGTCCGCGTGCTCGATGGCCACCCTGGGACCCGCGCGGCCGATTGACCCGGGCGAAACGCAGGTCGTGGTCGCACCGGCGGCGATGCGCGTGGGACGGGGGAGCAAGCCGTACGTGGGGCCACAGCTCGAGCTGGGCGGTCGCGTAGGCCTGACGGACTCGGTCGACTTGGGCGCGCGGTTGTGGCTGCCGCTGCCGGGCTACACTTTCGATAGCCGGATCGCCCTCAGAAAGGCCAAAAACAATCGGGGGTTGGATCTGGCGCTACAGCCCGGCGTCTCGTACCTGTACGTGCCGGGCGGATCGGACAATGACGCCCCGCTGCACATCGGCACGGTGTCGCTGCCGCTGCTGATTGGCTGGAACCTGGGCGGGGGCAATCAGGTGACCGTGACGCCCAAGCTGGTCGACCTGATCGCGGTGGACACGTCCACCTATGGCCAGACGGCGCAGCTGGTGACCGCAGGCGCGACGGTGGGTTTCGTGTGGCAGGTGACCCGGCAGTTTGCGCTGGTGCCTGAGGTCGGCTTGGGCTGGCTGGTGCTGGGTTCGCAGGCGGGCTTTGGCACCGAGTTCGGCGTGAATGGCTCTGCGGCACAGCTGTCGCTGGGGCTGCTGTTCGGTGGTCACAAGCAGCCCGCGCAGACTTGCGTGCCGACGCCTGAGCCCGTGTCGCCCCTGTAGCCGCTGGCTGTTAGCCTCGCCGCAGCACCAACACCTGAAACTCGCTGGGTACCAGACCCATCACCCGCTCTCCGCACGGCCGAAACTGCACGCCCTCGATGCTGTCGGGGCGCAGGTGACCGCCGCACGCCAGCGCGAATTGCTCAGGCGTCATCGCCCGTTTCTGCAGATCGCCGCCGTGCAGCCGCACCAGGTGGCGCAGGTTGCGGAACTGCGTCCGGGTCGTCGCCAGCACCCAGACATCGCCGCGAAGACTCAGGAATTCCGGCAGGGGCTCCAGCGTCGCCTGCAGGCCCAGCACGCCCGCGACCTTCATCAGGTGACCGAAGTGCACCGACCACTCGGAGTGCTCCAACTGTGTGGACTCGATGGGGAATTGCTTCTCGCCCCCAAACTCGGTCAGCACCGCCGTGCCGCCCGGCTTCAGGACCTTGGCCAACCGCTCGACCAGCCGCGTAGCACCCACCTGCACCGGCACCGGCTCCGGGGCCTGTTGCGTGTCCAGTCCGTATTGCTGAATCAGGGCAAGGGCTTCCGGATCGGTCTCGTCGTCGGGCCGCCCCTTCTGCAGCGAGTCGCGCGTGACGAAGCCCATGCGCAGGTCGGCAATCATCTCGTTGGAGATCAGAAAATCCACCGATGATTCGGGAAGTTGTAGGTCCTCCGCGTGGCCTCGTACCGACTCGGCCAGCGCGCCGAACGGGGCCAGTCGCTCCTGTTGCGCCGCCTGAAGCGCCGGCGCGAGCTCGATCACCTTGTAGTGCAAACCTGCCAGATCACTCAGGCTCTCGACCATGCCCGCCGCGAATCGGCCGGTGCCGCCGCCGACCTCGACCACCTGAGCGTGGTCCGGCGCCACCCAGCCACGGTCACGCGCAACCCCAGCAAACGTCTGGGCATAGGTGCGGTCTGCCAAAGCGGGATGCGGGTCGCTGAACAGGTGCGACAGCGTGGTCTCCAGCTCGTCGAACTGCGCCTCGGCGTCGGCAATCGTGCCTTCGTGGTAGGCATCGAGGTTGCGGGTGCGCGGGTCAAGCGGCAGCTGCGGCGTGTCCGACAGCGGCGCGTAGGGCATCGTGCTGGTGACATACGGAGGAAGACGCTGGAACTGGCTGCGAGGCTTCAGCAAAACGCGCGTCAGCTGGCGCGACGAGTGCGTCCACCCGGCGATGGAGACGACCGCGCGGCCCAAGTCCTGCTGCGGGTCGCCGTCGTACAGCTCGGTCAGGTTTGCCGCCAGCCGCCGCACGGTCTTCTCGCCGTCGATGCTGCGCCACAGGTCCGCCTGCCACGGATCCATCTTGACGATCTGGGGTTGCGCGTAGGGCTCCGGGCCAAAACCGCGGCTGGTGACCGCCGTGACCGTCGCATCCGCCTCTCGCGCTGCGACAATCCACGGCCCCTTGATGGGCGCGGACTCGACCAGCCCGTCCAGCTCTTGCACGTCCGGCGCCACCAGCGCCCGGTATTGGCCGAACACCGACAGGAACTCATTCATCTGCGCGATCGAGAACTTGTCGGCAAAC
>JBMOIG010000126.1:0-12666 GCA_049317445.1 Myxococcota bacterium | reverse complement strand
GCGACGGTCGACATCAACTGCGGCTGTCCGGCGCCCAAGGTCGTCAAGCGCGGCGGCGGGGCCGAGTTGATGCGGCAAGAGGACCACCTGGCGCGGCTGGTCGAGTCGACGGTGAAGGCCGTGGACGTGCCGGTGACGGTGAAGATCCGCAGCGGGTGGAGCAGCGACTCGCTGAATGCCGTCGAGATCGCCAAGAAAGTCGTCGATGCCGGCGCGCAGATGGTGACGGTGCACGGGCGGACGCGGGTGCAGCTCTACACCGGGGTGGCCGATTGGGGCGTGGTCGAGGCAGTGGCTGCGGCGGTGAACGTGCCGGTGGTCGGATCGGGCGATGTCTCGACGGCGGAAGAGGCCCTGTGGCGCTTGCGGACGCCGGGTGTGGCGGGCGTGATGATCGGCCGCGCCGCCATCATGAACCCTTGGATTTTCGGACAGATCGATGACCTGATCGCGGGTCGACCGGTGCACCGGCCGTCGAACGCTGACCGGATGGCGCTGCTGGAGCGGTTTCGCGACCTGATGGCAGAGAAGATGCCAGAGCACGCGATTCCGGGGCGGATCAAGCAGCTGCTGGCGCGCATGACCAAGGGCTTTCACCACGGCGCACTGCTGCGGGAGCGGGCGATGCGAGCCAGGACGACTGCAGAGATGCTCGCTTGGATCGGCAGCTTCTTTGCCGCCGACGATGCCGGGGAACTGGAGCGCTGGGCGGGGCGAGAACCCCAAGCGGCGGAAGTTCAGGCGGCCGCACAGGAAACGGACGGCTGCCTGACGGCGATCGGGTAGTTTACGCCTCGGCCATCGGACACGTACCTGACGAGCACCCGCCTGCCACGCCGCACGTTGCGGGTTCGGACGGTTTGGACGAATTGGCGCCGCCGCTCTTGCCGTAGTCCGACTGGTACCAGCCGCTGCCTTTGAGGTGGAAGGTGCCGCCCGTGATCAGGCGCGTGCAGTCTTCGCTGGAGCAGCTGGGGCACGCGGCGCCTGCGGGGGCCGTGATGCGCTGGGTCTTCTCGAACGTGTGGCCGCAGGACTGGCAACGGTAGTCATAGGCGGGCATGGTCGGTTCACCTGGGTTCGGGCACGGGGACGTGCGGGCGAAAGGTAGGAGCCCGTCGGGGCGTGTCAAGATTCAAAATCGCCAAGCTGTCGCTATTGTTGCGGTCCTTGGGCCGTGCGGGTCGGGCCGTCGTCCAGCAGCTCGCCCACCGTTCGCCACAGGCGGGTCAGTTCGTCGGGTGTCGTGGCGTAGGGTGGCAGCGCGTACACCACGGGCCCCAGCGGTCGCAACAGGATGCCCCGATTCAGCAACGCCCGCGCCAACTTGCGGCCGCGCTCGACAGCGAAATAGCCGCTCGCTTCCTCGCGCAGCTCCAGCACGCCGATGGAACCCAGCCAGCGCACCGAGGCCACCTGGGGATGCGACGAAAGCGCGGTCAATTCCGCAGCATGGGTCTGCTCCAGCGCGGCGATCCGGTCCAGCACACCCTCCTGTTCGAAGATGTCCAGACTGGCGAGACCCGCAGCGCAGGCGACCGGGTTGGCCGTGAAGCTGTGGCCGTGCAGGAATGCGGTGTGTGCCGACGGACCCAAGAAAGCTTCGTAGATCTTCTCGGTTGCGACGGTGGCGGCCAGTGGCAGCGTGCCCCCGGTCAGGCCCTTGGCCAGACACATCAGATCGGGCGTGACTCCCGCGTGCTCGCAGGCGAACAGCTTGCCGGTGCGGCCGAAGCCGGTCATCACCTCGTCGGCGACGAACAGCACGTCGTGGGCACGGCACAGGTCCGCGACACCTCGAACGAATTCGCGCGTCTGGAACCGCATGCCGCCGGCACCTTGAACCATCGGCTCCAGCACCACGGCAGCGATCCGGTCGGCATCCTTCAACAGCAGGTCGCGCAGCGGCCGCAGGTCGTCGGTGGGCACGCGGGCCACGGGGAACAGCAAGGGGGCGAACGGACTTGCGTATTCCTCCGGGTCGCCCAGCGCCATCGCGCCGACCGTGTCGCCGTGGTAACCGTGCTGGAAGGCGACGAAGCCGCGCTTGTCGGGCTTGCCGCGCTGCGCCTGATACTGAAAGGCGATCTTCAGCGCGACCTCGACAGCGGTCGAGCCGTCGTCGGAGTAGAAGACCCGTGTCAGGCGCTCGGGGCCGAAGTCGGGCAGGCGCAGCAACAGGCGCTCGGCCAGCTCGACCGCTGGCGGATGCGTGCAACCCGCGAAGATCACGTGGTCCAAGGTTTCGACTTGGCGCGCAACCGCTTGAGCGATGCGGGGGTGGCCGTGGCCATGCAGGTTGGTCCACCAGCTCGAGATGCCGTCCAGCACCCGGCGACCGTCGGCGAGCTCGAGATAGGCACCGCGCGCGGCGACGACGGCAAGTGGCTCAGGTGCGGTCGCGGCTTGGGTGAACGGGTGCCAGACGGCAGCGCGGTCGCGTTGGGCGAGGGTGGCGGAAGTCACGACAGGACCTCTTGCAGCTCAGGGACTTGCAGCAGCTGACGGCCCCAAGCAGCGACCGTCTCGGCATCGAGCGGGTCCAGCCACGGGACTTGGGCCAGCACCACGCCCGGGGCGTGTTCCGCCAGCGCCGTCAGTGCCGACGCGTCTGGTCGACCCAGCAGCACCACGCCCAGCGTCGGCAGCCCCAACGTCGCCAGGTGGCGCAGCGTCAGCAGCGTGTGGTTGATCGTGCCCAACCGCGTGGAGGCAGCGACGAGCACCGGCAGACCCAGCGCGCGCACCAAATCGCAGGTCAGCAACCCCGGTCCCAGCGGCACCAGCAGCCCGCCTGCACCCTCGACGACGAAACGTCGGGTGGGGCCGTCGTGACGGCCGGCGATGTTCGCCAGTGTTTCCATGGAGATCGGCTGTCCGGCCAGCGCGGCGGCGTGGTGCGGCGAGACGGGCGGACCAAACCGCGGGCCCTCGTCCAGCACGCGCTCGTCCGACAAGCGGGCGAGTCGTCGCACGGTGAGGGTGTCGCCCGCGTCGTCGTCCAGCCCGGTCTGCACCGGCTTCCAGTACACGGTGCTGGGACCTGCGCCGGCCATCAGGAGCGCCGAGAGCACGGTCTTGCCCACGTCGGTGTCGGTGCCGGTGACGAAGATGCCTTTCATGTCGAGACCTTGACGTGGTGCAGCAGTCGGTCGGCAAAGTGCGCGAGGTCGGCGTCGGGCAGTGGTGCGCGAACGGTCACCCGCAAGCGCGAAGTGCCGTCGGGGACCGTCGGCGGGCGGATGGCGCGGACGTCGAAGCCGTCAATCTGCAGGGCTTGGGCGACGGCCAGGGCCCGCGACGGTGCGCCCAGCAGGATCGGCAGGATCGGCGAGTCACCAGCGCGTGACGGGGCGGGCAGCAGTTGGGCGGTCGACAGTTTCTCTCGCAGCCATGCCGTCTTGCGATGCACGTCGACGACCCGCTGCGGTTGCTGGGACCAGCGGCGCAGGACGGCCAGCAGCCCGGCGGTCAGCGCGGGGACGGGCGCGGTCGAGTAGATGAAGCTGCGGCTGTGGTTGACGAGGTGCTCGATCAGCGGACGCTCTGCCGCGACCCAGGCACCGCCCACGCCCAGCGCCTTGCCTCCCGTGTGCACGGTGGCCAGCACGCGGCCGGTCAGGCCCAGCGCCTCGACCAGCCCCGAGCCGCGCGCGCCCCACAGCCCGGTCGAGTGCGCCTCATCGACCACCACCAGCGCGCCGTGGCAGTCTGCAAGATCACAGATCGATTGCAGATCCGCGCAGTCGCCGTCCATCGAATACACCGCCTCGACCACCACGAACGTGCGACCCGCGCGCGGCTGCTTCAGCAGGGTCTCGAGCGCGTCGAGGTCGCCGTGCGGAAACACGAGCGTGCGCGCGCGCGACAGGCGCATGCCCGCGACCAGACTCGCGTGATTCAACTCGTCGGACAGGAAGGTGTCGGTGGACTCGGCGATCGCCGGCAGCAGCCCGGAATTGGCTGAAAACCCGGAAGAATACAGTAGCGCCGCTGGCCGCCCCGCGCACGCCGCCAGCGCCTCGTGGGCAAGGGATTGCAGCGGCGAAAAGCCGTGGACCAGCGGCGAGGAGCCCGCGCCCGTTCCGTGAAACCGAATCGCTTCGGCCACTTCTGCGGCCAGATCGGGATCGGTCGCCCAGCCCAGATAGTCGTTCGAACACAGGTCCAGACCCGCAGGTGGCTGCAGCGTGCGATGCAGACCGAGGTCGCGGCGGGCAGCGAGCCCCTGCGCCAAGTGCTGCAGGTAGGCTGGCAAGTGGGCCGTCATGCCCCCACCAGTCCCAGACGCCCCAGCAGGTCGCGGTCGTCGTCGGCCGGGGCCTGAGGGGTCGTCAGCAGCCGCTCGCCCAGGAAGATCGAGTTGGCACCGGCAAGAAAGCACAGCGCCTGCGCTTCGTCCGACAGCGTCGAGCGGCCGGCCGACAAGCGCACCCGCGAGCCGGGCAGCACGATGCGCGCCGTGGCCACCGACCGCACGACGTCCAGCGGGTCGACGGGGGGCGCGTCCGACAGGGGCGTGCCCTCGATGGGGACGAGCACGTTGATCGGCACGGACTCGGGATGCGGGTCCAGATGCGCAAGGGTCGCGAGCAGGCTGCAGCGGTCGCGCGCCGTCTCGCCCAGACCCAGTATGCCGCCACAGCAGGCGTGCAGGCCGGCCTTGGCGACGCGGCCCAGCGTGTCCAGACGCTCCTGATACGTGTGGGTCGTGACGACGTTGGGGTAGTGGGCCTCTGACGTGTCGAGGTTGTGGTTGTAGGCGGTCAGGCCGGCTTCCTTGAGCGCCAGCGCCTGATCGTCGGTCAACATGCCAAGCGTGACGCACACTTCCAGATCCAGCGCCGCAACGCCGCGGACCATCGCCAGCACGTTGTCGAATTCCTTGCCGCTGCGGACCGACCGCCAAGCTGCGCCCATGCAGAAACGGCTGGATCCCGCGGTCTTGGCGGCGCGCGCCTTGTCCAGCACGGTGTCGAGGCCGAGCAGCTGCTCGCGTTCCAGGCTGGTTTTGTAGTGGGCGCTCTGCGAACAGTAGCCGCAATTCTCAGAGCAGCCGCCGGTCTTGATCGACAGCAGCGTCGCACACTGCACCTTTGCGGGATCGTGGTGGGCGCGGTGCACTTGGGCCGCGCGGAAGACGAGCTCGAGCAGCGGCAGGTGGTAGATCGCGGCGACGTCGTCGACGGTCCAGTCGTGGCGCAAGGGAACCTCAATCAGGCAGGGCAGTTGCCAATCGTTGCAGGCGGACGGTGCCGACCCATCGGCCGGCACTCGCGCGGAAGAATGAACCCAGCAGGCGAAAGGCGCCACCCGGGATGGCCAAGTGGGCGTGACGTCCCCACAAAGTGCCGGGGTTGGGTGCCGCATCCCTGCAACAGGTCTGCCAGCTTGACCACGAGCGTGGTCGGCCTCAAGGCCGTCGCAACCAGCGCTGCCACGAGACGCCGCCGCTCTCGCGGGCAAACCCCAGACGTGCGGCGGCTTTCTGCAGCGCGACGGCGTCAGTACGCAGCACCAGCCACTGCGCCCGGTTCAGCAGCGTCTGGGCGTCCGGCCTCAAGGCGGCGCCGTTCTCAAGCGCCACGGCCCCATCGCGCCAGGCGATCCACCCACGCTCTGACGACGCCGTGTGCGCCACAAACGACGGCATGGGCCGCGCAAGGTCGGGGCGCACGTCGCGCCAGGCCACCTCGGGCTGCACGAGCCCCGGACCCGCGGGGGCAGTCTGGACCAGCGACACGAGCTCGTCGGTCTCGGCCAGCGGCAAAGAGCGCAGGCCGATCCTTGGGTATTGTCTGAGGTAAAGTGCACCCGCGAGCAGGTGCAGGGCAAGCACGGTCGCCCAGAGCACCCGCACACTGCGCCGCTGCGGCAGCTGCACGAACCCCGCCGCCATCGGCAGTGCCAGCACCGCCATGCCCAGCAGTGGCCAGCGCTCGTTGCCGTGGCTGCGGCGCGCCTCGTCGCCCTCCCGGAACAGAACCGCGAACAGAACGGCACCGGCGAGCGAAAGTGCCCAGAGATCGGATGCTTCACTCTGCCCGCAGCGCAGTCTCGCCCACGCCCCGCGCATCCAGTCCAGCCACGCGGGGCCCGTCACCGCCAGCAGCCCGGCGGCGAACGCGAGCGCAGGCCAGGGCGACTCAGTGACGAGTGCCCAAGGGTGCGAAGGCGGCAGGTTGCAGACCAGCGCCGGAAGGGCGTGCAAGAGCAGCAGAGGAGCCAGACCCGCGAGAAACCAAAGCAGATCCTTGGTGTGGCGACGCGCGATCAGCACGATCACCATCGCGGGCGCCAACACCACCACCAGACCCGGTTTGACCATCGCACCCACGCCGATCCCCGCGCCACACGCGACCAGCAGGTGCCGGGAGCCGCCGCGCCACGCCTGCGCCGCCCAGCCGACGGCGACCAGCGAGAACACGAGGCTCCAAGCTTGGGTCAGGTTGTGGAAGGTTGCGCCGGTCGCAAGGCCGCTCGCGTAAGAGTCGGTGGCCGCAGCGCGCAACCCCTCGAGATCGTGGGAAAGCAGAGCCGGCATGGCAGCTGGCAACCAGCCCAGACCTCCCCAAGCGAGGACCCCGACGCCTACCCAACGCGCACGAGCGGTCGATGCGCCCCAGGCCACCGCGGTTGAGGCCGCCGCCAGCACCAGCAAAACCATCGCGCCGACACCCAGCCCGCGCGCAGTGGCCGCGGGAGGCAATGCGGTCCAGTCGCGGACCACAGCGGCAAGCGCCGGCAACCCCGTGTTCATCAACGGGGACCACGGCGTGTCGGGGCCGCCGCTGGGTTCGACCAACGGCAGTCCGTAAGTACGCAAAAGTTCTGCGTTGTGCAGGTGGCTGCCATAGTCGCCGTAGCGGTCGTTGAACCACAGGTGGTCGCCCCATCGGGCACCTTGTGCGGCGTGCAGCCACAGGCCCGCGAGGGTGCCGACCGCTGCGGTGGCGGCCTCGGGCCACTGCCAGACCGCTGCGGCGCGCGTGCGCGCGCGGAGGTGGCCCCAGACCGCGAGCAGGACGAGCAGACCACCGCCGCCTCGGGTGCCCAGCGGGGTCCACGCGCCGACCGTGCCCAGAACGACGGCAGCGGCCGCGCCCACGACGACCCGCCCGGCCAGACGGGGGGCGCCGTCGGTCGCGTCCATGTCCGGAGGCAACAGGCCCGCCCCGGCGCGCTCCAGCAAGGCCGCGAATCCCAACAGGACAAGGCCCGACCACCACGGTCCACCGGCACCCAAGGTGACCGCCGCGACGGCTGCTGTGGACCACAGGATTGCGACGGCAGCCCTCACGCGAGCACCTTGTGTCTGCACGCGGGGGCAGTAACGAGCAGCGGGGCCACGCCCTGCGGCTGCCGGAGGCGGTGGAGAATGAAAAGCGGAATGGTTACTTGATTTGGTCGAGCATGCCGGTCAGCGGACCCAGGTCCAGGCCGGTCAGATCGCCGCCCTCGGCCTTGGTCAGCATGGCGAGGAGGCCCGTCAGCGCTTGCTTGACGTCTGCCTTGTTCTTGGTCAGCTCGCCCAAGCCGGAGTCGACCTGGGACTTGACCGTCGGCAGCATGGCCTTCCAGCTGGCGGCCATGTCGGCGGGGAGCCAGCATCCCTCGACCTTGACCATCTGCAGCTTGTCTGTCGTGGGCTTGCCGTCGGGACCGGTCAGCGTGACTTCGAGCTCGGACTTGTCGCCCTCCGTCTTGATGACCTTGACCTGAATGCTGTCCAGACCCTTCTGGAACTCTTCGTATCCCTTGGCATCCTTGGCCTTGAACGTCTCGATGCCGAACACCATCAGCTTGGTGCCCCCGGACTTCAAGAAGGCCGGGACGTCGAGCTTGGACACGGTGCCGTAGTCCAGCAGCCCAGAGTCCTTCAGCGCTGCGTGACCGTCCTTGATCAGCTTGCGCTGGTCGGCAGTGATGGGCGGGGTCAGCTTGTCGCCCTGCTTGTCCACCACCACGACGGCCTTGTCGATCACTTGCACGGCGAGCTCGAACAGTTCCTTGTCCAGCTTGGTGGTGGCGGCGGTCGCGACGTCCTGCACGTCCTTCTGATACGACGGCGGCAGCAACACCCACAGATCACCGGGCTTGTTCGCCTTGACGGCGTCCACGACAGCGACCAAGGCCTTGTCGGGGTCAGACGGCGCCTTCTTGCCGCAACCGAAACCCAGAAGAGCGATACCCAGCAGCACGAGCGCGAGAATTCGAGACAGCTTCATCGTGTCACCTCCGCCAAGCGGGTCCGACCTTGCCGCCGGACGACCCGGGGCCAGAAGGACATGCGATGGGGGAAAATTGCGCCTGAAGGTTGTCGCGGTCAAGTGTGGGTTGGGTGAGGCCTTCTTCTCAGCGCGGCGTTTGGTGGCAAGGAGTCGGGGGGGGCGTGGGCTGGCACTCCGGGTTGGTATGCGACACAGATTGTCGGGTTGCGTACTGGCCCCCTACCTGGGCGGTTGTTCGGCCGGACGCGGGTGTGCTAGGTACCGCCGGCCTTCGACACCCAGCCACCGCGTCAAGCCTGCCGCGCGGTCGGCAAATCGCGGAACACTCGAGACTGCGCGGGATGCTGGCCACGACAGATTCACGCGCATCGGAGAGGGTACGTGCAAGGAACGCCCACCGACTTCTGGGGAAAGCTCGACGCGACCGCCGGCACGTGGCTGCGGCTGATGGATCATTGTTGCGATGTCGCGATGGTGTGCGAGGCGCTGCTGCACCGGACGCTGCTCGGCAAGCGGTTGGCAACTCTGGCGGGGTGGACCGACCTCGACAAGGTGACTGCCGCCCGATTGGGCGTGCTCGCTGCCCTGCACGACGTGGGCAAGTTCAATCATGGATTCCAGAACAAGGCCTTGCTGACCATGCCCTTCCAGGCAGGCCATGTCCCTACGGCAGGCCATGTCAACGAGGCGCGTGCGCTGATCGAACAGCAAGATGGGGTGATCGCGCCGGTTCTCGGCCTCATCGACGACTGGGGCGATGCGGGCTGGGGCCTGTTGCTCGCCGCCATCAGCCACCACGGTCGGCCGGCAAGTCAGGAGCAGGCGTGGCAGCCCGTCCTGTGGCGGCCCTCGCAAGGCCGCGATCCCAAGGCGGGCATCGAGCGCTTGGCCGTGTGTTGCCGTACCTGGTTCCCGGTTGCGTTCACCGCGGGTCCGTCGTTGCCGCAGGCGCCCGAATTCCAACACGCGTTCGCCGGTTTGGTGATGCTTGCCGATTGGATCGGCTCGGATCGTGCGGTCTTCACGTTCAGTGACGAGGACGGCGACCGTGCGGACTTTGCGCGGTGCAAGGCGTCGGAATTGGTCGCGGCGTTGCACCTGGATCTCGAGTCGGCGCGCGCTTCGCTGCATGGCCGGGCGGTCGACATCGCAGCCCTTCTGCACCCCCACTTGCCACGCCCGTTGCAGGAAGTAGTGGGTGACGCCGGTCTGCCGGCGCCGGGCACCGTCGAGGTCCTCGAGGCCGAAACCGGTTCCGGCAAGACAGAGGCAGCGTACCTGCGATTCCTGCAGTTGCATCAGGCGGGTCTGGTCGACGGGCTGTACTTCGCGCTGCCCACACGCACGGCCGCCACGCAACTGCACGAGCGATTGGTCAAGCTGACCGCGCGCATGTTCCCCGAACGAGAGGCAGACCGTCCGCCCGTCGTGCTTGCGGTCCCGGGCTATCTGCAAGTCGACGATGCCGTCGGCAAGCGAGAGAACGCAGACGGCAAGAAGCTCGACGACTGGCAGGTGCTATGGAACGACCGGGACCCGAACGGCGCCAAGGCCCGCAAGTGGGCGGCCGAGGGCCCGAAGCGCTACCTTGCGGCGGCGATCGCGGTGGGCACGATTGATCAGGTGTTGCTGGCGGCATTGCAGGTGGAACACGCGCACTTGCGGGCGACGGCGCTGTTGCGGCAGTTGCTGGTGGTCGACGAAGTCCATGCCTCGGACGCGTACATGGGCGCGATCCTGCAGCACGTGTTGAAGTGGCACACCAAGGCGGGCGGCCACGCGCTGCTGCTGTCGGCGACGTTGGGCGATGCGATGCGCCGGAAGCTGACGGCGACCGGACCAGAGGTATCGCTGCAAGTCGCTGTCGCCACGCCGTATCCGTTGTTCACGAGCGGCAAGCAAGGCTCGCCCATCGCGCAACAGGGGCCCGGCAAGGCGGTGGCGATGGTGACTCTACCGTGGATGGGCGATGCGGATGGCGTTGCCGACCTCGCCGCCACAGCCGCGCGCGCAGGCGCCAAGGTGCTGATCATCCGCAACACTGTGGCGGCATGCATCGAGACGCAACGGGCGGTAGAGGCCAAGCTTGCGGATCGGAGGGACCTGCTGTTTCGCATCGGGGACGTCGCCGCACCGCATCACAGCCGGTTTGCCCGCGAGGATCGAATTCTGCTCGATCAGGCCATCGAACGTGGCTTCGGCAAGGACAGTTTGCGTGGGCAGGGCTGCGTGGCAGTGGCGACGCAGACCGTTCAGCAGAGCCTGGATTTGGACGCAGACCTGCTGCTGACCGACCTCTGCCCGGTGGACGTCCTGCTGCAACGTATCGGACGGTTGCATCGGCACGAGCGGAAGGATCGGCCGAAGGGCTACACTGAAGCCTGTGCCGTGGTGCTGGTGCCCGAGGACCGCGACTTGGGCGCGATGATTCGTGAGAAGACGGGCGAGGTGCGCGGACCTGCGGGTCTGGGCAGCGTGTACGACGACCTGCGAGTGATCGAGGCGACCTGGCGGCAGATCGAGGCCAAGCCGATGTGGCGGATTCCTGCGATGAATCGGGAGTTGGTGGAGCTGGCTACGCATCCTGAGGCGTTGCGGGCAATCGTGGCGGAGTTGGGGGCGGCGTGGCGACGGCACGGGGAAGCCACGCTCGGCGGCGTACTGTGCGACGCCCAGCAGGCAAGAGCCGCGTGCGTGCGCTTCACGCTGGGTTTTGACTCCCGCGCCGTGGCATTTCGCGATGGTGAGGTGCTCGGCAAGATCAAGACGCGGTTGGGGGCAGACGATCTTGCGGCAGTCTTCACCGATTCGCCATGCGGGCCATTTGGCGCGGCGGTCAAGACGCTGCGCGTGCCGGCCTGGATGGTGCGTTGTCGTGTCGCGGACGCACTCGTCGCGCCCGTTGACGTCGATGTCACGGGGCGTAGATTGCAGTTCCGCTTTGCAGAGACCTCTTTCGTCTACGACAATTATGGCCTGCGGCAATACAGTCCCGCACCGGGAACGGCGGTCGATGATGGCTGACAGCGACTTGTTCGGCGACCTGCTTGAGACCCCAGCGTTTTCGGCTCAAGGCGCGGCTGGGGACGTGTCTGTACTGTCCCTCCCGGGATTGCTTGCGGCCCTGGCGGGGTCACGCGTGGTGACATGGCCGAACGCAAGGCCGCACCAAGAGGGCCCATGGTTCCGCTTCTTGGTGCAACTGGCCGTTGCGGCTTTGCAGCGGCAGAACTTGGACGCTTCGGCGCTGGACGCCACGGACGAAGACGGTTGGAAGAGGTGGTTGCTCTCACTGACCGGCGGAGAGCATGCGCCGTGGTGCCTATTCGTGGCCGACCTGCACAAGCCGGCATTCCTGCAGTACTCGGTCGGCGCGGGCACGTTCGATGGCTGGCCGGATGGCGACGAGAAGGTTGCCCGCACGCCGGACGAAATCGATGTTGCCGACAACGGCAGATCTCACGACATCAAGGCGGCGACCGTAACTCAGCCGCGGCTCGAACACTGGATCTACGCGCTCGTCACCCTGCAGGGTCTCGCGCACTACAATGTGCAATACGATGGTTCTGCACGTCTTTTCGCCAGCAACGGTGACCGAGTGAACTGCACCTACGCGCCGGGACGAGATTGGAGTTCGCGGTTCCGGCGCGACGTCTCGGTTGCACTGAGCAAGATCGATGAGTTGGCCTATCTGCTTGGCCTCTCGACTGGCGGGGGGCAGCCGCTAGCGTGGACGCTGGGGCGGGACAATGCACCGTCCTTTCGTGCCCTGCATCCGATGTTCATCGAGGCACCGCGGTGTGTTCGGTTCGTTCGCAGTGACGACAGCACGGTCGCAATGAGAGCCCGACCGGGGCACCTGAAGTTTGCCGAAGGCGCGGTTCTCTGTCGCGACCTTTGGCAGCCCACAAAGACGAAGAAGGCAAAGGGTGAAGTCGCCTGCTACGGCACAACCGCTAGCGACGGCTTTGGCTATGGGGTGCTCAAGGACCTTCTGTTTTGCACAGGATCGGTGACGTCGGGCGCGCTGGCCGTCGACGAACGGCGCCCCGGCGATCGATTCTTCGTTGCGTCGGTATTGCGTCGCGATCCCGGCGACAAGGGAAAGAGCAAGGGGTATGCGGAGGCTTGGATCGAAATTCCTGAGCGATTCAACAGGCATTCCGAGCCAGACTTGTGGGCAGCCGCACTCAGATGCGGCGAACAGCGTGTTCAGGCCGCGGCCGTGGCCCGCGACGACGTGTTGGCGCCGGCCTTGCGCAAACTGCAACAAGCCGGCAAGGAGAAGACGATGTACGACGCCAAGCCCGTTGCTCCTTGGTTGGCACTACTGGACGAGGCAGTGCACGCTGAGTTCTTCGCGGCTCTCTGGTGTGCGGTTGACCTCGACCCCGACACCGCCCAAGCCACGTGGGGCCGCTGGCTGTTCGAGCAG
>JBMOIG010000125.1:0-12668 GCA_049317445.1 Myxococcota bacterium | reverse complement strand
GAGGAGGACCCCATGGCCGCGATGTCGTTCAACGGGTTTGCGTCATGCGGTTGGCCGGCCTGGGCCGTAGTCGCTTGCGCGGTCGTGGCGTTGCTGCTGGCGGTGGTCGCACTGGTGCTGGTCCTGCGGCGCGTGCGCGTCGGGCGGCTTGTGGCGTTGGTCGCGCTGGCGGTGGCGTTCACCCCTTACGGCGTCGGGATGCTTGGGACGTCACTGGGACGCGGGCAAGTCGATGCAGCCTTGGCAGGCGCGGACGAAGACAACGCCAAGAGCTTGCGGGCCGCGGGCTACGCAGAGGCCGGGCAGTGCATGGAGATTGGCAAGGATGGAGCGATGTTGCCGCTGATGCTCGCCGCCGTCGCCATTGTCGCTGGAGCCGTCAGGCCGGCTGGGGCCAAGCGCGGGTCAGCGGGCGGGTCGGAACCGGACACGACGGGCATTTCGGGTGGGGCTGCATGAAGCGTATCGAGCCGGTTCGCAAGCGTTCCAAGGACATTCTGGAGGATCTGCTCGACGGCCACGCCGAGGCCGACCGCGAGGGGCCCGAGACGGCGCGCCGCTATCTGGAGCGGGTGATCGCCAGCAACCACAGCCTGCCAAACGCTGTCAAGTTCTTCACTTACGACCTGCTGGCCGAGGCTTGCGCGCGCGTGGGCGACGACGCGCGGCTGCGCGAGGCCGTCGAGTTGGCGCTTGCCTACATTCCCCAAGCGCAGGAAGACGCCGACCGGGCGTTCGCCAAGTACCTGCCGGAGATCCGGTGCTTCGAGAGAGGCATCGCCGCGGCCGTGGATGACGGCGAGTACACCAAGGCGGTCGAGCTGTGCGACCGGGCGGTGGCGTTGGGCTTGGGCGAGGTCTATGCGCGCAAACGGGCCAGCATCGACCGCTGGGCCTGACAGGAACACGGGGGACAGCGGGCCGTTACTCGCCGCCGAAGAAGATCGCGTAGTCGTACGCCACGCCGTTCAGCTTGGCCCAGTTCGCGTTGCCGCAGTTGGAGTCGTTTGGGGTGGTCGTCGCGGTGCCGAACGTGTCGGTGCCGAAGGTGCCGTTCTGCCCGACGTAGCCCCAGCCTGCCTGAGCCTCCGACGTGGTGCGGAAGGCGCTGCCGTTGCACGCCTTGCCGACATAGGACTTGCCCGCGCAGCAGTAGGCCATGTCGTGCCAATTGCCCAAGCCACCTCCGGTGTTGCCGGTGGGCGTGCCTTCGTTCGAGCCGATGCGGTCGCCGTCAGAGCTGCCCGCGCTTGAGGTCGAGGTGCAGGCCGAGCCCTCGTTGACGCAGTGGTTGGCGTAGAGCTTGGTCGACAGCCGCGCAAGCCCCTCGCCAGCCCAGAGGCCGGTCAGGTCCCCCCCCAGCACCTCGCTGCCGATCAACACGTTGTCGCCGCCGGCCATCGAGGCCACCAGCGCGACGGTGCTGTTGCGCTTGAAGCGCTTCCACCCCTTGTAGACGCCCTGCTCGTGCACGACGACCAGAATCTCAGCGCCGGTGTCGAGGTCCATGTACGCGTCGCTCTTGAAGTCTGCCTTCAGCGCTTGGGTGACGTCACCCTTGGTCAGGTTGTTCGTCCACAGGTCGTTGGCCCACCACATCACGTGACCGTCTGAGGTGTCGAGGTTCAGGAGCATCGTCCAGCCCTTGCCCGCGGTCGACAGGTCGCAATAGGCCTGAAACGCCTTGGTCTTGGGCTGGATCCAGTACACGCCTGAGGCCGCAGTCGGTGCGGCGGTCTTGATGGCCTGGCACGACTTGCCGGGGTTGGCTTCGCTGCCCGGCGGCGGCTGCAGGGCCAGCGGGGCGAAGTCCTTGCCGTTGCAGATGTACAGTGCCTTGTCGACGCTGTTGACGTAGGCGGCGCCGGTGTTCGAGACGTTGCAGGGGATCGGGTGGCTGGTCGCGACCAGGAACTGCAAGGCTCCGGTGACCGCGACCTTCTTGTCCGACAGGCTCTGGATCGAGACGCTCCAAGCGTTCACCTTGCCGTCCACCGCGTTGTTCAGAAACGCTGTGTCGATGACGCTAAGCGACCACTTGCCCTTGGGGTTCTTGCCGATCCACGACGCCAGATCGCCCGACACCGTCTTTGTCAACGTCGGCCAAGTCGACTTCAGCACCGTGCCCGACCCCGACTTGTCATGCAGGACGTAGGCCGCGTTGGCCGGGTCGTACAACACCACCTTGAGCTTGGAGATGTCCGAGTTCGTCAAGTCCACGCTGACGGTCACGCCCTGAGCCACGCCGAAGTCCGCCACCGTCAGGTTGTCGGACACGCCGACCGGGTTGTTGTCGGGAATGTCGACCGGCGTGTTGGAGCTGGCCGTGGCGTCGGTGAATTGCGTCGTCAGCAGGCCGTTGGAGATCTCGTCCAGACCGTCCTTGGGCAGGTCGATGGCCGCCACGCAGTCGAGCGAACCATCGGCCTTCAGCGCCCGGACGACCAGACCTGTGCCGCACGCGGTGTTGACCTTGGCCAGCACGGGCAGGCCTTGCAGGTCTGCGTAAGCACCGGTGCTCGCGACCTTGGCCAGACCGGCCGTCTTGGCGTACGCCGTCAGGTCCGGCTTGCCGTCGAGGTCGGCATAGGCGCCAGAGGAGGCCACGGTTGCCAGAGACGACGTTTGGGCAAAGGCGGACATGTCGGGAGTTCCCTTGAGATCCGAGTAGTTGCCCGTGGTCGCAACGGTGGCCAAGTCCCCCTTCTTCGCCACGGTCGCCAGCCACTTCGGGTCGAGCATGGCCTCGGTCACGCACGCTGAGCACTGCAGCGCGTCGGCCATCTGGGCCCGCAGTGCGTAGATGGCCGACGCCAACCGTTGCCGCGGAAGCTCGGGGTCGGTGCCCACTTGCACGCTGAGCCACAAGCCCGCGTCCGAGGGAACGCCGGCCAGTGGCGAAGTTCCACCCAATTGAGCAGCAAACAAGCCACCTTTCACCGCGAGCTTCTGGCCTTCGGACCATGCGGCCGCGCCGCCTTGGACCTGGGTGTACAAGCGAAACGTGCCGTCGTAGTCGCCGTCGGCGGCCGGACCACCTCCGGTGCTGGTCAACAAACCCTCGACTTGAACCACCGCAGGCACAGCTGCAAACGCAGTCGGCGCAAGCGCCAGACACGCGAGCAAGGTCGGAACCAGAGGAACGAAGAAGCCCGGGCGGCTCGTGTGCAAGGTCATCATGGCGTTTCCCCAGATGGTGGGCGATGGCAGTCGCAACAGAGGAGGATCAGTTTGCTTCTTCGAATCCGACGACGCGGCGGTGGATGCCGCTGGTCCGCCAGACCCGGTCGTTTTGCCGTTGCAGCACGTAGAACACGTAGCCGAAGCTTTGGGAATAGCGGCGGTAGATGTCGATCTCCCGCTCCTGGTCGGCCAGCAGTCGCAACGCCACAGGATCGCTAGCGTATTGCTCCCGCAGCACCGGCAACCTTACCAGCATCGGCTCGTAATAGCCTTGCCACCAACCCTCGTCCGGCAGCGGGAACTGGGTCACGACCCGGTAGCCTTCTTCCAACGCGATCGCGCAGTTGCGGTCGACGGTCTGCATCGCCGGATACGCCGTGGACCAGAACGCAGCGGCCTCAGCCGGAGGCGCGTCGACCAGCCAAGACAGCTCCGAAAACACCAGAGATCCCCTGGGCTTCAGTAGGCGCCGCCAGCCCTTCAGACCGGTGCGCAGGCCAATCGTGTAGATGGCGCCCTCAGACCAGATGAGGTCAAAGCAGCCCTCCGGAAACGGCAGTCGCGTCATGTCGGCCCGCAGCGGCAGGATCCGCTCATGCAGCCCGGCGTCGGTGGCTTGCTGGGTCAGTTTCGCGACGAAAGACTCGTGCTGGTCTACCGCAAGCACCCGCCCCTTGGTGCCTTGGGCAAGCACCAGCGTCTGCGCGCCGGTGCCACAGCCGGCGTCCAGGATAACAGCGTCGTCGGGAAGGTCGGGCACGCAAGCCAGCGCCCTGCGCGTCGCCTCGGCGTTGCCGGGACCCTGACGGGGAAGTTCCTCGAAGAGTTCGAAGACCACGTCCATGGGATTCATGGCGCCTCCGTTGCCGTGGGGGCGGTCCGTGACGGCGCCGCTCCGTGCTGGTCGTGTGTCCGGTCAACTCGAGTCTGCCCAGATCGACACGGGCGCGCAACGAGAAACGCCGCGGCGAGGCAACCTCGCGGTTCATCCAGAAGATCGATATCCGGAGGCGCAGGCGACGGGGCTACGGCAGCTGGCCGTTGAGCTCGAAGCCAGTGACGGTCTTGGCCAGACCGGTCTGGGTGTGCACAAACGTGATGCGGCCGGACGGATGGGTCTGGGTGATCGCCATCTGCTTGGCCTTGCTGAGGAAACGCACGTGCTCGGGCGCGCTGCCCAGCTCGTGGTCGGTGTACTGGAACGACGTGAGGTCGGCCTCCTGCACCACGTGGGCCAGTCCCTTGGGATCCTTGAGCAGGAACCAGGCCTTATGTGGCTCGGTAGACAGCCCGATCTCCAGCGGCTTGACCGAAGTCAGGACCAGTGCGGTGTAGCCCGTGTCCAGATCCAGCAGCGTGTAACCTTGACTCTTGTCGACGAATTGATCCGTCTCGTCGGGGTTGCCGGGTCCGGCGCCTGGCTTGTGAACCAGAATGGCCTTTCGCGCTCCGGGGACCAGCAGGACGTCGTCGACGGTCTTGCGCAGCAGGATGGGCAGGACGGTGCCCTCAGCGATGTCGAGAATCGCGATCTCTTCGATGCCTTCGACCGAGGTGTAGAGCACGGCGGTCTTGCCGTCGTCGGTGATGCGGGCCAGGCCGGCAACCAGCTCTCCGGTCGAGGCGACCATGGCGGGCAGGGTGTCGGTGACGTCCTTGGGCAGGGCCACGAACGCGACTTCCTTGGACTCTCGCAACATGGCCAGCGCGGCCGAGCCATCGGGCAGGAGGTCGAGGTCGGTGGGCTCAGAGGTCAGCGGGATTTCAACGATGGTCTTGGTGGGCAGGTGCACGGCGGTCAGACCGGCCTTGCCTGACGAGCGGACGATGGCCCAGTTGCCGTTGTTGGTGGTGAGGACCTCTCGGGAAGCGGGCTTGTCCAAAGGGTTTTTGCTGATGGGGATGGGAGCGACGATCTGGCCGTCGGTCAGCTTGGCCAGCTCAAGCACGCTGATGCCGTCGTCGGTGACGACAAGGGCGCGGGTGCCGTCGGCGGTGAAGGCGACGGAGCGTGGGCGGAAGCCGACCGACACGCGCAGGCCGACTTCCTTGCCGGTGGTGAGGTCGACGACGGTGACGGACTGGAAATTGCCAACGGGGTCGCCGGTTTGCGCGCGGGCGTGGTCGTAGAAGACGACGGCGAACTTGCCGGTGGGGTCCATGGCCAAGGCGTTGCAGTAGGGCAGGACGGGGACGTAGGCGACGGTGTCCTGGGCTTCGGTCGAGCGGATGACGGCGACTTCGTTGGAGCCGTAGTCGATGACGACGGCGGCGTCCTGGTTGGGGATGACGGCGAGCACGGTGGGCTGGTCGCCGACGTCGATCAGGCGCACGGACAGGGAGTTTCCAGAGACGCGAACGATGCGATCCTCAGCAGTGGCGGGGATGTAGACGTAGTTGGGGCTGCCTTGCGGAGCGCCGAAGTCGGTCTCCTTCTCCTGTTCTGGCGGCAGACCGCTGTCGTAGCCCGCGTATATGTCGGAGGCGGTGTCTTCGGCGCCGGTCCACACGTCCTCGCTGTTGGACTCGTTGGGCCACCAGCCTGTGCCGCCCGCGGTGGAATCCGAGCCGCAGCCCGCGCACGCGAGCAGGAAAGTGGCGAGCAGGAAGGCGAACTGGATGCGCATGACAACCTCCCCGAAGCCCATGGTGGGCAAGGGGTTACGGCAGTTGGCCGTTGAGCTCGAAGCCGGTGACGGTCTTGGCCAGACCGGTCTGGGTGTGCACAAACGTGATGCGGCCGGACGGATGGGTCTGGGTGATCGCCATCTGCTTGGCCTTGCTGAGGAAACGCACGTGCTCGGGCGCGCTGCCCAGCTCGTGGTCGGTGTACTGGAACGACGTGAGGTCGGCCTCCTGCACCACGTGGGCCAGTCCCTTGGGATCCTTGAGCAGGAACCAGGCCTTATGTGGCTCGGTAGACAGCCCGATCTCCAGCGGCTTGACCGAAGTCAGGACCAGTGCGGTGTAGCCCGTGTCCAGATCCAGCAGCGTGTAACCTTGACTCTTGTCGACGAATTGATCCGTCTCGTCGGGGTTGCCGGGTCCGGCGCCTGGCTTGTGAACCAGAATGGCCTTTCGCGCTCCGGGGACCAGCAGGACGTCGTCGACGGTCTTGCGCAGCAGGATGGGCAGGACGGTGCCCTCAGCGATGTCGAGAATCGCGATCTCTTCGATGCCTTCGACCGAGGTGTAGAGCACGGCGGTCTTGCCGTCGTCGGTGATGCGGGCCAGGCCGGCAACCAGCTCTCCGGTCGAGGCGACCATGGCGGGCAGGGTGTCGGTGACGTCCTTGGGCAGGGCCACGAACGCGACTTCCTTGGACTCTCGCAACATGGCCAGCGCGGCCGAGCCATCGGGCAGGAGGTCGAGGTCGGTGGGCTCAGAGGTCAGCGGGATTTCAACGATGGTCTTGGTGGGCAGGTGCACGGCGGTCAGACCGGCCTTGCCTGACGAGCGGACGATGGCCCAGTTGCCGTTGTTGGTGGTGAGGACCTCTCGGGAAGCGGGCTTGTCCAAAGGGTTTTTGCTGATGGGGATGGGAGCGACGATCTGGCCGTCGGTCAGCTTGGCCAGCTCAAGCACGCTGATGCCGTCGTCGGTGACGACAAGGGCGCGGGTGCCGTCGGCGGTGAAGGCGACGGAGCGTGGGCGGAAGCCGACCGACACGCGCAGGCCGACTTCCTTGCCGGTGGTGAGGTCGACGACGGTGACGGACTGGAAATTGCCAACGGGGTCGCCGGTTTGCGCGCGGGCGTGGTCGTAGAAGACGACGGCGAACTTGCCGGTGGGGTCCATGGCCAAGGCGTTGCAGTAGGGCAGGACGGGGACGTAGGCGACGGTGTCCTGGGCTTCGGTCGAGCGGATGATGGCGACTTCGTTGGAGCCATAGTCGATGACGACGGCGGCGTCCTGGTTGGGGATGATGGCAAGGACGGTGGGTTGGTCGCCGACGTCGATCAGGCGGACGGACAGGGAGTTTCCGGAGACGCGAACGATGCGATCCTCAGCAGTGGCAGGGATGTAGACGTAGTTGGGGCTGCCTTGCGGGGCGCCGAAGTCGGTCTCTTTCTCTTGCTCGGGCGGCAGGGTTGTGTCGCCGGCCGTCCCGCTCGAGTCCCCGTAGTTGGTGTCGGACTTGGTGTCCATCGGGCTGGTCGTGTCGGAAGCCGCGTAGTAGTCCCAACCGCTGTTTTCCATCGAACTGTCGCTGCAGCCGACGGCCAGCAACGCCAGAACCCCCCAGATCGGTAACGGAAACCGCATGGTGTCCTCCGAGCCCTTGTTACAGGCGCACGACCACGGCGACGCGCGCCAGTAGGCCGGTCAGGGTCAACGTGCCGAGGTCCAGCGGTGCGGCCGTGAGGTCCGGCGAGCGGGTGCGGTCGTTCGACAGCAGCAGGTCCTGACCCAGCGCGTGTTGGTAGCCAAGCTCGACGCTGAGCCCGAACGACGCGGCAAGCGTGCGATCCGGCAGCTCCCGCGGGATCATCACCGCACAACCGATGGCGGCCAGCCCGTGCGGCGCGAACGTCTCGGAAGCGAAAGACGCTGGATCGTCGATCCGGAACGTCGTCCAGGTGACCCCCACGCCGCCGCGCACGTAAGGTTGCACCCAACCCTTGGTGACCAGACGGTATTGCGCGTCCACGGTGAACGTGTCCAGATCCAGCAGCGTGTCCTGACCGGCAAGCACCGCCTGCTCACTGGACGGCCACCACTCGACACCCACCGCCAGCTCGTCGGTGACAGAGACGCCACCGCGCAGCACGACGCCGCCCAACGAGCGGTCGGCCGTCACGGTGTTGGCCGAGTCGTCATACAGCTGCTGGGTCGCGCCGCCCAGCTCGAGATCCAGCCCAAGACCGAATGCCGTGGCTGGCACAGACGTCGTCAAAAGCGCGAGGATCGTGAGGAATTTCTGCATCACCAGCCCTCCGTCACGCCCTGAAGCGCGAAGCCCTCGACCCAGCGGCCTGACGCCTGATCGAGCACGCCCGTCGGGAACGCCGCGATCCACCACCCCGCCACGCCGGTTCCGGCGACCGCGATGCCGTCCTGTCCCAGCCGAGTCAGACGGGTCGCCACGTGACCCAGCGTCAGGCTGGACCCTTGCAGCGTGGCCGCATCGATGCGCGACAGGCGGCTTTGGCCGTCGACCTTGCCCAGCACGAACACCGCGTCGCCGCTGACCCGCAGGTCCGCGACCACGCCCGCGCCGTTGAAGGCCGTCTTGTTGCGGGTGTCCGGGTCCAGCACCGTCAGACCGGCGACACTGACCGGGCGCACGAAGAAGCGCGGTCCCGCCTGCACCACCTGACCGATGCCGTGGTCGAACGTCACGAGGTGCAGCGCCTTGCCCTTGCGCTTGGCCAGATCGTCCAGATCGACGACGTAGGCGGTGAACACGGTCGCGTCGCCGCGCAGCAACAGCGCGTGCTGCAGGCCGTCCTTGCCAAGGTACGGGACGATCCTGTTGACGATGTATTGCAGCGGAATCGCGAGGTTGGTGCCCGTGGCCGGGTCCAGCAGCGCAACGTCGCGCGAGCCGGCGTTGACGGTGAAGACCCGCAGACCCTCCTTGGTCTCGAACACGTGCAGATCCGCGGGGCCGCTGCCCGACGCGATCTGGTCCAGCGACACACCCAGATCCTGCGCCGACTGGTCGATGCGGACGTGGATCACGTCGTCCAAACCGTTGGCGATGACGTACAGGTCAGTGCCGCCGGTGGCGATGCGCGCGACCGTGCGCGCGGGTCGGATGTTGGCCGTCGGGTCGGCGGCGAGCGGCACCATGGTCGTACGCACTTCGCCTTGCGAGAAGTCTGCGACGCCCAAGGCGTTTTGCACTTCGACCCACACCAGTCGGTGCGCGATGGCGCCGATCTTGACCTCGGGTCCGATGTGGGCGGCCACCGGCGCGCGGGACAGACCCGCCAGCGTGGCCAGCCGCGGGTTGGTGGTGCTGGGCGCCGCCGCCAAGTCCACCAGCGCGATCTGGTCGGTGCTGACGATCGACGACACGGCCTGACCGCTGGCGGAGTGGTAGAGCACCGCCTGACTGCCGTCGTCAGAGAGGGCCAGCCCGGTAAACTCGGCTTGAAGCGGCCAAGTCTTCACGCCGTCGACGGTCAGCAGCGCCAGTTCGCGCCGCTCGACATCCAGCAGCACGACGCGGGAGCCGTCGGCACTGGTCAGCACGACCTCCGGGTGCGACTTCAGACCGAACGAGGAGGTCTGGACATCCGTCCCGTTGGCCGCAATCACCTCGACGCGCTGACGCGCCGGGTTCAGGACCAGCAGCTTCTGGCCGACCTCCAGAAGGTTGGCGGTGTCGAGGGGATCTTCGTAACTCGGGTCGCGGTCAACGCAACCACCCAGCGTCCCGGTCAGCATCGCGGCGAGCGCGAGCTGCAGGACTGGGCGGAAAGTACGGATCGCGCCGGGGAAGAGAAGCGAGCGCACGCGTCCTCCTTCGGTCCGGGAACCTGGCATGAAGCGAGGTTGGGGGGGGGCGTGGACGGTAGTCAGCCACGCAACAACGGCAACCCGTTCAGCCTATGACTTCCTGACGCGGATGCAAGCCCCTTCTGACCGAGGAACGGGGGCGGCAGGCCGCGCGTCGGCGCGGCACTTCTCAGGGCTGAGCGCCCGCGTCGATCCAGCCCTTCAGCAGTTGGATCTGGCCAGCCGACAGGGCGGGACCAGGGGGCATCGGGCCGCCGCAACCGTAGTCCGCGTTGGGGGCGAGCTTCAGGTACAGCAAGCTCTGCAGGGCGTTGCCGGGCTTCACGCGCAGCGTCGCCTTGCAGCCTGAGGCGGTGACCGGCTGGTTCACGAGTGCGCTGTAGGCCGTCGCGGCCGTGGGCCCGAGCGACAGACCGCCAGAGTTGCCGTGGCAGCCGGTGCAGTGATCCAGGACCTGCGCGTAGACCTTGGACCAGGTGGGCGTGCCACAGCCCACGATATCGGTGTGCAGGCACTGACCTGAGTTGGCGTCACACGCATCGGTCGTGCAGTCGTCGCTGTCGTTGCAGTTCTTGGAGGGGCCGGCCAAGCAGGAACCCGAGGCGCAGGTGTCGTTTTCGGTGCAACCGTTGCCGTCGGAGCAGGACCCTGCTGTGGCAACGGACTGGCAGCCCAGCACCTTGTCGCAGGAGTCGGCGGTGCAGCCGTTGGCGTCGTCGCAGGGCAGTGCGCCCGAGCCCACGCACGAGCCCCCGGAGCACACGTCGTTGGGCGTGCACACGCTGCCGTCGGTGCACGGGGCGCCGTTGGCGAAGTGCAGGCAGCCGCTGGCTTTGCTGCAAAGCTCGTCCGTGCACGGATTGCTGTCGTCGCAGTCTAGCGGGATTGAACCGACGCAGCTGCCCCCTGTGCACACGTCCTGGGTCGTGCAGGCGTTCGCATCGTTGCAAGCGGCGGTGTTGGCGTCGTGGGTGCAGCCTGCCGTCTTGTCGCACGCGTCGGTAGTGCAGGGGTTGTTGTCGTTGCAGCTCGCGGGGCTGGAGCCCACGCACGCGCCGCCCGAGCACGCGTCCTTGGTGGTGCACACGTTGCTGTCGCTGCAAGAGGCGGTATTGTTGGTGAACTTGCAGCCGCTGCCCATGACGCAACTGTCATTGGTGCACGGGTTGTTGTCGTTGCAGACCACGGCCTTGCCACCACACTTGCCTGCCGAGCAGGTGTCCTGTGCCGTGCAGGGCTCGCCGTCGTCGCACGCGGCCGTATTCGCGGTGAACAGGCAGCCCGACACGGAAGCGCACGCGTCGTTGGTGCACGCATTGTCATCGTTGCAGGTCACCGCCTTGCCGCCGCATTTGCCACCCGCGCACGCGTCGGGTGCCGTGCAGGCGTTGCCGTCGTTGCAGGCGGCCGCGTTGGACGAATAGACGCACCCGCTGGCCAGAGCGCAGGCGTCGTCGGTGCAGGGGTTGTCGTCGTTGCAGGTGGCCGCCTTGCCCGCGCACTGGCCGCCGCTGCACGCGTCGCCCGAGGTGCACGCGTTGCCGTCGTCGCAGGTGGAGGCGTTGGCCTTGTGCGTGCAGCCCGAGCCTGCCGCGCACGCGTCGTCGGTGCACGGGTTGCCATCGCTGCACGGCACCGTCTGGCCGCCGCATTGTCCGCCAGCACAAGCGTCGCTCTGGGTGCAGGCGTTGCCGTCGTCGCAGGGGCCGGGTGCTGCGGGGTGGACGCATTGGCCGGACTGGCAGGCGTCGGCGGTGCACGGATTGCTGTCGTCGCAAGCGAGCGCCTTGCCGCTGCAAGTGCCACCTGCGCAGCCGTCGTTCTGGGTACAGGCATCGCCGTCGCTGCACGGGGCGGTGTTCGCGGCGTGGGCGCAACCCGAGGCGGGGACGCAGCTGTCGTCGGTGCACGCGTTGCCGTCCTGACAGTTGACCGGCTTGCCTTGGCACGCGCCCTCGCCGCATGCGTCGTCTTGCGTGCAGGCGTTGCCGTCGCTGCACGCCGTCGTCGCGAACGCGTATCCGCAGCCCTTTGCAGGGTTGCAAGTGTCGATGGTGCACGGGTTGCCGTCGTCACAAGCGGCGTCGTCCTTGCACAGGTCGGTCGAACAGCCGTCGAGCGTCAAGTGCAGGCACTGGCCCGTCGAGACATCGCAACTATCTGTCGTGCAAGTGTTCTTGTCGTCGCAAGCGTTGGGGGTGCCGGGTCCGCAGGCTTTGGCCCCGCACAAGTCGCCGACCGTGCAGGCGTTGCCGTCGGTGCAGGGCGCGGCGTTGGCCGAGAACACGCAGCCGGACTTGGTCTGGCAGGCGTCGTCGGTGCACGGGTTGGCGTCGTTACAGGTCACGGCCTGTCCAGTGCACGCGCCACCGGAGCACGCGTCTTGCGACGTGCAGGCGCTGCCGTCGTCGCACGGCAAGGTGTTCGCGGCGAAGGTGCAGCCGGTCTCCTTGGCGCAGGTGTCGGTGGTGCAGGGGTTGGCGTCGTCGCAGGTGACCTTCGCCCCGTCGCACTTGCCGCCCTGGCAGGAGTCACCCTGGGTACAGGGGCTGCCGTCGTTGCAGCCGGCCGCGTTGGCGGCGTGCGAGCAGCCCGTTTCCGCCGCGCACGCGTCGTCAGTGCAGGGGTTGTCGTCGCCACAATTCACCAGCACGCCCGAGCACTTGCCGTCCGTGCATGCGTCGCTGTCGGTGCAGGCACTGCCGTCGTCACACGCGCCGGTTTGTGCGCTGTGTGAGCAGCCGTTGCCCGGGTCGCAGGCGTCGGTCGTGCACGGGTTGCCGTCGGCGCACTGCACGGAAGAGCCGCCGCATGTTCCCAACGCGCACGTATCATTCTGCGTGCACGCATCGCCGTCCGAGCAGGTGACCGCGTTGGGCGTGTGGGTGCAGCCGACGGCCGAGTCGCAGCCATCGTCGGTGCATGGGTTGCTGTCGTCGCAAGACACCGCGCTGCCCAGACATTTGCCATCGGCGCAGTCGTCTGCCTGCGTGCACGCGTCGCCGTCGGTGCAGGTG
>JBMOIG010000124.1:0-12681 GCA_049317445.1 Myxococcota bacterium | reverse complement strand
CCGGCTCCGGCGGCCCCCACGCCCGTCGCTCCGTAGTTCTCGCCCCGAGCCGTTCCCAAGCGGCGCTTCGGAGGTCCACGATGCCCCACTCCCATGCAGGCCTCGTGTCCGAGGCTTATCGCGATCGCAGCCTGCTTTCCGACCGGCGCCACTCCGAAGCCGTGCTGGACACGATCGCTGCGCTTGACCGTGGTCTGGTCCGCGTGGCTGAGCCGTTGGCGGACGGGACCTGGCAGGTCAACGCTTGGGTCAAGGAAGCGATCCTGCTGTACTTTTCGATCGCTGCTTTGCAGGTCCACGAAGTGGGCCCGTTCGAGTTCCACGACAAGATCCCGCTCAAGCACCACCTGCAGGCGGCGGGCGTGCGCGTGGTGCCTCCGGGGACGGCGCGCTACGGCTCTTTTCTGCAGCCCGGGGTGATCCTGATGCCCGGCTACGTCAACATCGGCGCTTGGGTTGGCGCCGGGACCATGGTCGACACCTGGGCCACGGTCGGCTCGTGCGCGCAGATCGGCGCACGCGTACACCTGTCGGGCGGCGTGGGCATCGGCGGCGTGCTGGAACCCCCCCAAGCGCAACCGGTCATCGTCGAGGACGGCTGCTTTATCGGCTCACGCGCGATCCTGGTTGAGGGCGTGCATGTCGAACGGGAGGCGGTCATTGGCGCCAACGTCGTGCTGACAGCATCCACCGCCATTCTGGACGTGTCGGGTCCCGAGGTGGTCGAACTCCGCGGCCGCATCCCCGCGCGATCCGTGGTCATTCCCGGCGTGCGGAACAAGCGCTTCCCGGCAGGCGAGTTCGGGGTGCCGTGCGCCCTCATCATCGGCAAGCGCAAAGACAGCACCGACCAGAAGACCAGCCTGAATGCGGCCTTGCGCGAATTCTCGGTGCCCGTGTAGCGAGAGCGGCTACTTCGGTCCGATCTGCTCGAACGGCAGGTACGGTCGCAGCGCCTTGGGGATCGCAATCGATCCGTCGGCCTGCTGGTGATTCTCCAACACCGCGATGATGCCACGTGACAGCGCGATCGCCGTGCCGTTGAGCGTGTGCACCGCGCGGGGTTTGCCACCGTCCGGACCGTAGGCGCGAATGCCCAACCGCCGCGACTGGTAATCAGTGCAGTTTGAGGTTGACGTCACCTCGCCGTAGCTGCCGCCCTGCCGACCGGGCATCCAGGCCTCGATGTCGAATTTGCGGAAGGCCGGCGCACCCAGATCGCCTGAGCACACGTCGATGACGCGATACGGGATCTCCAGCGCCGTGAAGAGCTCCTCCTCGATCGCCAGCAGCTCGTCGTGAAAGTGCTCGCTCTCCATGCGCCCGTCGTCCGCCGTGCCTGAGCCGCAGAAGATGAACATCTCGACCTTGGTGAACTGGTGCACGCGGTACAGCCCCTTGGACTCCCGGCCACCGGCGCCCGCCTCGGTCCGAAAGCAGTGCGAAATCCCGGCGATGCGGATCGGCAGCTTCTCGGGGTCCAGGATGGTGTCGCGCAACATGCCGCCAATGGTGATCTCGGCGGTGCCTACCAAGCACAAGTCGTGACCGGCGATGCTGTAGACCTGCGACTCGGCACCGCGGGGATTGAAGCCGATGCCCTCAAGAATGTCAGGCCGCGCAAGGTCCGGCGTGACGACGGGCATGTAGCCGTGGGCCATCAGGCGGTCGATGGCAAACCGCTGCAGGGCGAGATCCAGCAACACCGCTTCGTTCTTCAGGAAATAGAACTTCTGCCCGGCCACCCGCGCGCCGGCTTCGAAGTCGATCAGGTCGAGATCCTGCCCCAACTGGACGTGGTCCTTGGGCTGGAAATCGAACGGCCGCGGCGTGCCGACCTTGCGCAGCTCGCGGTGGTCGTCGTCGGTGTTGCCGACCGGCACGTCAGGGTGCGTCAGGTTCGGCAGCGTGCGCAGCCAGGTGTCCAGCCGCGGGTCGATCTCGCCCACGACGGCTTCCAGTTCCGCGACACGCAGCTTGAGCGCGCGCCCCTGCTCGATCTTCTGCTGCCGCTCCTCCGGCGTCATCTTGCCCTGCATCGACTTGGCGACGGCATTGGAGTCGGCGCGCACGTTCTCCAGCTCAGTCAGCTTGGCGTTGCGCTCACGATACAGGGCGACCAGCGCCTCCACATCCGCGGGCATGTTGCGGATCTCGCAGTTGCGGGCGACTTCCTGGGGATGGGCGGCGACGTGCCTGATGTCGAGCATGGACGGATCTCCGTGGGCAGCGGCTTGCGGGCTGCGAGTAGGGGTGCGGCAGTCTAGCTTGGATGCGGGCGACGCGCACCTGTCGGCAGGCTCAGGGACGTGTGCCCAGCGCCGCGTACAGCCAACCCGCCAAGCTCGCCTTCACCCGAGGTTGTTGCAGCAGCTCCAACCCCTTGGCTGCCCCATCACTTCGTTCCACATGGCGATTTTGCAGCTTGGCCTCCAGCGCGCGGGCCGTCGCATCTCCCAGCGCGTCCGCGCCGGCACAGGCCACGAACACCTGACGCCGCTCCAACATCGCCAGGTCGTCCTCAGGCGCCGCCACGACAGGCGAGAGCAGCACAGTCGCCCGCACCTTGGGCTCTGCGCCGACGACGGTCATCGCCGCTTCGGCCGCTTCCCGCGAGGCCAGCACCGCCCACGGCATCTCGTTCGCGAAATCCTGCAGGGCCAGCCAGCGAAACACGGCACGAAGTTGAACCCCCGCCTGCACTTGTCTCGCGACGGGATCGGACGCGACGCCCGGGCTCGCCTTGCCCCCCTCGACCACGTGCCCCACCAGCAGCAGGCTCACGGCACGCGATGCGCGCACGACCCGCGCCACCTCCAGCCAGTCGCCCGGGTCCTCCTCGGCTCCCGACGTCATCACCAGCACGGGCGCCAGCTCTGCGGTCCTCCACAACGTTGCGGACAAGCGCGAGCCATCGTCCATCGGCACTTGCACGGGCTCGCCGGCCCCCAAGTCGACCGGCTCACGCGGGGCTGGGGGCAACACGTCGAACAACGGGGGCGACACGTCGGGAGGGTCCGGCGACTCCTCGACCGTGGACTCATCGAGCGGCAGGGACGGCGGCGACGCGGGAGCCAGCGCCCACCAACCGCCCGCGACTACCAGGGAAACCCCCAGCATGATCCAGACGACCTCCGTTCTCGACGACATGCCGACCCCGCCCGCGACGCATCCCGCGCGTCGATGGCGTTGTAGAGCTTGCGTGCGCGCGCCACAAGTCGCCACGGCCCGCGCAAGGCAGCCTACGCCTCCGCGACGCGCCCACTGCCGCAAATTGACACGCCTTGATCCCGGGTGGTACCGTTCTGTGGCCTGCCTTTTGCCCAGATTCGCGAAGGGAGAAGGCCTTTTCCCGGTCGTAACGCAAGGTGGCAGGGACCGCGACCGCGGTACCTGAGGTTCTGGAGGAATCGATGGCGCGCCCCTCTCTCTGCGTCCGGCCCGGCCCCCTGTCGCTTGCCGTCGCATTCATCCTTCCCCTCGCCGGCGCTTTCGCGATGACGGGATGCGGTCAGGACGCAAGCGTCGAGCCCTCGATCCAGCTCGACTCTGCCACCGACCCCGATAGCACGACGACCCTCGACACCGAGGACACCGCCGTCGAACTGGACTCAACCATCACTCCGGACGCTGCCGACACAACCGATACAACCGACACAACCGACAGTTCAGACACGGCCGGCTGCCCCGGTGGCCCGACTTGTCCGTGCAAGGCCGACACGGAGTGCTCCACAGGCAAGTGCTTGCAGACGGCCGACGGCTCCCAATGTGCACAGGCCTGCCCCGACGGTACGTGTCCCAAGGGTTCGACCTGTCAGGCCAACGGCACCGGCCCCAAGCTCTGCGTCCCGCAACACGTGTCGCTCTGCGCGCCCTGCCAGCAGCACAAGGACTGTCAGATTCAGGATGCCGCCGCACGCTGCGTGTCCTACGGCGATGCAGGCACCTTCTGCGCCAGCGGCTGCGCGGACGATCAGGGCTGCCCGGACGGCTACGGCTGCGTCGAAATCACGGACCCCACCGACAACGCGAAGACCAAGCAGTGCAAGCTGAAGCAGGCCTCAGGCAACGACCCCGCAGTGTGCCCGTGCTCGCCTTGGGCCAAGGCATCCGGTCTGTCGACCAGCTGCTCGGTCTCCTCCCCCGCCGGAACCTGCAAGGCGTCCCGCGCGTGCAGTGAAGCGGGCCTCGGGGCCTGCACCGCCAAGACCCCGCAAGCAGAGCTCTGCAACGGGCAAGACGACAACTGCGACGGCCAGACGGACAACTTGGGCGCCGAGGCAAAGTGCTCGCAGAAGGCGTTCTCGCCCGGCAGCGGCGGTGCCTGCTCCAAGAAGGAAGACTGCCCCGGCGCTGAAGCTTGCGAGGCCGGCACCTGTCAGACCCTGATCGGCGAGTGCTTCGGCACGCCGTCGTGCGGCGCCGACGGCAAGGTCGTGTGCAGCAACGCCGCCACGCCGCAGGTCGAAATTTGCGACGGCAAGGACCAAGACTGCGACGGACTGACCGACGAGGACTTCACCTGGAAGAGCCCGATCGACGGCGCCGCACTCGCGGTAGGCCAGAAATGCGGCGCGGGTCCGTGTGCGGGCGGCACGGTCGCCTGCATCGACGCGGGAACCGCCAAGTGCTCCACCGCCGGCAAGGCCACAGTGGAGACCTGCAACGGCGAGGACGACGACTGCAACAACAAGACCGACGACAAGGCGTGCGACGACGGCAACGCGTGCACGAACGACGTCTGCAATCCGATCGACGGCAGCTGCAAGAGCACGCCCTTCCAAGGCGCCTGCGACGACGCCAACGCGTGTACTTCAGGCGACGTTTGCACCACCGGTTCTTGCGTGGGTCAGGCCAAGTCCTGTGACGACGGCAACCCCTGCACCACCGACGCGTGCGACGTGCTGACGGCCGAGTGCCAAAACAAGGCCTACGCCGGCTCGTGCACCGACGGTAACCCCTGCACCGTCGGCGATGCGTGCGCCATCGACCCGCAAACGAACAAGTCGATCTGCGTTGCCGGCCTCACTCCACTGGCTTGCGACGACAGCAACGTCTGCACCAACGACACTTGCGATCCCGCCCTCGGCTGCCTCAGCAAGCCCAACGCCGCGACCGCCCCTTGCTATACCGGCCCCGACAAGACCGTGTCGGTGGGCATCTGCAAGCCCGGCGTACGTCTCTGCGTGGCCGGTGTCCTTTCCGACGCCTGCAAGGACGAGACGCTGCCTGGCTTTGAGGGCTGCGACGGCATCGACAACGACTGCGACGGCACCGTGGACGAAGGCTGCAAGCCGACCTCCGTGGCCGTGACGTTCTCCAACGCCCAAGTGTCGGGCAAGTCTGGCAACAACCTGCAGATGCAGCTCCTCGTCGGCGCCGCGGGACCCAGTGGAGTCGCCAAGGGCTCCGGCAAGTACAACATCGACTTCGGGTTCATGGCTTGGCTGGTCTCGTTGATGGCCGGCGGGAAGTAGCCCGTCCGCAGGGACCCGGTCGTCATGCTCAACCGCTCCCAGTTCGAGAAGGTGCTCGACGACCGCGTGCTCGTGCTCGACGGCGCGATGGGGACCGAGCTCTACAGTCAGGGCTTCGGGTTCGAGAGTGCGTTCGACGGCCTGTGCCTCTCCCACCCCCACGTCGTTCGCCGCGTACACCGCGAACATGTCGATGCCGGCGCCCGCGTGCTGTCGACCAATACCTTCGGCGCCAATCGATTGCGTTTGCAGCGCAGCCACTTGGGCGACCGCGTCGTTGCGATCAACCACGCCGCCGTCCATCTGGCCCGCGAAGCCGCCCAATCCCGCCCACCGGCCCATCGCCCGCTCGTCGCCGCTACCGTAGGGCCGCTGGGCCAACCGCTGGCTCCCGTCGGTCACCTGACTCCTGACGCCGCGCGAGAAGTCTTCGCTGAGCAGATAGACGCCCTGATCCAAGCAGAGCCCGACCTATTCCTGTTCGAAACATTCAGCGATCTCGAGGAGTTGAAGATCGCCGCCGGTGTTCTGACCGCCCGACTGCCCGACGCGGCGTTCATCGCTTGCGCGACCTTCACCGACGACGGCAAGACGCTGTTCGGCCACAAGCCTGAAGAGGTCGCCCGCGTCATGCTGGCTGCCGGAGCGGCAGCGGTAGGCGCCAACTGCTCGACGGGTCCTCAGGGCCTCGACAGCGTACTGGAGCGGATGTTGCAGGTGCCGGGGGCAAGGGTGGTCGCCAGCCCCAATGCAGGCCTGCCCCGTTTGGTCGACGGCCGCTACGTCTACGTTGCGAGTCCGGACTACTTTGCTGAGTGGGCCCTGCGGGTCGTGGACCAAGGCATCCGCGCCGTCGGTGGCTGCTGCGGGACCCGCCCCGAGCACATCGCTCGCATGGCTGAGGCCATCGGGATCCGCGCTCCTCGCCCACCGCACGCGCGATACGTGTCGATCGAGGCGATCGACCGCCCGACAGACGCGCCGACATCCCCCTCGACCTCGGGTCAATCGGACTTCGAACGCAAGCTCGCTGCTGGGGAATTCGTCATCAGCGTGGAGTTGGATCCCCCCCGCGGCGTCGATGCAGAACGGCTGGTCCTCGGCGCGGTGGCGTGCCGACAGGCGGGTGTCGACGCGATCAACATCGCCGACTCGCCACTCGCGACCGCCCGCATGAGTCCGCTCGCGCTGGCCGTCTTGATTCGCCAGCAGGTCGTCGTCGAGATCCTGCTTCACCTCTCCTGCCGCGACCGCAACCTGTTGGGACTGCTGGGAGAAGCGATGGGCGCCCACGCACTGGGCCTGCACCACGTGTTGTGTGTAACCGGTGACCCACCGTCCTTGGGGGACTATCCGGGAGCCAAGGGCGTGTTCGAAGTCGACTCGATCGGCTTGCTGCAGACGCTGTCCCGCCTGAACCGGGGAGAGGACGCCAACGGCAAGACCCTGTCGTTCCAAAGCGATTTCCATCTGTCATGTGCCGTCAATCCAACCGCGGTGGACCTGCCGCTCGAGATCGCCCGCTTCCACGCCAAGGTCGATGCGGGCGCTCAGTACGCCCTGACCCAACCGCTGTACGACGTCGCTGACCTCGAGCGATTCGTCGAACTCGCCCGTCCGACAGTCCCCCTGATCGTAGGCGTTCTGCCACTGCGCAACGCCCGCCACGCCCACTTCATCCACCACGAAGTGCCGGGCATGGCCATCCCGCAGTCGGTGCGCGACCGGATGCTCCGCGCGGGCGACCAGGGGCCTCAAGAGGGTGTGGCCATCGGCCGCGAGTTTCTGGAGCAGATCCGCTCGCAGGTCGCCGGGGCTTACCTGATGCCGCCCTTCAACAAATTCGAGATGGCATTGGAGCTGTTGCGCTGACAGGTCGCCGACCGTCCGCTACACGTCGACTTGCATCCCTTCGCGCACGATCGTGACGTCGTCACGACCGGCCAGAAGCCGGGCTGCGATGGCGTCCAAGTCGTCATCGGTGCGCGCGGGCTCGTGGTGGAACAGCAGCAGCCGCTTCACGCCAGCCGCATCGCTGTGCCTCAGGGCCGCCTCGTGGGTCGCGTGCCCCCAACCACGACGCGACGGACCGCGCACGCCGTTGTACTCGTCTTCGGTATAGGTCGAGTCGATGCTGCAGAGGTCTGCACCGCGAATCAGCTCGATGATCGCCGGGTCGAGACTGCCATCGGCCGGGTGCTCCCAGTCCGAGCAGTGAGCGTACACGCGCCCATCGAACTCGAACCGATAGCCCACCACGCCACCGGGGTGATGCAACGAAGTCGTCTTCACGGTCACGTCACCGAAGCGCAGCGTGTCGCCGGGCGTCAACCGCAGAAACGAGATGTCCGCCCGCAACTCCTCCATGCTGATGGGAAACGCAGGCTGGGCCAGCAGCTGCCGCAAGACGTCCTCTACACCCGCATGGTTGTGCAGGGCAGAGTAGATCCGCAGCCGGTGTCCAGACATCAAGAACGGCGCGAAGAACGGGAACCCCTGCACATGGTCCAAGTGCAGGTGCGTCATCAGGAACGTCAGATCGACGGGATTCCCGGTTCGCGCAAGCTCGTCTCCGAAGGCCCGCGCGCCGGTGCCGCCGTCGATGGCCAGCCGCATGTCGCCGCAGCGCACGTCGATGCAGGTGGTGTTGCCGCCATACCGTACGGTGGTGGGCCCGGGCGCAGGGATACTGCCCCGGACTCCCCAGAACTTGAGCTGGAACGCGGGCGGGTGCGCTGCAGAGGTCATGGGGCTCGCCGGCCCGCGGTGTCTGCCGCGGAGACTCAACTGTATACGCGAATTTGAGGGAGGGGCAAGCGGGGTCCGGCAAGGACCCTCAAAGTCACGGCTTCATCCCGCAGAAAGGCTTGCCCTCCAGGTCCGCGGCGGTTCCCTTCAGGTCGCTGCGACACACCAGTCCTTCCCGACAGTCGCCATCTTGCTGGCAGCTGCGCATGCACCAGGCCCCCCCGGCGCCGAAGTCGACGCAGACAGCCTCCGCTGGACACTCACCTGCGCGACAGGGAGTCATGGTGCAGTACCCGGACGGAGTCGCGAGATCGCACGTCAGTCCTGTGCCGCACTCCGTGTCGTTCGCGCAGGCATCCCCTACAGCGGGGGCGCAGGCGGCCGCAAACCCGACGATCGCGCAGACGATTGCCAACAGGCTCAGGTGGTGACGGGTGGCTGTCATGTCGCTCCAGTGCGGTAGAACCCGGCCTGTGGTGGCCGATGGCCAGTACACCTAGTGGGAAGCGGCGCCGCTGGCAAGCCCCGCTCGGACAATCTCGCGCCGTACCGGCGAAGATCAGGGAACGGGTTGGCTGGTGGCCGTCGTGGCAACAGGCAGCCCGGCCCCGGCTCCTGTACAGGACGCAGCGTAAGAAGCTGCGACTGTTGCTTTGGCCCACTCAGGCCGAACAGCCGCATGAGCGCGAAAGGCGTCCAGATAGGCTGCAGCGTCGGGGAAGCCGAACTGTCGGTAAAGCCCGTCCGGAACCGCAGTACCACCGACCAACGCGCAGCGGATGCCGTGGTAGGCCGCGGCCAGTCGTGCCTCTCCAACGGAATCCAGCACGGTGGACGCGCGCTTCTCAGCCGCAGCTGTACCGTTCGCCGAGCCGCGTCCACAGCCCGCCAACGTCAAGCCCGCGGCGACCAGAACGCACGCAAAACCGTCGGAAAGTACGCGGCGACGACTCATGTTGACCTCAACGCAGGGCAGCGAGACCGGGATACGTGGCGGCCGAACCAAGCGCCTCCTCGATTCGCAGCAGCTGATTGTACTTCGCTGTCCGCTCGCCGCGCGACAAAGACCCTGTCTTGATTTGCCCGGCGCCGGTCGCGACCGCAAGGTCCGCGATCGTCGAGTCCTCGGTCTCGCCCGAGCGGTGCGAAATCACCGTGTTGAACCCGGCCGCCTGCGCCATCTCGATGCAGTCCAGCGTCTCGGTCAAGCTGCCAATCTGGTTGACCTTGATGAGGATCGCATTGGCGATGTTCTCGTCGATACCGCGCTGCAGCCGCTTCGGGTTCGTCACAAACAGGTCGTCCCCCACCAACTGGATCTTGTGTCCGGCCAGCCGCGTGAGCTCCGCCCAACCCGCCCAGTCGTCCTCAGCCATGCCGTCCTCAATCGAGATGACGGGGTACTTCTCAGCCAAGCTCGCCAGATAGGCCGCAAAGGCGTTCGAGTCCATCTGCCTGTGCTCGCTGGCCAACGTGTAGAGCCCTGTCTCTGCGTCGAATAGCTCCGTCGAGGCGACATCGAGAGCTAACGCGATCTGCTCGCCAGGCTTGTACCCAGCCGCCAAGATCGCATCGGTCAGCAGCTCCAGCGCCTCTGCGTTGCTGGAAAGTGCCGGCGCAAACCCGCCCTCGTCCCCCACCGTCGTCGGCAACTTGCGAGTCGCGAGGATCTTCTTGAGGTGGTGAAACGTCTCCGCGCCCGCACGCAGGGCATCCGCGAACCTGCGGAACCCCACCGGCACCACCATGAACTCCTGAATGTCCAGACCACCGGCCGCGTGTGCGCCACCGTTGATCAGGTTCATCAGCGGAACCGGCAAGACCCGAGCCTTCGCGCCCCCAAGGTAACGATAAAGCGGCAGCTGATAGGCATTGGCCGCCGCCCGCGCCACCGCCAGTGAGACGCCAAGAATCGCGTTCGCCCCCAACACGCGCTTGTTCTCTGTGCCATCCAGACTCAGCAAGAACTCGTCAACCGCTCTCTGCCCCGCGGCGTCTCTACCCACCAGCGCAGGCGCGATGACATCGCGCACATGACCGACCGCCTTCAGCACGCCCCTGCCCAGGTAACGGTCATCCTTGTCGCGCATCTCCAGCGCTTCGTGGGAACCGGTCGATGCGCCCGAGGGCACCATCGCACGTCCTGTAGCGCCCCCCTTCAAGAACACCTCCACCTCCACCGTCGGATTCCCGCGAGAATCCAAGACTTCTCTGCCGTGGATCCGCTCAATTCTCGTCATCATGCTGTCTTCCTCTGCTGATGGGACATCAAACAGTACGCCCCAGATCAACGGTGGTCAATGTCGCTTGCCATGCGCATGCGGCTGACGGAAAGTACCGGACTTGGGCCCTTTATGCCCCTTGACCGGAGTTCTTCCATGCAGCGAATCAAGGCCGCCGTCATCCAGATGTGCTCAACCGAAGACGTGGAGCGCAATCTCGCACGGGCGGCTGAACTGGCCAGAGCCGCCCGCGCCGATGGAGCCCAACTGCTGGCCTTTCCAGAGAACGCGTCCTATCTGCGTTTCCAGTCGACCGAGACCTACGCCGAGCCCCTCGAAGGCCGCACGGCGACCTACTTCGCCCACCTTGCCCGCGAGCTCCACGCCGCCGTCCTGGTCGGCAGCTTCCCCCAAGAAAGCGACGACCCGCAGCGCGTCTTCAACACGTCGCTGCTGCTCGACCCCCATGGCGTGGTCGTCGCTCGATACGAGAAGATTCACCTCTTCGACATCGACATCCCGGGCCAGGTCACCATCAAGGAATCCGACCACATCCGCCCAGGCTCCGACGCCGTAGTCGCAAGCCTCCTGGGGACGCGTTTCGGTCTGTCCATCTGCTACGACATGCGCTTTCCTGAGCTGTACCGAAAGCTTCAGGACCAAGACGCCGAAGTTCTCATGGTCCCCGCGGCCTTCACGCTGATGACCGGAAAGGACCACTGGGAGGTCCTTCTCCGCGCGCGCGCCATCGAGAACCAGTGCTACGTGATTGCTCCAGGCCAGTGGGGACCCCACGGGGGCACACGCCACTCCTATGGCCACTCCATGATCATCGACCCATGGGGCCACGTCATCGCGCGCGTGTCCGACGGCGAAGGCTTCGCGACCGCATGGCTCGAGCCTGAGAAGGTCGCCCAAGTTCGCCGCAACCTGCCTTGTCGAAGCCATCGTCGCTTCTGACGGCCAACCGCCGGCACAGGCGGACAACGCGCAGTAGACAGGACTGCTTGTGTACCGTTCAGCGACCAAAAAACAACAAAGCCCCGGGCTGCTTTCGCAGCCCGGGGCTTTGCTTCGTAGATTCCGGCAACGTCCTACTCTCCCAGAGGGTCTCCCCTCAAGTACCATCGGCGCTGGAGAGCTTAACTTCCGAGTTCGGAATGTAATCGGGTGGAACCTCTCCGCTATGGTCACCGGAAATTGTGATATCCGGGAAGCACAACAACTCTCACGACGCACGCTCGTCTCGCTGCGCGTCTACGCTGCAGCCACGAGGACGACATTATGCCAATACGGCGACAAGCCTTCGACCTATTAGTACTGCTCGGCTAGTTTCCTTACACCTGCAGCCTATCAACCTCGTAGTCTTCAAGGGGTCTTATGGCTAGGCCAAAGATACTTCATCTTGAGGCTGGTTTCCCACTTAGATGCTTTCAGCGGTTATCCATGCCGCACATAGCTACCCGGCGGTGCCACTGGCGTGACAACCGGTACACCAGAGGTGCGTCCAATCCGGTCCTCTCGTACTAGGATCAGCTCCTCTCAAGTATCTTACGCCCGCAACAGATAGGGACCAAACTGTCTCACGACGTTCTGAACCCAGCTCGCGTACCGCTTTAATTGGCGAACAGCCAAACCCTTGGGACCTGCTCCAGCCCCAGGATGCGATGAGCCGACATCGAGGTGCCAAACCACGCCGTCGATGTGAACTCTTGGGCGTGATCAGCCTGTTATCCCCGGAGTACCTTTTATCCGTTGAGCGACGGCCCTTCCACACGGGACCGCCGGATCACTAAGACCTGCTTTCGCACCTGCTCGACCCGTCGGTCTCGCAGTCAAGCTCCCTTTTGCCTTTGCACTCTACGACTGGTTTCCAATCAGTCTGAGGGAACCTTCGCGCACCTCCGTTACTCTTTTGGAGGTGACCGCCCCAGTCAAACTGCCCACCAGACAGTGTCCTCGCACGGGATTCGCGCCAAGTTAGGATCCCAGCCTGGTCAGGGTGGTATTTCAAGGACGACTCCACCGGAACTAGCGCCCCGGCTTCAACGTCTCCCACCTATCCTACACAAACCAGACCGGAACCCACTGTCAAGTTACAGTAAAGGTTCACGGGGTCTTTCCGTCTAGTTGCGGGTAATCGGTATCTGCACCGATATTCCAATTTCGCTGAGTCCATCCAGGAGACAGTGGGGAAGTCGTTACGCCATTCGTGCAGGTCGGAACTTACCCGA